>DATACK010000033.1:0-10650 GCA_036259115.1 Gammaproteobacteria bacterium | reverse complement strand
AAATTCGATCAATTCCCCCAGGTACATAAATGCGGTCTGATCCGAGACTCGGGCCGCCTGCTGCATGTTATGCGTCACGATCACAATGGTGTATTCGGCCTTCAATTCGTGAATCAGCTCCTCTATTTTGGCCGTGGAGATTGGGTCGAGCGCGGAGGCGGGCTCATCGAGCAGGAGCACCTCCGGCTTGACCGCGATTGCGCGCGCGATGCACAGGCGCTGCTGCTGCCCACCGGACAGGCTGTTGCCGCTGCGGTTGAGTACGTCCTTGACCTCATCCCAGAGCGCCGCCTTGCGTAGCGCCCACTCTACGCGCTCTTGCATGGCATGCACGCTCATGCGTTCGTACAGTTTAACGCCAAATGCAATATTGTCGTGGATGGACATGGGGAAAGGTGTGGGTTTTTGAAAAACCATACCCACCTTGGCCCGCAGCAGATTCAGATCTTGTTCCGGCCTTAGGATGTTCTCGTCGTCCAGCCAAATTTCACCCGTCGCCTTTTGCTTTGGATAAAGTTCATACATGCGATTGAAGGTGCGCAATAAGGTCGACTTGCCGCATCCCGAGGGGCCAATGAAAGCGGTGACCTGTTGCGCGGAGAAATCTAGCGTGATGGACTTGAGCGCATGAAACTTCCCGTAATAAAAGTTCAAGTCCCTGACCGCAATTTTGACATCCGCAGCGTTTGGGCTGTCCCTCGCCCCACGTCGTCGCGAATCAGAAACCACGCGCCGCTGCGGCTTATCCGGCGCGGCCTTTGTGGAAGCCACCGAATCAACCTGTTGGTTCAATGTAAATCGCACTTTAGACTCCATTGCTATACGCCTCGCTGGCGGAACAACACGCGCGCAATGATATTGATCGCCAGTACGCTTAAGGTGATTAACAGGGCTCCTGCCCAGGCCAAATTCTGCCAATTCTCATATGGGCTTAGGGCGAACTGAAAGATGACCACTGGCAGATTAGCCATCGGCTGGTTTAAATCAGTGCTCCAGAACTGGCTGCTTAGCGCTGTAAACAACAGCGGCGCGGTCTCACCGGCCACCCGCGCCAAAGCCAGCAGCACGCCGGTCACGATGCCCGCCAGCGCAGCGCGATAGCAGATTAGCACCACCATCTTCCATTGCGGCGCGCCTAAAGCTGCGGCTGCTTCACGCAAGTTGTCCGGCACCAGGCGCAACATATTTTCCGTGGTGCGCACGACTACCGGAATTACAATAATAGCCAGCGCCAGGGCCCCGGCCCAGCCGGAAAAATGGCCCATGTGGAAGACCACGATGGTATAGATAAACAGGCCAATGACGATGGACGGCGCAGACAGCAAAATATCGTTGATAAAACGGATAGTCTCCGCAAGCCAGCCATTGCCCCCGAATTCGGCCAGGTAAGTGCCGGCCAGAATACCCACCGGGGTGCCGATCAATACCGCCGTGCCGGTGATAATTAGGCTACCGACGATAGCATTCAACAGACCACCCACCTCTCCCGGCGGCGGGGTAGTTTGCGTAAACAGCTGTGATCCTAAGCTTGCGAGGCCATTACTAAACAGGGTCCAGAGTATCCAACCTAACCAAAACAGACCAAAGATCATGGCCAGCATGGCGATACTCAGGCTGAAGAGATTGATGAGGCGTCGGCGCAGATAACGTGTGTTCATGTCATGCCTGTGCGCCTTCGTGTGCCTGCATTCTAACGAGCAGGAACTTGGCAAGGGAAAGTACGATAAAGGTTATCACGAACAAAATCAGTCCTAGGGCGATCAGCGATGACGTATAAAGCTCGCCGGTGGCCTCGGTGAATTCGTTGGCCAACACCGAGGAGATGGTGTTGCCAGGCATTAGCAGTGACACATCGAGGTTATTCGCGTTACCGATAACGAAGGTGACCGCCATAGTCTCGCCCAGTGCGCGTCCCAGCCCCAGCATGATTCCGCCAATCACGCCGACTCGGGTATAGGGCAAGATCACGTGCCACATCACCTCCCAGGTGGTGGCGCCCACGCCGTAAGCGGATTCCTTCAACAGGGGCGGCACCACTTCGAATACATCGCGCATGACGGCAGCGATAAAGGGGATCACCATAATGGCCAGAATGATACCCGCAGTTAACAGACCTATCCCTAGCGGCGGACCCTGAAACAGCGGCCCGACTAAAATCCAGTCACCGAGGTGATCGTTGATCCAGGGCTGGACATACTCGCCGAAAAACGGCGCGAACACGAACAGGCCCCACATGCCGTAGATGATGCTGGGGATCGCCGCCAACAACTCGATGGCCGTGCCGAGCGGACGCTTCACCCATGTGGGCGCGAGTTCAGTGATAAATAAAGCGATACCGAAGCTTACCGGGATGCCGATCAATAATGCGATAGCGGATGTGACTAGCGTACCATAGATGGGCACCAGCGCCCCGAATTCCTCTGTGACCGGATTCCACTCTTCGCTGACGAAGAACTTAAGGCCGAAGGCTTTGAAGGCGGGCAGGCTGTCGATAAACAGCGATATGATAATAGCGATCAACAAGCCGAGTACAATAATTGCAAACAAGCGGGTGGCGCCGCGGAACAGTTTGTCCACGAACTCGTGCCGCCTTTGAGTCTGCAAGGAAGGCGCCTTTGCGCCAGCTTGGCTTTGTATAAGTGGAAGAGGGACCGGTCTAGCCCCTCCGGAAGCGTACTTCACGAGTCAGCCCCGATTATAGTCGGGCGGATTATAGGTCGGTCGGAGCTATTTTTGCACCATGCCGATATTCCAAATCGAACCGCCATCCTGTGCCCGCATTTGCTCGCTCCAGGCCTGTTCGACCATTCGCACGACGTTATCCGGCATTGGCACATAGTGCAGTGCTTTCGCCATGGCATCGCCATTCTTGTAGGCCCAATCGAAAAATCCGAGCACCACTTTGGCATCTTTAGGGTCTCTCTGCATCTCGTGCATCAGAATGAAGGTCGCTCCGGTGATCGGCCAGGTCTCTTTGCCCGGCTGGTTGGTAAGAATCACATAGAAGCCCTCGCTATTGGCCCAATTGGCATCCGCCGCCGCGGCCTGAAAGGTATGATTATTCGGCTCGACGAAGGCACCTGCCTTATTTTTCAGCTGAGCATACGGTATGCCGGTCTGTAGGGCGTAAGCATATTCTACGTAACCGATGCCTCCATCGATGCGCTGTACGTAAGAGGCAACCCCTTCATTGCCTTTGCCGCCCACGCCGGTGGGCCAGGCAATGGACTTGCTAACACCCACTTCTTTCCCCCAGGTCGGGCTGACTTTGGCTAAATAGTTGGTGAAGATAAAGGTGGTGCCGGAACCATCCGAACGGTGCACCACCGTGATGTATTGGTCTGGCAGTTTGACTCCCGGATTGAGTTTCTGGATGGCCGGATCGTTCCATTGCGTGATTTTGCCAAGATAAATGTCCGCCAGAGTTGGCCCGTCGAGCTTGATCTCGCCCGCTTTAAAGCCTTCCAGATTGAATACCGGCACTACGCCGCCTATAACGGTCGGGAACTGCATAAGTCCGGACTTATTAAGTTCCGGCGGCGTAAGCGGTGCATCGGAGGCACCAAAGTCCACCGTACTGTTCTGGATTTGCTCGATTCCTGCGCCGGAGCCGATGGATTGATAGTTCACTTCATTACCAGTCTTTTCTTTATAGACCGCGGCCCACTTAGCATATATGGGATAAGGAAAGGTCGCGCCGGCGCCGGTCACGGTGGCCGCTTGTGTCCCCACCGCTAGGATCATCCCTAGCCCGATTATACCGGCTGTTAGGATGTGGCTGAGACTAGCCCTATGATTTTGCATTGCATGTCTCCAGTAGGTGTTAGCAGTCTATCGGATCGCTGTAAGATAAGCATTGGATGTGACGAATTTATTACAACCCATTAGACGGTAATGGCGGATTAGAAGGTTGGCTTCCGTGTTTAGGACTGGTTCTATATTTCAGCGCTTATTTGGATGATCCTTTAGTCCACATCTAATCCACATCAGCCAAGTTTCGGAAACCAAGTGCGAGGAAACGATGGCGCGGCTGAGTTTGCGCATCGATCTGGGGCCTGCAGGCGCGCTCGGGCCAGGTAGGGTACGCCTGCTAGAGCAAATCGATATGTTAGGCTCGATCTCGGCGGCGGCGCGTTCGATGCGGATGTCTTATCGGCGTGCCTGGCTGCATGTAGATAGCATGAATAGATGTTTCCGCAGGCCCGTGGTGGACGCCAAGCTCGGCGGCAAGCACGGGGGCGGCGCGTGCTTAACGCCGTTGGGCGGTGAGATTATTCGTCATTACCGGGCAATGGAGAGCGAGGCCTATACCGCATTGGCAAAGCATTTGGTCGCCCTGCAAGCTGCCACAGCTACCATGGAGAGTGCTAAACGTCGCCGCGCGCGACCTGTGGGCGATGGTTGATTGCCGGCGGCAAGCCAAGGCTGTGGCGATCTAGCGCGATGCTCTTGATCAAGGCAAAAACGGCGCATCCGCAGGCGAGTCCTAAGTCATGGACTGAGCGCTTGGTGATGCGCGCGAGCAGTGGCGCACCGTTGACATCGAGTCGCACCTCAGCGTACGGACCTGATTCATGCGTGATCTCGACGATCCGCGCGGGCAGCACGTTCTGGATGCTTAAGCCGGCGCGCGCGTCAAGCGCAATCGCCACATCCCGAGCGCGTATATGCACTCGCACCGTCGCTCCGAGTGGCATTGATATGCGCGGCGCGCGCAACTCGCCGCCACTGAATGCCAGCCGCGTCAGGCCAAAGCGTTCATCGTGGGCCACGATGCATGTCGCTATCACCGCGCCGGCCTCGTAGCGGCCTAAGAGCGGCTGTAGATCGAGTCGACTTGTTATCTCAGACAGCGCACCGGCGGCTGCGACTTTGCCCTTGGACACGACCACCAAGGTATGCGCAAGCCGCGTGATTTCCTCAATCGAATGGCTCACGTACACAATGGGAATAAGCATCTGTGCACTTAAACGTTCTATGTAGCACAGGATATCGCTCTTGTGTGCAGCATCTAAAGAGGCCAGTGGCTCGTCCATCAGCAGCAGCCGCGGGCTCGCCAACAGCGCGCGGCCAATAGCCACACGTTGCTTTTCACCGCCGGATAGCCCCGCGGGACGGCGGTTGAGCAAGTGTGCGATATCGAGCAGCGCGATGACTTTATCCTCATCCACATATCGCTTGTCAGAGGGCGTAAACCAGCGTCCATATAACAGATTCTGATACACAGTCAGATGCGGAAACAGTCTAGCCTCTTGAAAGATGTAGCCAATGCGCCGCTTGCGCGGCGGCACGTCGATGCGTTGCTTATCATCGAATAGCACGCGGCCATCAACCACGATGCGTCCGCGTGCGGGTCGCAATAGTCCGGAGATCATGTTGATCAGCGAGGTCTTGCCGGCGCCGGAGCGGCCGAACAGCGCGGTAATGGGGGCATCGCTGGTAAAGCGTACTTGGATCTTAAAATGATTCAGCCGGCGCTCGACATCGACTTCAAACGTCACGGCCTTGTATTCTCCGGTTGACGCGTCTGGCGAGCCTCTCCGAGGCCAAGAGGGTAGCAATCGAGAGCGCAACGGAGATGATCACCAAGCGCAGCGCCGCCCATTCGTGACCCGGAATCTGCGTGAGCGTATAGATCGCGATCGGTAAGGTACGGGTCTCGCCGGGGATGTTAGACACGAAGGTGATGGTGGCGCCGAACTCGCCTAGTGCGCGCGCGAAACCGAGAATGCTGCCGGATAGTACGCCGGGTAGGGCTAGCGGCAAGGTAATCGTGATAAAAATCCACGGCCGGCTGGCGCCGAGTGTAGCGGCGGCGGCTTCAAGACTTCGATCGCTGGCCTCGAGCGAGAGGCGGATCGCCCGCACCACCAGCGGGAAACCCATGATCGCGGCTGCAATCGCAGCCCCCGTCCAACGAAACGCCACTACCACACCAAAGGTTTCATCCAGCCAGGCGCCGATAGGTCCTCGCCGCCCCAGCAACAACAGCAGGATATAACCCACCACTACAGGCGGCAGCACCAGTGGTAGGTGCACGATCCCATCGATCAGGTTTTTGCCCGGAAACTCATGGCGCGCAAGCCACATGGCCACGGTGATGGCGAACGGCAAGCTTACGCACGCGCTCACCAGCCCGACCTTTAGGCTGAGTTGCAACGCCTCGATCTCCGCCGCGGTTAGGCCGAGCATGGCTGTAAGTGGCGTTTAGTGCAACATCTTAAAACCGTGGCGCTTGAAGACGGCCTTGGACTTCGCAGAAGTCATGTAACCGAAAAACGCCCGCGCCGCTGGATCTTTGCCCTGCGTGGTCAAGGCGATTGGATAAACGATGGGCGCATGCGAGCGCTCGGGGAATGTACCGATGATTTTTACGGCGTCTTCCATGAGCGCGTCGGTGCGATAGACAATCCCAAGCGGGACCTCGCCCAAGGCGACCAGCGCCAGTGCCGCGCGCACATCCGCCGCGCCAGCCACGTCGCGGCGCAGGGATTTCCACACGCGCAGGAATTTAAGCGCCTGCTCACCGTAAATGCCGGCGGGCACGTGCTCCGGATTACCCATTGCCAAGCGGCCATCGCCTAGCCAGACTGACATAGGAAATCCGGGCGTGAGCCTAGTGGGCTTAAGCCTGCTACCTTGTGGTGCGATCAGCACCAGTTGATTGCCGACCAAGTCGCGGCGCGTCCGCGCGCGGATCAGGTTTTGTTGCTCAAGATAATCCATCCAGTTTGCGTCGGCCGAGGCGTAGATATCAGCCGGCGCGCCGCTCTCGATCTGCCGGGCGAGCGCAGAACTCGAAGCGAATGATAGGACAATGTGATCGTGGCTGCCTTGTTCGTACTTTGCCGCGATTGCCCCGAGCGCGTCAGTCAGGCTCGAGGCAGCGAATACTAAGACTTCTTGCGCTTGCACCTGCGCCGCGCACAGCGCTGTGCCGAAGATGACAACAAGAGTGACGGCCAGCTTACGCAGCTTGTCAGGGCGATATCTGTTCACGGCGGCATCTCCATGCTTGGGTGCGCGCTAGCGTTATATTTTTCAGGATATAGCGCGGCTTACGCATTGACAAGCATGGGCTACGGATGGAAACGAGCGGTTGGCCGGCGAAGGGACTGACGTGAATTAACTTAGTAAAAACTCCATCAGCGCCTTCTGGGCGTGCAGGCGATTCTCTGCCTCTTCCCACACGATGCTCTGCGGCCCCTCCAGCACCTCTTCGGCGACTTCCTCGCCGCGATGCGCGGGCAGGCAGTGCATGAATAAGGCATCTTTGCGCCCCTGCGCCATCACTTCGGCATTCACCTGATATTTACCGAAGTCGCGCACCCGCTTAGCTTGTTCCTGTTCCTGACCCATGCTGGCCCATACGTCGGTCACCACCAGGTCCGCATCACGCGCTGCCTCGACCGGCCTGCGAACGAGTTCAACACGATCGGCAGCAGCCGTTAATACTTGCGGATTTGGATCGTACCCTTTCGGACAGGCAATACGCAGCGTAAAGCCGAATTGACGCGCGGCGTTGATATACGAGTTACACATATTGTTGCCGTCGCCAACCCAGGCCACCGTGCGACCGCGGATATCGCCTCGGTGCTCAAAGTACGTTTGCATATCGGCTAGCAACTGGCAGGGGTGGAACATATCGGTCAGGCCATTGATCACCGGCACCTGTGAGTACTTGGCGAGCCGTTCCGCCCTCTCGTTTTCGTAGGTGCGGATCATAATTCCGTTCACTATGCGCGACAGTACTCTAGCTGCGTCTTTAATCGGTTCGCCGCGCCCGAGTTGTGTGTCACGCGGGGACAAAAATAAGGCGTGGCCGCCAAGCTGTGCCATGCCGACCTCGAAGGAAACGCGGGTGCGGGTGGAGGATTTCTCAAAGATCATGGCCAGCGTTTTATTCTTCAAAGGCTCGTAGATCTCACCTCGATGCTGCATCGCTTTGAGCTCTATGGCGCGCGCGATCAGCTGGCGCAACTCGTCGGGCGTGAAGTCCAGGAGGGTGAGGAAATGCCTAGGCGTCATGGTTTGCAATATAGCCGAAACAGCGATTGAGAATTAAGCTGCGGCTGGCACTCTTAAGAACCTTTTAGCTCTTGCAAAAACTCGCGCACTATATGCGCCACGACATTGACGATCATGTCGATCTCGCCGCGCTCGATGACCAAGGGCGGCAGCAACCTTATGACGTTGCCGGCGGTTACGTTCATTACTAGCCCCTGCGCCAAGGCGCCTCGCACCAACTCGCCACACGGGTGTTCGAGCTCGATGCCTACCATTAGGCCTTTTCCGCGAATCTCCGTCACGCCCTTAAGTTGGTGCAGATGTTCTTCTAAACCTGCGATCAGATAAGTGCCCAATTCGGCGGCGCGCGGGCATAATTTTTCCTGTTCTATGGCGTCGAGCACAGCCAGCGAGACGCGGCAGGCCAGCGGATTTCCGCCGAATGTGGTGCCGTGCGTGCCAGGCGTAAAGACCGTCGCGGCTGCGCCGCGCGCCAGGCAGGCCCCAATCGGAAACCCATTGCCCAACCCCTTAGCCAAAGTCACGACATCGGGCAATACCTGCTCGTGCTGATAGCAAAACCAGCGCCCAGTGCGCCCCATGCCGGTTTGAATCTCGTCCAGCATTAACAGCCAGCCTTGAGCGTCGCATAACCGGCGTACAGCGGCGATATATTGGGGGCCTGGCAGGCAAATACCGCCTTCGCCGATGATCGGTTCCATCAACACCGCCACCACATCGTTGCGCTCGCGAGCAATGACTTCTAGCGCACTGAGGTCGTTATAAGGCGCGCGGATAAAACCGGGCATCAGCGGTGCGAAGCCTTGTTGCAGTTTCGGGTTGCCTGTGGCAGTCAGGGTCGCCAAGGTGCGCCCGTGGAAACTGCCTTCCATCACAATCACGGCGGGTTCGACTGTGCCTTTCTTGTGTCCGAAAAGGCGCGCGAGTTTGATGGCCGCCTCGTTTGCCTCCGCACCGGAGTTGCAGAAAAACACGGCGTCCATGTTCGCGATCGCGCACAGTTGCTCTCCAAGCTGCGCTTGGACGTCGATGGTGAATAGATTGGAGGTGTGGATGAGCGTGCCCGCCTGTTTGCAGATGGCCTCGGTCACAGCTGGATGGGTATGGCCTAGTCCACACACCGCAATACCGGAAAGTGCGTCTAGATAACGCCTGCCCGAGGTGTCCCACAACCAGACGCCTTCGCCACGCGCGAAGGATACGGGCTGTCGTGCGTAAGTTGTCATCAAGGCTTGGCTCATCGATACGCGCTTGTCAAACGAAAACGGCAGCAGAACTGCCGGCGTTTTTCTGAAGGGAGTAAATTATTCAGAGCCCATTAGAATAGCAACCCGTGTGCGAATCCCATCATGAACAGGATCATCGGTATCGAGAGCATAAGATTAGTACGCGAGGCGAGAAACGCGGTGCGCTGGGCCCGTGCCTTCTCTTCATCGGTGGCAGACACCAGTCCTAGGATCTTCTTTTGATTGGGCCAGATCAACACCCACACGTTATACAGCATGATGGTGCCTAACCACGCGCCAAAACCGATGATGGTATCGCCAATTCTCCCGCCGATGGCGCCAAATGTGAACGCGCCCCAAAACGTGTAGAAGGGTGACCATACGAGGTACAGTGCACCTGACAGCCAGGTGACCAGCGCCGCCCAGCGAAACCAAAACAGTGCGCGGGGCATGATGTATTTGTTGATCGCGGCAGGGCCAGGACCATCAGGATCCGCCTTCGCTGCCGCTATCGCAGGCGTTTGCACGAAGTTGAAGTAATAGAGTAAGCCGATCCAAGTGATGCCGGCCAGGATGTGCAGCCATCGATCAATCACAGCAAGAAAATCCATAAGGTCTCCAAAGAATTGTGAGCTATGTCGCGGCCAAATGGAAAGTGCCAGACATTAGGCTATGAGGCTGGCGATGAGGTTTAGCACAATCGCCAGCACGATCCCGGTGAGAATGGTGCCGCCAATAGTTTCCAGAGGATTCTTCATACGGGTTTTCTCAATTCTTATTCATTGATGCGAAGTTGCTTTGGGTTAGTACAAGAATAGGAGAGGGTTTCCCCGCTTGCAATCAAAAGTGCCATTAATGTGGATGTAACACGTCACGCCCCGATCCCGATGCGGCCGTACGGAAGCCACCTGCGTGCACATTCGCCTGCGCGGGTGACTCGGATGGCTCGATGCTTGCCAAGAATGTGGGATCGAGCCATTCAGGTGCTACGCGCTGCACATCTAGCAGGATCACAGGAATAAGCTCATTGTCCTTGCCGGCCCTTACAGGATTGATGTATTCCCATACGATTTCGCCCTTTTTCGTTACCTCGATAAGGCGACCTCCATCCGATTCGATAATCAGTGTATTGCCATTGGGCAGCCTCTCCTCGCCTGACCTGATGCCGCTCTCCAGCGGATGTTTTTGATTGCCGTGATAGATCCAGACGATATCAAGTGGATTCGGCTTGAACTCGACAACCCTAGATGCCCCGCCGGGCTCGTAATGGCCCCAGTTGTCGAACAGCAAGATGCGGCCATTGGGCAGCATATCCGCATCGTGCTGTCTGTGCCATGAGCCCTGTAGTGCCCAGACCATCGTCCCCTTATCAAGATCGAGGACGGCAACTGCATCG
>DATACK010000032.1:0-10846 GCA_036259115.1 Gammaproteobacteria bacterium | reverse complement strand
CGGCGATCGCGCGTTACTCCAGTATAGACCAAAGCTTGCGTTGTGCTCACTCAGTTGGGTCGCGGCCCCCATAGTATTAGGGCGGCTCCGGACAGGCACACGGTCACGCCAATTGCGTCCCAACGGTCAGGTCGGAAACCTTCAGCCATCCAGAGCCACAGCAGTGATGAGGCAATATAAATGCCGCCATAGGCGGCGTACGCTCGGCCCGCGTGTTCAGCGGAGCTAAAGGTAAGTAGCCATGCAAAGGCCACCAGAGAGGCCAAGCCCGGCACCAGCCACAGCATCGATTTCCCGAGGCGAAGCCAAGCCCAAAACGCAAAGCAGCCCGCAATCTCTGCGATGGCGGCGGCGATATAGATAGCGATTGTCGCCATACAATCCCTCCTGCAATGGCAATATACGGGATTTCGACCAGGCAAAAAGGAGCGCCTTTTTGCCCGTACTAGATGTTGTGGAAAGAAGCGGGAAACCACCTGCCGGCGCTGAAAAGCCTTTACAGCATGTCGCCGATGCCTGAGGCGCCGGTCGGGTAGGCGAACATGGTTGATTTCAGCACCTCGGCCGTCCGCTCGTGGCGGATCGCCAGAGCGACAAGTTGATGACCTCATCGACATACGGGCCGACCAGATGAGCTCCAAGGATGCGTTCGCTTCCTTCCTCAACGATTCCCTTGAAGCCATAGACCGGCTGGGCGGCTTGCCGGGCGGTGAACCAGTCGGAGACCTTCTGCGTCTGCACGCGGAACTTGTCTTATCATCCATCGCAAATCTTGCCATACCCTCAGTCGGATCGCAGCCAAGCACCTCGAGTTTCTCAGCAAAGGGCATCGTTCTCTTGTTGCGGGTACCTTTCTGCCCGGCCGTCTCGCATGCGGAAGGAGACAGCGTACCTCGCGGCAAGCACCGCTACGTTGGGTCGAGGCTAGATCCGGCGGTATCTAGAATGGCGGCCTGTGCTGCGGCTAGGCGGGCAATTGGAACGCGGAAGGGTGAGCAACTGACGTAATCAAGCCCTGCCTTGTGGCAGAAGGTGATACTCCGGGGCTCACCGGCATGCTCACCGCAGATACCGATCTTCAGGTCGGGCTTGGTTCGCCGCCCGCGTTCAACAGCGATCTGCACTAACTCCCCAACGCATTCCTGATCAAGCACCTGGAAAGGATCGTCGGGTAGGATTCTATTTTCTACATAGTGGGAGAGGAAACGCCCCGAATCATCACGGCTTAAGCCAAAGGTGGTCTGCGTCAGATCGTTGGTGCCGAAGGAGAAAAAATCAGCATGCGCGGCGATCTTTCCAGCGCAAAGCGCAGCGCGCGGCAGTTCGATCATCGTGCCGACGCTATATGTGATGGCCATACGTTGCTTGTCCATCACCTGGCGCGCGACTTCATTGATGAGTGCTGCCTGGTGCCGGAGCTCACCCTCGATCGAAACGAGTGGCACCATAATCTCAGGCCGGACGGTTGTGCCTTGGCCCTGTATATTGCAAGCTGCCTCGAAGATGGCGCGAACTTGCATACGCGTTACTTCCGGATAGAGTAACCCCAGCCGACACCCACGGTGCCCGAGCATTGGGTTGGCTTCGCGCAGCCGCTCCACCTGCCGCAACAACGCCCGCTGCTCATAGATCTTTTCGAGTAACTGTTCCTCTCTTCGTCCGTTACGAGCACGGCGAAGAGCTAACTTTAAGTCGGAGAGCTCGGTAAGCAGCTCCTCAACGTTCGGCAGAAACTCGTGCAGCGGTGGGTCGAGCAGGCGAATAGTGACAGGCAGCCCATTCATTGCCTGAAAGATGCCGGCGAAATCCTGACGCTGATGTACCAGGAGTTTTTCCAAAGCCTTTTCGCGGGCGCCCACGCCGTCGGCCAAAATCATTTCGCGCATGGCCGCAAGCCGCTCCCCTTCGAAGAACATGTGTTCGGTGCGGCATAGGCCGACGCCTTCGGCTTTGAAGTCGCGGGCCACCTGCGCGTCATGTGGCGTGTCGGCGTTAGCGCGCACGCGCAGGCGACGCCGCTCATCGGCCCAGCCCATGAGCTTATAGAAATCCGCCCCTAGACTGGGCTGCGCGAGTGTGATCTGCCCGACGAAGACGCGGCCCGTCGAGCCATCTAACGTTATCCACTCGCCTTTAGGCACGATTGTGCCATTAACGGTGAACTGCTGATGGCTATAGTCAATTTCGAGCATGGTTGCGCCAGTTACACATGGCTTACCCATGCCACGCGCGACCACTGCGGCGTGTGATGTGGCTCCTCCGCGGGCGGTCAGGACAGCCTGGGCCGCGACCATGCCATGAAAGTCATCCGGGCTGGTTTCCTGACGGACGAGAATGACTTTCTTGCCGTCGCGGGCCATCTCCTCTGCGTCATCCGGACTGAAGACGATCTGTCCCTGAGCCGCGCCAGGGCTGGCTGGGATCCCTGTCGCCAGAATGATGTTTTCGGCCTGAGGATCAACATCAACAGTTGGATGTAGTAACTGATTGAGCTGTTCGGGTGTTACGCGTTGCACAGCCGTTGTCTTGTCGATCAAGCCCTCGTGTACCATATCTACCGCAATACGCACACTAGCAGCGCCAGTGCGTTGTCCGCTTCGCGTTTGGAGCAGATAGAAATCGCCGCGCTCGATCGTGAACTCTATGTCCTGCATATCGTGGTAGTGGGACTCCAACTGCTGAGTGCTTGTCATAAGTTGCTTGTAGGCCGTGGGCAATTCGTTGCGCATTTGACTGATTGGTTGGGGCGTACGTGTGCCTGCAACGACATCTTCACCCTGCGCGTTGAGCAAATATTCGCCGTATATCGCCTTCTCCCCGGTTGAAGGATTGCGGGTGAAGGCGACACCGGTGCCGGAGGTTTCACCCATGTTGCCAAAAACCATCGCCTGTACGGTGACAGCGGTGCTCAGATCGTCGGGGATGCGATTGACGCGACGGTAGTCCACAGCACGCCGACCCATCCATGAGTCGAAGACCGCTGCAATCGCCATGCGCAGTTGCTCGTACGGATCTTCAGGGAAGGGGTGCCCGTGCTGCTCGGCGAAGATGATCCTCCGGTAGTCTGCGATGATCTGACGCAATTGTTCGGGCGTGAGATCGGTGTCACGCTTGCCCGCCGTCTGAGCCTTATAACACTCCAGCACGCGATCAAACTTCTCGTGAGCCACATCCATGACGATCTCCCCGAACATAGAGATGAAGCGGCGGTAGGCGTCCAGGGCAAAACGTAGATCGCCGGTTTGGGCGGCCAAGCCCTTGACTGTGCACTCGTTCAGTCCCAGGTTCAGCACAGTGTCCATCATCCCTGGCATGGAGACGGGCGCGCCTGAACGCACCGAGACCAACAGTGGGTTTTCCGTATCGCCAAAGCGTTTTCCCACACCGGCTTCGATATTATCTAGGGCCTCGCGGGCTTGCGTCCACATGCCTTCTGGGAACTGCCTATCGTAAGCGTAATAGGCGTTGCAGGCCTCGGTGGTGATGACGAAGCCTGGTGGCACCGGTAATCCAGCGTGGGTCATGTCAACCAGGCCCGCACCTTTGCCGCCCAGTAACTTTTTGGCGTGGCTGCTGCCTTCTGTAAAGAGATAAACCCAGCGATGCTGGCGATCCTGATACAGAGTGCCCATTGTTAACAATGTTCCTCAGTTCTATCCTCTTCTATGCGAATCCGTAACACTCGAGTGCCTAAAGTTTTAGCTTAATTCTACAGGCTGGAGCATGCAGCGGGATTTTTGTGGGGATTGGTTGTGCACTGTTATGCGCGGTTGTGCAATTGGCAACGGGCGTCCCATGCTTGAGTGATAGTGAAAACAATTACTTACCAGTCAATTACCGGATTCGCAATCAGTAAGTCGGAGGTTCAATTCCTCTCGCCGGCACCATTAGAACAACAACTTATACGGTTTCTGGCAAGGCTTCATTCCATTAAAAATATCTCATTCTACCATTCTCAATAAGTAGAAATATCCCGTTCTACAATTCTCAACAAGCTTCCTTAAAGCCAAAGGCTAAAAATGCATCAACGTGCTTATTCTCAAGCATAATTCATGTGTTTTATATTGAGCATGTATTGGGCTGAATAAGTATAAAGACAAACCTTAAGTCGTCCATGCCTGCGCGTTGAGCCCCTTTCACTCAGATCATCGAGGAGAATAACAATGCACAAATTCAGCAGCACAAAAACCTTATTACCTTACTTACATTTTAATGTTAATGGTCGGCGGTTGTGGTGGTGGCGGCAGCAATGGCGGCACGCCACCGCCGCCCGATGCAGGCGTGCAGGGCAGGCAATTATGGTTGCCAGCCAGCGTTCAGGCCACGCTCCACGGTAACGATGGGGTTCAATTGCGGGGGAGTATTGACGCCCCTGGCAGCATCACCATCACGGGCGCCGGCGTCAGTCCCTTCGGGAGGCCTTCGATAAGGACAGCAACTTATAGGTGTCGGACTTTGGTGGCAGTGCGATGCTCGGATACACCAAAAAACCAGATCGCCATGAGCGGGAGCCCCGCACCGGGGCTCACCATTATGGATGATGGCTTGGGTGCACTGAATGGTCCGGTTGGCCTCGCCTTTGACACCAATGGTAACCTCTGGGTGGGAAATTACTGGGAAATACGCTGTTCAATACAGCGCACAACAGCTCGCCGACGCCATCGCGGCTGGCCGATCATCGAATCCTGCGCCGCGCGTTATTATTGACAGCGCCGTGTTTAATAAACCCTACGGACACGCCTTCGTTGTCAATAGCAACCTATGGGTAGGGAGCAATGCTGGGGATAATCTCCTTGAATTTACGCCCGCTCAGCTTGCCAGGACCGGAAGCCCAACCCCGGCGGCGATCACCAACGCGACGACTAAGGATATATTGGATGCCTGTCGCGGTCCCGCCTTCGATGCCGATGGCGGCCTGTGGCGGTCGAGCAGGCGCACTCATCAACTGGTGCAGTACTCCATAAGGAGCGGAAGACCCGTGCGGATTAGCACTACCAACGTAACGCTGGAAGATGGCGTCACGCCAGCGAATCGGGCTAGGCTTGCCTTCGATGATGCGGGCAATCTGTGGGCGACGGAAGGTTTTAACGATTAGTTGATAAAGTTCGATACTGCTGATGTCACCGGCGGCGGTACGGCGGCTGCGGCCAGGACGATCATAGACTTCAGGACTTTCGGTGAAATCAGCGGCGTGCTGATCTCGTTTTATCCTCCACCCGAGGACCTGCCGATCGCGCAGTAGCAATCAAGAGGTATCACATATGCAATATCGCATGCTGGGCCGCACCGGCGTTCGGGTAAGTCCCTTTTGTTTAGGGGCCATGATGTTCGGCGAATGGGGCAATCCTGATCATGACGATTGCATCAGGATCATCCATCGTGCGCTCGACGCCGGCATCAACTTCGTCGATACCGCGGATATATACTCGCACGGTGAGTCCGAGGAGATCATAGGTCAGGCCCTGGCTGATGGCCGGCGCGAAGACGTGATCCTTGCCACTAAAGTTCATGCGTCCATGGGAGACGATCCTAATCACAGGGGAAATTCGCGCCGGTGGATTCTGCGGGAAGCCGAGGCGTCGCTGCGTCGCTTGAAGACCGATTGGATCGATCTTTACCAGATCCATCGCCCCTCGCCCGATACCGACATCGAAGAAACGCTGGGTGCGTTGAGCGACCTCGTTGCGCAAGGCAAGGTGCGCTACGTCGGCTCCTCAACCTTTCCGGCCTCGCAAATCGTGGAAGCCCAATGGACGGCGCGTGAGCGCGGCCTGACGCGCTTCATCTGCGAACAGCCGCCTTATTCACTGCTCGTGCGTGAGATAGAAGCTGACGTATTGCCGACCTGCCAGCGCCACGGCATCGGTGTGATCCCTTGGAGCCCGCTCGCCGGCGGTTGGTTATCGGGGAGATGGCGCAAAGGTGTCGAGACGCCGACTTCGTCGCGTACCAAGCTCTTGCCGGCTCGTTATGATCTTTCGCGGCCGGCAAATCAACGGAAACTCGAAGCGGCCGATGCTCTGGGTGCGCTTGCCGACGAGGCTGGAATCTCATTAGTTCACCTCGCGCTCGCCTTCGTGATCAATCATCCGGCGGTGACGGCCGCCATCATTGGGCCACGCACTAAGGAACAGTTAGAGTCTCAGCTCGGCGCGGTCGATATCGAGCTAGACGATGCGCTACTAGACCGCATCGACGAGATTGTCGCGCCCGGAACGAACGTCGATCCTGCGGATATGGGTTGGCAGAACCCTGCACTCGAACCGCTGGCCCGTCGTCGTAAGGTGTAGCGCATCGGTCGGTGACTATGCGCAGCCACTAACCAATGGGCTCGCGACCTGTCATTCTATCTTCCTGCTATCGGTGAGTGTTATGGCCCTTGGCCTTCGAAGCGGTAGTTTGACGATGCGCTCATCACCGCCGATGCGCAGCCCCAAGCGCACCGCCGGCTGCCGTATCGGCTAAAGCCGTTGTGCCGCATTTTTGCGAGTCACTACGCCCACCGCCGCACCTACGAGCGCAGCGGCGTCCCCGGGCGGCCGTGCAGGCTTTGTGGCGCCCTTCACTGCCTCGCCTACGTCAACGTGCATTTTGACCGTTCGTAGACTTGATCGGCGGTGAGCAAAGGCCAGGCCTGCGCTTGGCCATCGATGAGATAAGTCTGGCCAGGCGCTATCGAGACCTGCTTGTGCGCCTGATTGTGGATTACAAATCGCACCGGCAGCAATCCGGCCCCACGGGCGAAAAAACGCAACGCTGATTCCGCGGCCTTGGGATCCACGTAGGCTTGCACCGCGAGCTTGGCGCCCTCGACATCCACGTGTCCAGGTTGGACCTCAGGCAACTGCACGGGCGCTCCCGCTCTCCATACGCCGCGCAGCCGCAGAGCGCTACCGCCCTTAGCACAACAAGGGTGAACATCAATCCCGTCGCGTGCGGTGGGCCAGTTGCATGTGTCGGGTTGCGCGCGATGAGTAAGATTATTTATATAGTTAGGATTCTTTTGCAGTAACGTCGATGAATTTTAGCTCCGGGCTGGCGGGTGTGGCCCTATAGGATATTCGCCGGCGATGCTCCCGCTGGCGATGCAAAGCCAATCCTTACATAGAATCAGTTGTGGTATCTTTCCCATGGATATTGCTTATTATGCGCTATCGTTAATCTTAAGCGTTCCCCTACATAATCGCTCTGCGGGCGCACGAATAATCCATAGAGATTCAAGACATGTCAAAGGCCAAGGACACGCCTATTTCCTATCTCTCTCAAAAATCCATACCACCTGCAGAGCGATTGATCCACGCGCTGGACGTGGAAAGCATTGAGATGGCAAAAGAGTGGGTTGAGAGACTAGGCGACATAGTGCGTTTCTACAAGATTGGCCTAGAGCTGTTCATGGCCGATGGCTACTTTCAGCTCATCGACTGGTTAATCAAACAAGACAAGAAAGTCTTTGTAGATCTCAAGTTCTTTGACGTGCCCGAAACCGTTCGCGCCGCGGTGCGGTCTTTGAACAGCAGGGGCGCTTTTTTTGCGACTGTGCACGGCAATGATGCAATGCTCAAAGCGGCCACCGAGGCAAAAGGCAATACAAAAATTCTAGCGGTAACGGTCTTGACGAGTCTAGACCAGGCCGATATCGAAGATCTGGGTTTCCAGTGCGATATAGAAGCATTGGTATTATCCAGAGCTAGACGCGCCTTACACATTGGTTGCGACGGTGTCATCTCGTCGGGCCTTGAGGCAAGAGCGTTAAGAGAAAACCTAGGAGACCAGCTACTCATCGTTACGCCCGGCATCCGCCCGGTCAAAAACACAGATGATCAAAAGCGGGTAGTCGATGTGGAAGAGGCTTTTCGCAATGGTGCCGACTATATTGTGGTCGGACGGCCGATCCGCAATGCAACAGATCCAAAAGCCGCGGCCGATAAACTTCAGGGGCGCATCGCCCGCTTGTTCGGTAGTCGCTAGCGCAACTAGGAATCTCTACATGAGTTGTGATTTCGAGCCAGGCGAGAAATCTTCCACAATTGATCAGTACTCAAACGCTTGCAAGATTTCTTCTTCCGGAATGACAGCAGTAGCCTGATCAGAGCTAACTAGATTTTAAACTCCGCGACCAAAGGCAAATGGTCGGAGGCCTGAAAAGCCTCGTCGGACTCGTCCAGCTCGCAGCCAATGAGCCGCTCCGCCAGCGCCGGGTTGGCAAAGATGTAATCGATGCGCACCACTGTCGGCATGAGCAAGACGTCGCCGATGCGTCGTAGCTGATCTTTGGGAATTGCCGTGTCCGTTTTAGTGCTTCCATCTGTCAGCGGATGCAGGCTGTAACCAGGCGCTGAGTTGCGCCGCCGATAGCAGTCTACGAATCCCGCCATCGCCATCATATCTGTCGCGCGTACCCAATCGTGTGGTGCAATGACGCACTTGTTGTGATCCGCTATGCGTTTGATGCCCCAATCCAGGCCCGATTCGCCACGCGTGCGGGAATTGAAATCGCCCGCGATGCAGACAAGTGCATCCCCTTGCACTTGCATCAATGCCAAAAGTTTGCGCAAAGCCGCCACACGCTCACCTTCGGCCGGAGGCCAGTGCATCAAGTGCACGCTGTAAACGCCCAGCGTAATTGAGCCTAAGTCGATCTGAAAATAAACGAATTTGACACCGCTATGCGTGGCGATCTGCTTGACTGGCAGCCTGCAATAAAGCGACGGCTGAAATTCGCCGGGGATATTCTGCGCATGCTTCAAACCGCACTCTTTTGCCATTTGCAGCCAGAAGGCGTGATCACCGCCTTCTTGCACACAAAGAATATCCAGCTCGTGCTTGGCGATCACCGCCGCGATTCGCTCCCGTCGGTCGCCTCCTTCGCCAGCGCCATCGCGCAGAATGTTGAAGGTCATGAGCTTGATGCTCCTTCGGCGTTCGGGCGCGGGCATGGTCAATCTCTCCATTCAGTAGGATATCGCATCAGGTTCAGGGGTATGCGTGCTTGGCCACGATTTTATACCAGTCATCGGCGGCTACGGCTTATAAACATGGACTCAATGAGACCACCGATTTAAACGGGGTTGACGACTAAGATCGCCAGCTAAGGACGCGGTGCGCTGGTTCGAGTCTAATCGCGCCTGCCGAATACTCCTTATTTGGCAATAAGTTATAAACAAGCCGCCTCAATCCACGGAATAGCTGTCATCTCCAGGGTGCACTAGGGGTGCAAAACACACGCGGTTTATGCTTGTAAAAACCTACTCGGCTGCGTCACCGCCACGCGTGACGGCCTACGGCTCAAGGCCGCCGTGGTCTACGATCTGCCTTTTGATGCCAGCGGCCGCATTACGTAAGAAAGCATCGGCGCTGGAGATAACAGAAGTAATGATGCTGCCACTGTGTCGGCTCTCTCTCGCCGTAAACTTGCTCACTGCATTCAATACAGCAATCGGATCTTCCTCTACCCAATCAGCCATAATCTCAGAAAAAGTCTTCCCCTTTCGTCTCAATAACTCTTTGAGTCCACTAAGAATGCAGTCTTTATCCGAGGTGCCACATCATGCGTGCCCATACGCGATCCTGGTTCATGTACTCTACCCGTAAGCATCTGATCTAACACAGATTGCCAAGTAAGACTAGGCCTCTGATTCAACAGAGATGGAGCATCTACTGAGCATAGCGTGCTCGGAGCGTTGCTATACCCGTTCTTGACGCGCAAGAGCCTTTCTCGCTCATCTCCGGCACGGTATCCGTGGCATCTTTCAATATCATCTTTGGAATTCATCATCTTTGAATTCATGACTCACCCTCGCTCGCCTGTTCCAGACAGGCTTGGCCGGTTCGAGCTTCATCTTGTCCACCGATTGGTTTATTAGCACACTTACCGTCGCCAGATGAAGAGGGCATGCTTGGAGATGGACCGCAGAAAGCCCATGAACATTCGCGCGGTGATAGTCCTGGCGGCGTGGCTGTTGCTGGCCTTCCCTGCGCTGGCCGACACCTTTACGGGGCTTGTCGTCAAGGTAGCCGATGGCGACACACTCACCGTTCTGGATGCTGATAGGACACAGCACAAGATCCGCCTGTCGGGTATCGACGCACCAGAGAGCGGCCAGCCATACGGCATGGTATCTCGGCATAATCTCGGTGATTCTGTCTTCGGCAAGCCAGTCACCGTCGAATACGACAAGCGGGACCGCTACGGCCGGATTGTTGGCAAGGTGCTGGTTAGCGGGCAGGATGCGAACCTAGAACAGATTGCAGCCGGGATGGCGTGGCACCACAAGGCATAGGCCCACTTGACTGCTAGATTTACGCTGAGGCGGAGGTAGAGGCTAGGAACCCCTCTGGTGCAGCTCACCCTGTGCCGCATTTTCAGATTCAGAGTTCCTCTAACCTTTTGGTCGAATGCCGCCCGCAGAGCACGTGTCTCACAAAGGCCACTAGCTGTTCTGGCGTTTGAAAATGTTCAACCTGGCCCGAGGCTACGTGCTCCATTCGGCCCGTGAAGCGCCCCTGCTCCACGTCGGCCGACGTGCGGAACTGGATGACAAAAGCCCCTTGCTCCGGGGATAGCGGTTCGCGCTCGTCTTTCGACATTTCCACTGTTGTCACGGGAACACCCGACTGTCGCTCATTATTTTTGAGCCCGACTGTCATAAGGTTTCGTCGAATCTCGGTAATGTCTTGGTAAGTGGTTGGCGGTACGCTGTTCGCCCCATCTGCCGTAACGCATCGATGCTGCCACTGTGGCTACAGCCGCGCGAGGTCGAGTACGGTTCGGTCACCAACCCAGGCGGCATCAAGGCGTTGCTGCGTCTTCGCCACAGCGGCAGCATCACCTTGCGCCTTCTGCGCC
>DATACK010000031.1:0-2837 GCA_036259115.1 Gammaproteobacteria bacterium | reverse complement strand
TTGTCGCGCCAGCCACTTTGCATGGACTTCACTCGCAGGCCGCATCGCATCATTGTTTCTGTATTGCGCACCAAAAGGTTAGCTCTTAAAAAAAGCAGAGAAACCATTGACAAAACCGATTGAGCGCGTTATGTTGCACTGCAACATATGCAGCATTGCAGCAATTGCTATGTCAATTAGATTCGTAAGGAGACCGGTTATGCAGAACAACTTCCCACAACTCGTAAACGAAGTCAGCAACACTAACAGATCCATATTCGAGACGTTTGAGCAACTGGCCGAAGCTAACAGTCAAACTTGGGAAAAGCTGGTAAACGCTCAGCTCGATTTAACGGGTATGCTGCTTGAGGCCAGTGCAAAGCAGCTTAAGGCATGGAGCGACGCCAGAAATTTTCGCGATGTCTTGGCCGCACAGGCCAAGCTGACTGAGGAATATGGTGACAAGATATTGAAGAACGCCCGTCAGCAAGTCGCCATTATCGCCGGTGCGCGCGATGCCTATAGCGCCTGGGTAGAGCAGGGCGTTGAGAATGCATCAGAAAAGTTTAGGCGCACCGCGGACACTGCAACTCGGCGCGCCGCCTAAACTTCAGATTTGAAGTAAAGTCTGGAGCCTCCGATCCAGCGTATTAGCCCCGTAGCCTGCAAAGCAGCGGGGCTTTTTTTACGTGAGCGCATGTCTCTTATCGACTGGAGGCGGCTAGGGCCTAACTCATCAAACTCACGCCAGCTCGCTTAAACAACGGGATCAGGCACATGCCTGCCACAAACCCGCCGAGATGCGCGCGAAACGCCACGCCCGCACCCTCCGGAGCGGCCAGCTCCGAGATCAATTGCAGAACGAACCATAGCCCCAGCACGAGTAGAGCCGGCAGCCTCGCAATTTGTGAGAAGAATCCGAGCGGCACCAGCACCAGCACGTGTGCGCGTGGGTGCAGGAGCGTATAAGCGCCCAATACGCCGGAGATCGCGCCACTTGCGCCGATCATGGGCACTTTGGAACCCGGCGCGGGTAAGGCCTGGGCCATCGCGGCGGCGACGCCGCATAAGAGATAAAAGACCGTGAAACGGCCGTGTCCCATCGAATCTTCGACATTGTCCGCGAAGATCCACATGTACAGCATGTTGCCCATCAAGTGCAGCCAGCCACCATGCAAAAACATAGAGGTGAAAATAGTCACCGCTGGCGGCACGACGGAAAGATCAGGCGACAGCGTGGCGCCCTGCACCAAAACGGCGGGAATTAAACCGAAGGTATAGATTGCAATCTGTTGATTTGGCCCCCACGAAAGCTGCCATAGAAACACCAATATACAGAGTATAATGATTACATAACTGATCACAGGCGTGGTGGAGGACGGATTTTCGTCCTTTAAGGGAATTAGCATGGATGCTCCGTTGAAGGGGCCGCCAGAGTAAGTCTAACAGCTTAAGCTTACCGCGATCATGATCCTCCACACACCGCGTGGGCGACTGCACCGTGTTGACGCTTACAATGCTAGGCTGGGGGTGAGCTGAGCATGAGGAGATTTGGATCATCTCATCGATCTTACCAGAAGGCCAACCGCTACCTGGCCGCACCATCGCAGGTGCGAGTTAGGCCACTATCGGCCAATATCTGCTCACGTGCCTATTTGATGCCGGCGTGCACCACATCTTCGGCGTGCCGGGCGATTACGTGCTGCGCTTTTACGAGGAGATCACGCGCAGCCGTATAAAGCACATCGGCACGACGCGTGAGGATACGGCTGCCTTCGCCGCCGATGGTTACTCGCGCTGCCAGGATCTAGGCGCGTAGGCCGTGACTTACGCCGTCGGCGCGTTAAACGTAGTCAATGCCGTCCCCGATGCCTACGCGGAATCCTCTCCCGTAGTGGTCATCAGCGGCGCACCGGGAGTGCGCGAACGGCGTGAAGATCCACTGCTTCATCACCCCTTCGGCCCGTTTCCCTTCCAACGCGAAATCTTCGAGCGCATCACCTGCATGACGGCGGTGCTAGATGATTCGGTCATGGCCTTTCGGCTAATCGACCGCGCTATCGCAGCAACGCGCGCTGAGTAAGCCTGTTTATATCGAGCTGCCGCGAGATAGGGTTACAGAGTTTGGTTTTGAGGTGCCGGCCGAGCCACTCGAACCGATACCGACTGATGAGGGCGCGCTCAGCGAGGCGGTCGCGGAGGCGATGGAATTGATGGAGAGGTGCGCTTTGCCGGCGGTGATTGCCGGCGGGGAGGTCCATCGGCGAGGGCTGCAGGACGCACTAATAGCGCTCATTGAGCACGCACGGCTGCCGGTTGCGGCCACCTTGACCGGTAAATCCGTCATCACAGAGCACCATCCAGCGTATCTCGGCGTCTATGAAGGCCCGATGAGTTCGGAAACCGCGCGCTATATGGTCGAGCAAGCAGAATTGCTGCTGATGCTGGGCGTGACTTTGAACGATGTAGATACTGGCGTCTATACCGCGCGGCTAGATCCAATCCGCATGGTGCGGGTGTCGCGTTAGGCGATTTTATAACCAGGTTGACGCATGCATTGACGCCGCGGTCGAAACCGCTGCCTGCTTTGCATGAGGAACCCCAAGCGCTGGGGGTTCCTTGTGCGGGAAAGCGCATGACTATCGCGCGTCTCATCGGCCGCCTGAATGCCGCTTTGACGCCGGATATGATGGTGGTATGCGACATTGGCGACTGCCTGGTCGCCGCAGTGGAGCTGCGCGTGCATGCACCCAGTTTTTGGCCTCTGCATTTTATACGACCATGGGTTTTGCCGTCCCCGCGGCACTTGGTGCGCAGATTGCGCAGCCCAATCGGCGTGCGCTCGTGCTGGTCGGCGC
>DATACK010000030.1:0-3744 GCA_036259115.1 Gammaproteobacteria bacterium | reverse complement strand
TCAAGAATACCCTTCGACAGCACGATGACAGTTGCGCCATGTGCCAGCAACTCTTCCACGTCTGCGGGTTGAATGCCGGGCACGTGATGTGTATTGGTCTCCCGCCAATCCCATTCACGTGAGCCGCCGGGAAATAACTTGGCGTCTTTGAACGGCGCATATCCCTCTACTTCTAGATGTCCCCAGGAGAGCTGAGTAATACGCGGCGATTGTGTGAAGTCGGTCATATGTGCCTCCTTAACGTTATAAGATAAAGGTAGTTATGTGTCCGCCTCTCGACAAGATCTGGCAACCCATTCAAACATTGCTGCGCTTCTTTGCTATTTGATCACGCAGATAAACCGGCTGCGCCCGCTCGGCGGGTACGGCCAACCCCTCAAGAAGCATAGTCTCGGCCAGGCTGGCGATATATCGCGCCTTCGGCAACAGTTCGCTATTGTAAGACCTTAGCCTATCTTGCAGGTGTTTACAGAGCCTGTCTCCATAGGTGCTCCAGCCACTACCGGCGCCGTACCAATCAGCATCAGCGGGTAGTAAGACCTGCTCTGGCGGGCCAACATGTTCCGCACCGACCGGTCGCGCAAATCCCTGATTGTCACGCTGATAACACGCCCAATAGACTTCATCCATGCGCGCATCGATCGCCGCTAGCACCTTCGTCTTACCCACTTCCGCGATAACCTCCTGCGCCAGCGCGGCCAAGGTCGAAACCGGCACCACTGGTAGCTCTAACCCGAAGGCGATGCCCTGGGCGACACCCGCGGCAATGCGCACCCCAGTAAAAGCACCGGGGCCGCGCCCGAAGGCGATCGCGTCGAGCTGCGCTAGCTCAGTACCCGTCTCGATCAACAGCGAATTGCACATCGGCAGGATGAGCTCGGCATGCCGGCGCGGCGCGACCTCGAAACGGCTGTAGATGACACCGTCGATTGATAACGCGGCAGAGCAGCCTTCTGTCGCTGTCTCAATAGCTAGCAGTTTCACGAAGTTAAAGAAATAATAGCGACGTCAGATCTGTGTAGCGATTAGAAAGGATTCCACTTCCGCCAGCTCGGATGTGATGGGCATATCTGGCAGGCTGTTGAGGAAGGCGCGCCCGTAAGATCGGGACATCAGGCGTGAATCACAGATCATCAACACGCCGGTGTCGTTTTCATCGCGGATCAGGCGGCCAATGCCTTGTTTCAAAGCAATCACCGCCCGCGGCACTTGGTACGCCATGAACGGATTGCCACCGCTCGCGGCAAGCGCTGCCAGCCGCGCCTGCAAAACTGGGTCGTCAGGTGACGCGAACGGCAGCTTGTCGATGATCACACAGCTGAGCGCCGGCCCGCGCACATCCACGCCTTCCCAAAAGCTACTGGTTCCAAGCAGCACCGCGTCGCCGGCCTCCCGGAAGCGCTCGAGCAACTCACGCCGGGGCGCACTGCCCTGCACCAGCAGTGGATAATGTAGCTCACCTCCCAGTAGCTCCGCGGCCTCTCTGAGCGCGCGATGACTGGTAAACAACATGAACGCGCGGCCGCGGCTCGCGTGTAAAACCGGCAGCGCGGCGTCGATCACCGCACGCGTATGCCCCGGCGATCCAGGATGAGGCATGCCTTGCGGCAGATATAACAACGCGTGGCGCGCAAAATCATAGGGACTATCAAGCCGTATGCATTCCGTTTGTTTCAGCCCCAAGCTCGACGTGAAGTGCTCGAATGCACCGTTGACCGTGAGCGTGGCCGAGGTGAATATCCACGCGCATGGATAACTGCGCATATTGTATTTAAAGATATCCGCGATCTGCAGCGGCGTGTTATGCAATATGAATCCGCGCCTGAAGGTCTCAAACCACTGCACAGCGTCTTGTGGGTCATCTTGCAGCAAGTTTAGCAGCGCCAAGAATTCTCCCGCACGCCGATAGCAGTTTGCCAGGCCTGTACCTCGTTCGGTATTCTCTCGCAGGGCATCGTGCAGGCTCTGCAACTGTATGCCCACTTGCTCGAGCGCGATTTGCACGTGAGACTGCTGCCGCAGCGGCGCCCACGGCCCGCGTTGCTGTTCATGGCCCATGGATAGGCGCAGATCCACCACCGCCTGTTCCAGTGCCGCGGCGCGCTCGCGTAAGTCCGGGGCGTCGGCGGCCTCTCGCAACTGTTCGGCAATGGTGTCGTGCCCAAGCTCCAGCAGTTGGCGGCTGCTCAAATGGGCACCAAAGAAGTTGGATGCCAGCTCTGGAAGCTGATGTGCCTCGTCCAGTATCAAGCCATTCGCACTCGGCAACAGATCGGCAAAACCTGTCTCTTTGAGCACCAGATCGGCAAATAGCAGATGATGATTGATGATGACTAAGTTGGCCTCTTGCGCCGCGCGCCGTGCCTGCACGACATGGCAGCGCTGATGGGCTGGGCATTCGGTGCCTAAGCAATTATCCACGGTAGATGTCACCCACGGCCAAAGCTCTGAGCTCTCAGGTATATCAGACAGTTCGGCAATATCCCCGGTGCGCGTGCGGCCGGCCCATTCGCGGATGCGGCGCAGATCATTGAATAGGGCCGGTGTGTGAATCTGCTCGTGCGCGTTTTGCAGGCGATGAATACAGAGATAATTGGCGCGCCCTTTGAGCAAGGCGGTCTTGACTGGAAGTCCAAGTGCCTCGCGCACGATCGGCAGGTCCCTATGATATAGCTGATCCTGCAAGTGCCGCGTACCGGTTGAGATGATGATCTTATCGCCGGAGCGCAAGGCCGGTACCAGATACGCAAAGGTTTTCCCCACACCGGTTCCGGCCTCAATGATGGACGTGCTATTACGCTCTAAGGCGTCTTCGACGGCCTGTGCCATGGTCTGCTGCTGTGGACGCGGCTTGAAACCCGGCAGATATCGGCGCAAAGGTCCATCTGGCCCTAGCAGATCATAGCTGGTGGGTGTGTTAGTACTCACAGTGCGCGGTTGTGCCAAATACCGTGCGCGCGGCGCGCGTTGCGTGTTTGTTGCTTCGTTTCATTTGGGTGCATTTTGGTGGGCGGTGTGTAGCGCGAGCGCGCTTTGATCGAGAGCGCTTGGTCATATGGGTATTATTGAGAAACGGATGTGAGAGATCACGGCCCGACATACGAATACCTATTGTACCAGGTGCTAACTGCATTAGCCTGCGGCATGTGCGTAAACCTTACTTCTCGCCTGGCGGTCCGAAAATTGCTATTGCACATAAAGCTGTACCACGGTTGTCCATCGGCGCGTGGTAATAACTCTTTTTGTTCGCACCGTGATTGTCCACATCCACCGTATAATGATCATGTTGCTTGCTATCACGATGATTGCTTGTGTCGACGTGCCCGCGCGCGCGCGTGGCAACGCCTATACTGAACTGCGAAGCAAGCTGGTACATTATGCGCGTAGTATGTTGGGAACACCCTACGTCTGGGGCGGTACGAGTCCACGCGGGTTCGATTGCAGCGGCCTTGTCCAGTACAGCTATGAAAAGGTTGGCGTCTCCGTACCGCGGACAGCGGCGGAACAACTTGCCGCCAGCTCGCCGCTCGGTTTGAGCAAGCTCAAACCTGGTGATCTGTTACTCTTCACCACCGGCCGGATGCAGCATCACGTCGGGATCTACATTGGCCATGGAAAGTTCATACATGCGCCTCGCGCGGGCGAGGATGTTATGATCTCGACCCTCGATAATCCGTACTGGCACGCAGCCCTTACGCGCGCCGGACGCTTTCTGAATTAGACTTCTTGAACAATTTCGGTCGC
>DATACK010000029.1:0-3586 GCA_036259115.1 Gammaproteobacteria bacterium | reverse complement strand
CGATGTCGTAAGTTCCCCGGGGTCACAATCAATAGGCGCGTCCGCGGGCCTACGATGATACTGGCAAATTACTGGACACAATCGCGCAATGGCGTCATATACGCGCGCACCAATGGCGGTGCGCAATCGCGCGACTTGCCGGTGCGGTGCCGATCCTCGTGCACGGCATGGTAGTCTCAAGCCGATATATTGAGCCGACGCTTGCACAGCTAGCGCCGTTTTGCCGAGCGTACGCGATAGACCCGCCTGGTCATGGCAACAGCTACAAACCCCACCGCATCTTGGCTTTGCCGCAGTTGGTCAGGGCCTTGGCAGCATGGATGGATACAGCACAAATCGTCAAAGCGCACATGATGGGCAACTCATTCGGCTGCAAGTACTGGCGGAGTTCACGCTACGTTATCCGGAGCACGTCAATCGGCTGGTACTGGTGGGGCTATCGGTCGATCCAGCACGGCGAACCTGGTCGCAACAGCTATGTGCGCTGCTCTAGGATTCATTCAATCAACCGTCTTCTATCGCTTGGGTATCCCTTCTCGATTATAAAGCGGCGGGCATCAAACGCGCTTGTGCAACCGCCAAGCTGGTGCTTGAAGACAGATCTAAGACAAGCTGCCCCATATATGCCATCCACGCTGGTCGTCCGCGGTGCCAAAGACCCGCTGACGCTCCAGCGGTGAGCGGAACAGGCCGCCGCGCGCTTGCTGCCGTACGGCGAGCTGCGCGTGGTACCAAATGCCATTCACATTTTGAATTACTCGGCGCCTTTAGAACTCATGTGCGTAATGCGCTCATTTCTTGCGCTTTAGGCGGCTATGGCTACATCGCGCGACATCCGGCATCCGGCTTACCTCGCCAACTTCGATTCCGCCACAGCGATGCTCAAAGCCTTAAGCGCGTGCCTGCACGGCCGAGACTTTCCAATGCTTGGTACGTTACCGAAATGGCTCGGACCTGCCGTAAGGCCACTGGTGGGCGTGGTGAATAAGGCGCCCCTTCGCCTGCAACAAAAAATCTATGCATTGAGCGGAGGCAACGAGGCCGTTGCGACCGACAAGCTCACATCGGCCGATGTAGAGCGCATTGCGCAATGGGTGGTTGCGTAGTACCCGCAGCAGCGATATCCGGCCGTGGAGATTGGTTCGTCGAATGGTGCCCTGGTTCATTTATGCGCGGCGTTGGGCATCCCTTGGTTGCCGCAGACCTTTTTGGTGCCGGTTGCGCGCTTGAATGTTCGTCCAGATGAGCCCAACGCAGGCGCCGCGTGGGCAGAGCAACCGGCGCCGACATTCCTGGCTCGAAATCCCAAAGTGCAGTTACACCATATGCACGATCCCAATCAGGATCACCTGATGATCCAACGGCCGGCGTACTTCGAGCCAAGTGGCTCACGCTTCCACAGGCATATCGGCATTTTCTGCGCGAGTGCTTGGCGCCGGGGGGAGTGGTCTTAAGCGTGGAATGTGAGCTCACTTGGCCAGTAATCCGCTGCGGCGAGCGCCATCTGTTTCAGTTCGGCGGCTTCGGCGGCGCCAGCATCGAGGGATATCTCCATGGCGGTGCACGCGTCGCTGATTTTCTCGCGCGCAGTGGCTCACTATGGCGTGTGTGGCAGCCGCCTGCACCGGATGCCGAGCAGCCGGAAGCAGAATGGGATTCGAGCCGGCGGTACGTGATGACGTACAAAGATTCATTCAGGAGAACGGCTATCGCATGCACAGGATGGTGTTCACTCAGCCTATGGCCTTGAGTCCACTGATCACAGATCTTTACGCGAATGGCACCAGCAGCGCGGCATCAATGACAATCACCTGCTGGTGGAATCGTTCATTCTCATCGCGCCTTATCGAGCCATCCGAGGCGCCGCGCTACCCTTCTGGATGATCTTTAACACGCAGATGGCCGCAGCAGTCTTTGCAGCCTGTCTCGATCGGACTGAGCCCTTCGAACGGATCTACATGATGCTCTTTTCGCACGGTGTGAATTCGGTTGGCGTGACGCCTATCGACGACTGGCGGGGGTTGCTCAGGCGCGCCCAAAAAGATGGCGAGTTTTTTAGCGTAGACGAGCGCGCCTATCCACACGACTTCGCGGTCTTCGCCCGTTACTCATCTGAGCTGGCCAAAAAGATCAAGTCTTACTATCCGTGGCCTCCGGCCATGGCCTTAGCTTAAGGCATTCATAGCGCGAAACAAAGGACGCTATCCGGTCAAGTGGCGAGATGCGGCTTCGTAAGCACAAAATAGATTACCCTCTGCACTAACATCTCAGTACCGCTAGCGTGGGAGGTATTTAGGCAGGCGGCAATTGCTGAAGGTCTTCGGGCGACAAGTTGACAACTACGCGTCCATCGGCTGAGATTTCGATATCATTCCAATCGATCCTGATTTGACGCTCAGGCAGTCCACCGGCGCCCCCCGTATTCACCAGCACCGCCTGCACCACGCCGTTTTGCCCAAGCACCAGTTCCTGCACCTCGCCCAGATCGTCGCCGTCCAGAGTAACGGCTCGCGTACCGACAAACTGCAACGCGTCAGACTCGAGTAAAGGCCGATCCTCACTGCTGCGCTCGAGTTTGGCCTCGAATGCCTCGAGTTCGTCGTGCACCGTCGATGCCGACGGCTCATTTAACGTTATATCTGGCGGCGCGGTCGGCTCCCCGCGTTCCTCTGCCGCTAAGACTTCGCGCGTCTCTTGATCGGTCAAATCATCCGGCACGTCCGAGGTAGCGGACACATCAGCCCCTGGTTCAGGCACTTGCAAGTCGCGGGGCTCCAAGGCAAGCATCGCTTCGGCCGCCTCTAACGCCTGCTGTGCCTTTTGCACGGCCTCCTCGACCGTGCGGATAACGTCGTCCTGAGCTGGCTGACCTGGCGGGATCTGCTGTAGAGAATGTAAGGCCTGCTGTAGTTCCTGCCGCACTTGCGCTAGATCAAGTTGCGTAGCATTCACAGGCTGCCCGATGTCACGAGATGAAGAGGACATAAATCACCACCCTAAACAAATTGATTTATTCATTCCCACTATTTGAAGGCCTCAGTGCGATGTCCTGCAATACGGAATATAAATGCTAACTGTCATTCCGGCTAGGGAATGGCCGGAATCCAGTGCCCGGGGAGGGCATTTTCTGGATTCTGGCTTGCACCGGCAAGACAACCGATTCACGTCTACGGGACATCATACTAGGCGCCGCTAAAAGCGATCGTGCTTAATGGCGCCAACTCCGCCTGGCGCGAATCGAGTCGCGTATGCTGCACGACGATAGGCATGTCTGATTCGATCACGCTGGCATAGTCGGTATCTCTCGGCACCGGCTCAGGCTCGTGCAACACGTTGAAGTGTAGATGCTGTGTGCGCCGGGCCGGCACCGTCACGCGATAAGGCCCCACCGGCTCGCGATCGCTGAAATAAAGCATGATTGTCGCGTGCGCGTCCTGCTCACTCGCGTTTAGCAGGCAGGCGGTTTCATGGCTTTCAAACGCCGGCCCGGGACCATGACTCGCAGACGGGATATAGCCGTCTGCAATCGCCTAGTGTTTTTTACCTATGCTCATGCTGATTTTCTCCTGTTCTGCATCACAGCCGT
>DATACK010000028.1:0-6356 GCA_036259115.1 Gammaproteobacteria bacterium | reverse complement strand
AGTAAACGCGCAGTCTTAGTGCTAAGTATTATTACAGCCCCGCACAAAATCCAGCAATTCGTCAGCGGCGCGCGCACCGCAGGGCGGACGCACAAAGAAAAACGATTGTTTCAACGGTGGATCGAGATGAATACAGATCAGTGAGTCAAACTCCTTAACGGCAGCGCGTGGAATGATTCCAACGCCTAGACCCGCCTGTACCGCGCCTTTGATCGATTCGATACTGCCGAGCTGTAAGCTCGAATTTAGTCCGTTGAGGTCAAGACCGCCCGCAGCCAGATAATTCATGATGATCTTGCACATGCTAGAGCCTGCTTTCCAGCCGATTAAAGGATACCGCGCCAATATCTGCATACTAATGCGATCTTGGCCGGTCAGCGGATGACCTTGAGGCGCAATGACAACCATTTGATCGATGTGGCATAGATCGATCCGCAGCTTCTTACCGGTCGCTGCGCCTTCGACCACGCCTACATCGATTGCACCGTTTTCTACCATGGCCACGATATCATCTGCGTCCGCTATCTTGAGCCGCAGGTCCACTTCCGGGTGTGCCCGTTTAAAGTCGCACAGCAGTGCGGACAGCAGGCATTCGGCAACCGTGCTACTTGCCCCTAAAGTGAGCGCACCGCTGACCTCGCGTTTCAGCTCTTTGAGCGCATGTTCCATCTCGGAGTAAAGCGCGAAGATACGTTCGGCGTACTCGTACATTTTGCGGCCAGCTGCGGTTAGCGTCACGCGATTATGAGCGCGATTGAACAAACGAGTGTCGAAATAGCTTTCGAGTTGGCGGATCTGAAAGGTCACCGCCGGCTGGGTCATATGCAAGGTCTCCGCCGCCCGCGTGAAACTCAAGAGGCGAGCTACGGTGTAAAAGACGCGTAAGCGACGATCGGCCATGGTCAAATATTCTAAATAATACCGATCAAGGCGATAAGTATTTGTATCTCCGTAATTGCAAGCTATACGTAATCGGCGCCGAGACGGATACACAACATGACTCGCTGCAGTTAATCGATAACGCACATGCTGCTAAACTTCAGCTACAAACAGCTGAAAGAGGATTCGACAATGGCAATGTACATTCCAAAGCAGGCCGATGAACTACGACGCACTGCACAGACGATGGTCGCGGAGGGCAAAGGGATTCTCGCCATGGACGAAAGCCACGGTTCGTGCGAGAAGCGCTTCAAAAGCGTTGGTATCGAATTTTCCGAAGAGATGCGGCGCCAGTATCGTCAACTGCTGCTGACTACGCCGGGCCTTGAGGAATACGTGAACGGCCCTATTCTGTTCGACGAGACCATACGCCAGAAGACCGATGATGGCACACCATTCGTCAAGGTCATCCAGGACAAGGGTATGATCCCCGGGATCAAGGTTGACAAAGGCGCCCATCCGTTGGCTGGTTCACCCAAGGAAAAGGTCACTGAGGGTCTGGATGGCCTGCGCAGCCGCATCGAAGAATACTATGGAATGGGCGCGCGCTTCGCCAAGTGGCGGGCCGTGATTACCATCGGCGAGGACATCCCCAGCCGTCAATGTTATGAGGCCAATGCGCATGCGATGGCGCGGTATGCGGCCTTGTGCCAGGAAGGCGGTTTGGTGCCTATCGTTGAACCTGAAGTACTGATCGATGGCGACCACGACATCGAGACGTGCGAGGCAGTCACTGAGGAAATCCATCGCGAGTTATTCTCGCAACTGTATCGACACAAGGTCTGGCTTTCCGGGGCGGTGCTTAAGACCAGCATGGTGATCTCCGGGAAGGAGTGCCCGCAGCGGGCCGGGGTCGAAGAAGTCGCCGAGCGCACAGTGCAGACCCTATTGCGCACGGTACCGGCGGCACTGGCGGGCGTGGTGTTTCTATCCGGCGGTCAAAGCCCTGAAGAGTCCACTGCGCACTTGAATGCGATGAACCGCAAGTATCGCGGCAAGTTGCCGTGGCCTTTGTCGTTCTCGTACGCGCGCGCCATACAGGAGCCGGCGCTAAAATTCTGGAAGGGTAATTCGGCGAATGTGGAGGGTGCGCAGCGCCTAGTGTATCACCGCGCTAAGTTCAATGGCTTAGCGGCGCTCGGACAATATAGCGAGGAGATGGAACTGCAGGCTGCCTGATATCGAGCTACACCGGGGCACGGACAGGTAGCTGTTCGTGTCCCTAACCTGAGATCTGGTTCCCGTTATCGCCATCAAGCCTCCGCCGCCAGTGGCAGCCCATCAGCAGTGCTTAGAGGCTGTTGAAGCCACCCTCTAGTGTACCGCAAGTTGAGGTAACGCACCTCCACACTGAATGGGTTCACAGGGCGTCAGCTGCGATGCAGCAGCAAATGCCTATTCAGGGATGGATTCTTTCAACATGTAGAGCGACGAGGCTGCGATCACGCAGGTTGCTGTAGCGGAGGAACCTTGAAAAAAGATCAGGATGGAGAGCTGCCGGTGCGCGGTAATCTCACCGCCTTGCAAAGCTACAGTCATACATCGTTCAAGGAGCGATACTTAAACGTGAGCTGGCGGAGGAAGAACATCAGGTGAAAATCGGAAGGCGCAGGGCTAGATCAAGGACTTCTGTAGGGCAGTCGCAGAGCCAAAGCATCTTCATCAAATATATACATCATCAACACTCGAGTCATTCTTGCTCCACCTTCACGCTGTCAACCAATCAGGCTTTGCCTGAGCCTGCTCAGCGGTTACGCTATTAAAGCAGTTCGCCAGTTATCCGGCGATATCTTCTATTGACCTGATTTCATGCGCACCTCTGAATTTCATCTTGCGACGCTTAAAGAGATCCCAGCCGACGCCGAGATCGTCAGTCATCAACTGATGCTGCGCGCCGGACTGATTCGTCGCTTGGCCTCGGGCCTATACACCTGGATGCCGTTGGGTCTGCGCGTGCTGCGCAAGGTTGAAACCATTATCCGTGAGGAAATGGATCGCGCTGGCGCCTTGGAAGTGCTGATGCCCGCGATACAACCTGCCGAGCTTTGGCAGGAGTCGGGGCGCTGGGTGCAATACGGGGCGGAGCTGCTGCGAATCAGAGATCGTCACGATCGCGACTTCTGTTTTGGCCCCACTCACGAAGAGGTCATCACAGACATCGCGCGCCAAGAGCTTCACAGCTATAAGCAACTACCGATCAACTATTACCAGATACAGACTAAATTCCGCGACGAGATTCGGCCGCGCTTTGGCGTCATGCGCGCGCGTGAGTTCGTGATGAAAGACGCCTATTCGTTTCATCTTGATTGGGAATCGCTGCAGGGGACCTATGGCGCCATGTTTAATGCGTACACGCGCATCTTCACACGCATGGGGCTGGAATTCCGCGCGGTGTTGGCAGACACCGGCGCAATCGGCGGCAGCCGCTCACACGAATTTCATGTGCTAGCGCCTTCTGGCGAGGACGCCATCGCCTTTTCCAACGAGAGCAATTATGCCGCCAACGTGGAGCTGGCCCCGGCGCGCGCTCCTGAAGGCATGCGCCCCGCCCCTACGGTTGACCTGCAAATTATAGATACGCCTAATACGTACACGATCGAGGCGCTAAGTCAATTATTAAAGATCGAGCCGAGCCGATGTCTTAAGACACTACTGGTGAAGGGTAAAGATAATGGGATTATCGCGCTTTGCCTGCGCGGTGATCACACGCTTAATGCCGTGAAGGCGCAGAAGCTTAAGGGCGTGGCGAGTCCGCTCACGTTCGCCAGCGAGACCGAGGTCTTTAATACAGTAGGCTGCCAGCCAGGCTCGCTTGGCCCACGCGGGCTCGACCTTAGGGTCATCGTCGACCACGCGGCGCTTAACATGGCTGATTTCGTCTGCGGCGCCAATATCGACGGCAAGCACTTGATCGGCGTCAATTGGGGCCGCGATCTACCTGAGCCAGAACGGGCCGATATCCGCAATGTAGTCGAAGGTGACCCCAGCCCAGATGACGTCGGCCAGCTTCGCATCGCACGCGGCATTGAAGTGGGTCATATGTTTCAGTTAGGCGATAAATACAGCCGCGCGATGCACGCCACCGTGCTGGATGAGCAAGGACGCACGCAGTCGATGATCATGGGTTGCTACGGCATCGGTGTCACACGCGTGGTGGCCGCCGCTATCGAGCAAAATCATGATGAAGAAGGCATCATCTGGCCGCTGCCGATCGCACCTTTTCACGTGGCATTGATCCCGATTAACATGCATAAGTCGCAACGGGTCGCAAAAGCCGCGCAGGCATTGTACGAAGACTTGTGCGCGTGTGGCCTAGAAGTATTGTTCGACGACCGCGACTTGCGCCCTGGTGTCATGTTTGCCGACCAGGAATTGATCGGCATACCGCATCGCTTGGTCTTAAGTGAACGCTCGCTGGATGCGGATCGCGCCGAATACAAAGGCCGTAGCGACGCCGCGGCCACTGATGTCGCTCTCGTGGACGTTGCTGGCTTTCTCCGCGGCCACGTACGTTAACGCTCAACGACTCCAACATCAATTAGTCCTTGGGATCCGTTGCTGCAACGTCTCATTATGCTCTTGATTTTGTCCTTGACGCTACAAGGCTGCCAATTCGAACCTTTGACGGAACGCGGTGCGAAGGCACGCGTGCTGAGCCCGGCGGAGGTACAGCAATGTAAAAAGGTGGGGAATACCACAGCCTCGACCAAGGCCGACATTTTAGGGATCCCACGGCAGCAGACCATGATCTCAAATGAATTGACCCGGCTCGCGCGTAACAACGCCGCAGCCATGGGCGGCGATACCGTGGTACCCGCATCCTAATCGTCCATGGCACTCAGCTATTCAACGTCTATAAATGCGTACCGGGACCTTGAGCAACAACGTCATCCTGCGCTATGGTCACGAACGGATGCAGATCCGCGCAGTCGGATTAGATACGCCTATTTTCAAATCAGGATAATCAGGTCACTTCAAAAGCACGCAGAGTGAACATTATGTCCGACGACAAAACCTATTCGATTCATGCCCTACAGTTAGGGCCAATGGAAAATTTCATCTATTTGATTGCCGATCATGCTACCAGCAGCGCTGCAGTGGTGGACCCGGCGTGGGAAGTAAGCAAAATCATCGAACTGGCGGAAAACCAGCAGCTGCGGATCACCGATATTCTGTTGACGCACAGCCATCACGACCATGTCAACGGCGTGGAGGCGCTGCTAGATCGTTATGATTCCCAGCTACACCTCTTAAAACCGGAAGCGGAATTCTGGAACCGCGAGCTCGAACGGCCCAAGCTACACCACGGTGGCGACCGTATCGAACTGGGCAAGACACAGCTCGAAGTGTTGCATACGCCGGGCCACACGCCGGGTTCGGCCTGTTACCGTTTAGGCAACGATTTGATCACTGGTGACACCCTGTTCGTATTTGGTTGTGGCCGGTGTGACTTGAGCGGCGGCGACCCCGAGCAGATGTATTCAACACTCCAGCTCCTTAAAGAGAACCTGCCGGCAGAAACTGTAATCCATCCAGGGCATAACTATGCCGAGCAGCCTACATCTACTTTGCAAGAACAGATAGAAGGCAACCCCTTCATGCACTTCCATGATGTAGATAGCTTCGTGCGTTACCGCATGGTCGAGCACAACCGCACGCGCAGCACGCCTTATCGGCCGGTAAGAGACGGAGATTGAGGACACCTCAATAAACACTAGAAGTAAGCAATCTCTAAGTGCCTTCTCTTACCTATGGTCTCTGGACACCTCCCATCAGGAGCAGTCTTGCTGATCTCGAGGGCGCTCGAAACGGCCCCTCGAGTGCACTTGATTTCATTTCATGTCTAAAAAGACAGTTTTGTAATGCACCGCATGATTATATGTCTCTAGAAGCTTTGGCTACCGCAGGTCCGACGCAATATGCACGTTCATTCACCACCGGCTACGCGAGCGTCTTCGATTCTCAATGGATGGATTGCTTACTGGCAGCGAACATGCGTTTCATCAGCCGCTTATTGCCAGTCGCAACAAGCACATCGCCCGCCCGGTGAATTGCTTTGAAACCCATTCGGTACAGGTAGTTTTTGCCCGGACGACTCTCTCGCAGCCACTGAGTTGCTTCCGCTGCCGCGCGGCTCAATCAAACCAGATGAACGCCCAACGAAGGTATGAGTCGGCATATGACTTCTAGCCATGGGCAGCAACTGATGGCCTTTCAATTTCTCAGTTTCCGAGACAGCCATGATGTTGGCGGCTGAACTACTTGTTCGATTATGTGTAGCCATACCCATCCCTGGCGCGGCAGTTGCGTTCTTAGATACGACAGCCACGCCTTCCGTGGCCTGGCATTCGCCAGGAAAATAATACGTTAGGTGTCATTTCCTTCATCCAGCTCATCCCCCAAATAGTCGTTTGTGC
>DATACK010000027.1:0-62083 GCA_036259115.1 Gammaproteobacteria bacterium | reverse complement strand
CGTGACCACCCGATTCTTTCTCCGATCTGCGGGTTCCTTGTGTGGCTAGGGACTGTTTGGCCGGTATTCAGCGGGAAGGCACTTCCACAATGGCTGGCAGAACAGCGATGGCCTGGCATATCAGTGGAAATCAAGCAGTGGACATCACTAATTCTGTTCATTGTACTTGTTTGCCTGCCACTTTATGTGGCTGTCATGGGACGCCAGCGAAAACAGAGGCTTGAGCCGGATGTATGGCTCTATGACGCTGTACATTATGTAGCGTTTGGATCATGGGAGGGGCCTGATAAGGAAATGGACGGTGCTGAGTATTTCACGAGCGTAATGAAGGCGATAGAGGATATAGTGCAGAAGGCAAAAGACGGTGCTTTGCCAATCTGGGGGCGCCAGCCATTTATCGGGCCAGGGCCAGTTTCCCGGATAAATCCTGAGTATTGGGAGCCATCGCAGTTAGATGTGCATGGGCCGCACGGGTTTTTCAAGGGCAACAAAGAAGAGTTTGTGACATCGAGCCCTGGGCCTATAACTTATCACCACTTGAAGACCAATAAGTCACAAGTTGAAAGGCTATGGCGTAGGGCAGGCATGGCTCGGCCTTGACCCCCTCGCGACTCAATATGGCGCGCGAGAGCTTCAGCTTATTACGCTCAGGCTATGCCGGTAAAAGTAACTACCAATGGCTTTATTGAATCCAGACTCAGGAAGTAGCCACGACTCACTGTCGGCATCTTTCGTGAGCCAATCCTTCTCTACCGCATACTTAAGGTCTTCGGTTAGATAACAGATCAGTAGGTTGTGCTGTTCCTATTCCTTTACAAAACCGGAATCTGCAAGATCGGTTTCCACTCACTCAAACTGCGGGTCCTGACAGCGTGTTCACGAAAATCGCATCGCGACTAAGCACTAGTACGTGGATGATGGCACTGCTGCGTGATGATTCTAGTGGTCTACCTAATCATCGCCATCGTTCCGGGCATCGTCTCGGGACCATTGGCCTGCATTTATTACCGGCCCGCTTAAAATTGTAGTCCTCGCATGCGACGCCGTCGTTGTTATCGTCAAGGTCATCGTCTATCAAATCGTCGGCGTTGGGATTGTTTTTGTATTTATCCAGCCACGCCTGAGCCTGCTGCTTCGTCTTGAAATTTGTGTAGTCTTTGTCGCCCGCGAAGGCCGGCGCCGCAGGTAGGCCAAGTAACGCGAGTATTGCCGGTATGAGGAATTGCGTCTTGGTAGATTGCCTCCTGTGCGGTGGTGTTTAGCACGATTCTGCCTGTCTCCTCATGTCGCATTTTGATTGTATGTATGTCCGAGTGCTTTGAAGCGGAGAAAGTAGCATCCTGCGCATGGATCACTGCAAGAGTATAGATTATGAATCGATCAGCCGAGCTAAGAATGGACTCATCCATCCTTGATCTCGGCGCGATAGAGCCGCTCGTCTTCCTCGCTGAAGCAACACGCGATGATGCGTTCAAATCGATGATCAAAGTCACGCATGACCGCGACGGCAATAGTGCCAGCCTGATCTTTCGGAAAACCATAGACGCCGGTGCTAATGCCAGGAAACGCGATGCTACGGATGCCATGCTTGCGAGCTAACTCAAAGCTGTTGCGGTAGCAGGATTCGAGCGACTGGGGCTCTCCATGCCCGCCACCACGCCACACCGGACCCACGGTGTGAATGATCCATTTGGCCGGCAGCCTGAATCCGGGCGAGATACGTGCCTCGCCGGTTGGGCATCCACCAATCTTGCGGTTGTAAGCCTTAAGCTCTGGCCCGGCCGCCCGGTGAATCGCGCCGTCGACCCCGCCGCCACCCATGAGCGACTGATTGGCCGCATTGACAATGGCATCGATCTTAAGCGTGGTGATATCGCCGCGGATTACCTCGATCATGATTGTGCTTACTATTTGATGACCTTGAGGCGTAGTTTGCCAGCCTTGTCGTTCTCAGGCTGCGGCGCTGGCGGCTGTGGCTCATCTTCGCCGAACATCATGCCTTGTCCATTTTCGCGGGTATAAATGGCGATGATGCTCTCTACTGGCACCACCACGTTCATGGCTTGCCCGCCGAAGCGCGCGCTGAAGGTTACCGTAGCGTTGCCAAGGGTCAAACCGTACACTGCGGTAGGACTTATGTTCAGCACGATCTTGCCATCCTGCTCATACTGCCGCGGCACTTGCACTGCGTCATTCGTGGCATCCACCAGTAAGTACGGCGTGGCGCCATTATCGACGATCCATTGATAGATCGCTCGAATCAGATAAGGACGGCTGGATGTCATGTGCAATCGTTTAGTCAGTATGAGTACCTGAAATTTTCATTCACGATGCCGCAAAGCAATGCGAGTAAGGCCCAGCAGTCGAATGACGACCAGAAAGATGAGCCTGCAGTGTATTCAGCGTCGATCACGGTCGTAACTCCATTTCATGCTCGGACAGGCTCTCGCGAAAGGATGGCCGCGCGAAGGTGCGGTCGGCGTAGCGATGGATTGGGCGGGCCTCGGCCGGTAGCTCGATGCCAAAACTGGGTAAGCGCCACAGGATCGGTGCTATAGTACAGTCTACCAGAGAAAACTCATCGCTCAAGAAAAACGGCTTGACTCTGAATAACTCAACGGTCGACAGTATACTCTCGCGCAAGACCTGCCGCGCAGTTGCAGATTTCTTCTCGTTAGTGGAAGTGAGATCGGGTAACAGGCCGTACCAGTCGCGCTCGATGTGGTAAAGGGCTAAACGCAATTTCGCGCGCGAAACTGGGTCTACGGCCATCAGGGGCGGGTGCGGAAAACGCTCGTCTAGATATTCCATGATCACGCGTGCGTCGTATAACACGAGATCGCGATCAACCAAGGTGGGTACCGAGTTGTAAGGGTTTATGTCGGCTAAGTCTTCTGGCTTATGATGGGGATCGATGTACACTACATCGACGGTAATGTCTTTTTCCGCGAGCACAATACGGGCGCGATGACTCTGCGGACATAATGGATCCGAGAATAAAGTCATGCCCGATCTGCGGCTGGCGATCTGCGCCATTGAAGTTCTCCGGCAAAGAGTAGAAAGCCCGACGATGTAGTCAAGGCTTGACCGATGATCTAATGTACATCCTTCCAATATTCTTTGTAGAGCAGATAAGACAGCACTAACAATACGGCTAAAAACAGCAGTGCCCAAAAGCCCACGCGCATACGCGTCAGTTGGGAAGGTTCCCCCACATAGGCCAAGAAAGTTACCAAATCGCGCACCACGCGGTCGTATTCATCCGGGGGCATCAGGCCAGGTTGAGCCAGCCTTAGATGGTCTATGGCGGGTTCTTCGCTGCCGCTATGCTTTTTGTACACAGGTATCTGCCAACCCTGCAACACACCCAGCACGTGTGGCATGGCCACGTCCGGATAGACCAGGTTGTTTACGCCGAAGCGGCCCGTATCGTCCAAATAAAAGGTCTTCAAAAAGGTATATAGCCAGTCCGCGCCACGCGCGCGCGCCGCAAGGGATAGGTCCGGTGGCGCCTTGCCGAACCATTTTTCGGCGTCCTTGGCACGCATGGCGATGGTCATGGTGTCGCCGATCTTGTGGCCGGTGAAGATCAGATTTTTCTCCACCTGTTGGGGCGTGAGATCTAGATCCTGCGCGAGCCGCCTGTAACGCATATGTTTGAGGGAGTGGCAGCCGGAGCAGTAGTTAACGAAGTACTTAGCGCCGCGCTGCAAGGAGGGTACATTATCGAGATAGACATCGATCTGCTCCAGCGGCCCCGCCTCTTCCGCGGCCGGCGCGATGAGGGGCAGGGCACCAAGGAGTGCTAAGGCGCACAAGGTAGCCCTACACATGCCGGACGCTCGCGGCCTTCAGCTGTTCTGGCACCTGTCTATCCTGACCCAAACGGGTGAATAGCGGTAATATCAGCATAACCACCAGGTAGGCCGCCGGTACGAACCATCGCGTGGCGATCAAGCCGGCCGTATCTGGATTATAACGCATGAGGTCGTACAAGGTGATCGCGCCCAACAGGACGATAAACCAAGCGATGTGATATACAGCACTGCGCGGCCGGCTATAGATCCACAACACAAAGAAAAACAAGAAATAGATCTCCGCGAAGCGTGTGGCCCACTCGCTGAGCGCTGGAGTCGCGGGCAGTGTGCCGAGGTACCCGAGCACGATGAACGCGACGACGAAGGCTATGAGGTTGACCTTGTGTAGCGGACTGCGATAGCGCACCGATTTAATGGGATTGCGATCGATCCAGGGCATAAAAAAGAACACCAGCACCGCAGTTCCCATCGCCACCACGCCAGGAAATGGGGTAGGCACCGAAGGGACGGCGCGCAGAATCGAGTAAAACGGTGTGAAGTACCAAACGGGCGCGATGTGTTCTGGCGTGACCAGCGGGTCGGCCGGGATGAAATTATTCGCTTCGAGGAAATAACCCCCCATCGTGGGCGCGAAAAACATCACGGCGCAAAATACAATCAGGAAGGCGACAGCCCCAAAGGTATCTTTGACCGTGTAATACGGATGGAACGGTACGCTGCCGGCCGGCACAATGTCTTTGTCCTTGTCCTTCTTTAATTCTATACCTTCCGGATTATTGGAGCCGACCTTATGCAAGGCCGAGATGTGCGCGATGACCAGGCCGACCAATACCAATGGTATGAGCGCCACGTGCAGGGCGAAAAACCGACTTAGGGTCGCGTCGGACACCACGTAGTCGCCGCGGATCCACAAGGCCAGCTCATCGCCGATGATCGGGATGGTGCTAAACAGGTTGACGATGACCTGCGCGCCCCAGTAAGACATCTGACCCCAGGGCAGCAGATAGCCCATGAAGGCCTCGGCCATCAGCGCTAGATAGATCAGCATGCCAATGATCCAAACCAGCTCGCGCGGCGGTTTGAAGGAGCCGTACATGAGCCCGCGGAACATGTGGATGTAAATGACGATGAAAAAGGCGGACGCGCCCGTGGAATGCATGTAACGGATGAGCCAGCCCCAGTTCACATCGCGCATGATGTGCTCGACCGAGTCGAAGGCCTCGGCAGCGCTGGGTATGTAGTGCATGGTCAGGAAGATGCCGCTAACCAATTGGATTACTAGCACCAGCATCGCGAGCGAGCCGAAGTAATACCAGATGTTGAAATTATCAGGCGAGAAATACTTCGAGACGTGTGTTTCCCACGTCTCGGTCAGCGGAAAGCGCTCATCCAACCAATGCATAAACCCGTGATTCGAGCTTGCCATCAGCTTGCCTCTTCGCTATTGCTGCCCTGGTCGACGCCGACCAGGATGCGGGTGTCGCTAAGGTACTTATTAGGCGGCACTTCCAAGTTGAGCGGAGCGGGCATGTCCTTAAACACGCGGCCAGCCAGATCGTAGCGTGAACCGTGGCATGCACAGAAGAATCCGCCAACCCAATCCGCACCTAAGTCCGGCGACGCCATTTCGGGACGATAGGTGGGTGAACAGCCCAAATGTGTGCAGATCCCAATCAGCACCAGGTACTCAGGTTTGATGGAACGCCATTGATTTTGGCAGTATGGAGGTTGCTGCGAGGTGATTCTGGAATGGGGGTCTCTCAATTTTGGCTCAACCTTGTCCAGGCTCTTGAGCATGCGCTCAGTGCGTCGCACGATCCAGATCGGTTTGCCGCGCCATTCCTGACGGATGAGCTGGCCGGGCTCGATCTTGGCGACGCTAACCTCAACTGGGGCGCCAGCGGCCTTCGCGCGCGCGCTCGGCTGCATAGATGATACAAACGGCCACGCCACGGCGACGATGCCCGCGCCGCCGACCACGCTGGTTGCAGCCGCCAAGAAACGGCGGCGTTTCAGATCTGCGCCATCAGTCGGCATCACCAATCTCTCCAAAAATGCTTTATATTATAGACATGGGGACGGCTTTAGGTGGGAATGGATTGATTCCCTTGGACGTTGCCCCGACACAGGAGCCGCATCTGACGCCGCAAGGCGGCGTAGCCTCGCCTAACTGAGGCATAACGTCGAGCGCGCACATGCACAAGCACCACCTGCGGTGCAAGCCGCGCCAGGATTATACCGGGTTGTCGATATCGATGAACTCGTGCTGTAGACCGAACTGCCGCGCCAAATGTTCCCCAAGTGCCTTAGGTCCATAGCGCTCGGTGGCGTGATGACCGGCGGCGAAGTAATGAATACCGGCCTCGCGGGCGATATGCACCGTCCGTTCAGAGACCTCGCCGCTGATGTAGGCGTCCAATTTGAGAGATGCCGCCTGCTCGATGAAATCTTGTGCGGCGCCAGTGCACCAGCCGACAGTCTGAACCATCGCGGGCCCGCCAGCAATGTGCAAGGGTTCACGATCTAACACCGCGCATAGTCTGCGCTGTACCGCGTCGATCGTCGTCGGCTCACTAAAGCTGCCGTGGAGACCTATGGTGGGCTGGGCATACGGGTCCAAGTTACCTGCGATAGTCAGACCGAGAAGACGTGCCAGTTGTACGTTATTGCCCAGTTCCGGATGAGCATCCAATGGCAGATGGTAGGCCAGCAGATTGATGTCGTGGACGAGCAGTTGCCGCAGGCGTTCGCGCTTGACGCCGGTTATGCTCAATCCTTCGCCTCGCCAAAAGTAGCCGTGATGTACCAGTAAGGCGTCAGCACGCCTGTCTATAGCGGCTTCGATTAGCCTGCGGCTAGCGGTAACCCCGCTGATCAGCTTTCTCACCTCGCCACGGCCTTCGACCTGTAAGCCATTTGGACAATAATCCTTAAAAGTGCTGATATCGAGGAGTCTATTGGTGTAACTGACAAGTTCGTCACGCGCGACTGCCATCCACATTCTACTCACGATAGGATATCTTGCGTTTACATATTGTGACACCGATGCGCACGGCAGACGAGAGCCCTTGAACCGGACACATCCGGCGGGCCCAAATGTCACCGCATCCGCAGCCGATATCCGTCACCATAAAGCTGAACTACTGTATTCTTGAAGTAAGGGCCATGCGCAGGTTACTCGCTTCTTTGTAAACCGCAGGTGTTGGTCTAAGCGCCGCAATGATAAGGCAGTCCTGCGCGGACCTGGTAGTAACCGGGCGACGTGATCATACGGCTCTGTAGAGCGATCGTGCGGGACATGCATCACGTGCTGGATTTGATCGCCTAATGCAGGCGCGGCAAATCGACTGGCATGGCTGGCATGCGCGCCGGATCAGGTTCGACGCCAGCGCTGATGCGCGCGTACAGTTGGTGCTGACAGCTTTGCGGCCGTAGCAACTTGTCTGGCGCGCACGAGCGTTAACGTCCATCTCCCATCCGCAGCTCTGCCGAGTGCGCATGCGCAACTAATCCTTCTTCCCGCGCCAACACGGTTGCGGTTTGTCCCAGCCGAGCTGCGCCTTGACGGGAACAGCCAACCAAGCTGATGCGCTTTTGAAAATCATACACGCCGAGCGGCGATGAAAAGCGCGCAGTGCGCGCGGTCGGCAGGACATGGTTGGGGCCTGCGCAGTAATCACCCAGCACCTCTGGGCTATGCGAGCCTATGAAGATGGCGCCGGCATGATGTATTTGCTCGACTAGTGCGTCAGGATCGGCGACTGCAAGTTCAAGATGCTCGGGTGCGGCTAAGTTGGCAAGATGTAGAGCCTCGTCCAAGTTGCGCACCCGGATCAACGCGCCTCGATTGCGCAAGGCAGCGCGGATAATATCGGCGCGCGGCATGCACGGCAGCAACGCCTCCATGGCCGTGGTCACGCGCTCGATGTAGGCGGCATCCGGACACAGTAACATCGCACCGGCGAATTCATCGTGTTCGGCCTGCGCGAATAGATCCGCGGCGATCCAATCGGGAGCAGGTTGGCCGTCGCATATCACCACCACCTCGCTGGGGCCGGCAATCATGTCGATGCCGACCGCGCCGAATACTTCCCGCTTGGCGGTGGCGACATAGATGTTGCCTGGACCGACAATCTTGTCGACCTTCGGGATAGTTTCCGTGCCGTAGGCAAACGCTGCGATTGCCTGCGCGCCGCCGACGGTAAACACGCGTTCGACCTCGACGAAGGCCGCCACCGCCAACACCAAATCGTTCGCTTCGCCCCGCGGGGTGGGCACGGTTATGATGAGCTCGCTCACGCCCGCAACTCGAGCGGGAATCGCGTTCATCAACAGGGTAGATGGATAAGCTGCCTTGCCGCCCGGTACATAGAGGCCTACCTTATCTAGCGGTGTGATTCTTTGACCTAGGCGCGTGCCGTCGGCCTCGGTGTATTCCCAGGCGGTCAACTTCTGATGTTGAGCATACGCGGTCAGACGCTCTGCCGCCGTCTCCAGCGCTTGCCGTTGCGCGGCAGGTAGCGCGTCCAAGGCAGTTTGCAGGCGCGTGCGCGGTATTTCGAGCTCGCTGGCCCGCGCGACCTCAAAGCCGTCAAATTGACGGGTGTATTCAAGCAATGCCTGATCGCCACGGGCGCGCACATCGGCGACGATCGCCGCTACCCTGTCTCGCACTTCGCTTTCTGTCGCCTGGCCTACCGCGAGCAGCTTATTAAAACGTGTCTGGAAATCCGCCGTGGCGGTGTCTAAGCGCTGTATCTCGAGCATTCCAAGGCTCGGATATTCAGGCGCTCGCCCGCAGGCGCGAACGTCGGGTTCTAACGGCTTGTGCTAAGCGATTCAGCAGCGGGTGTGTATCATCCCAGCCGAGGCAGGCGTCAGTGATGCTCTGTCCGTAGGTCAATGGCTTGCCTTCGACAACATCCTGCCGTCCGGCTACGAGATGGCTCTCTATCATGATGCCGGCAATGCGCTGGTCGCCGGCGGCGATCTGTTCGCTTAGCACTTGGCCGACCTCTAGCTGATTTTGATGCTGCTTACGGCTATTAGCGTGGCTGCAATCCACCATGATGCGCGCTAATAGACCTGCACTTTCGAGTCTACGCGCAGCTTCACCGATACTATCCGGATCGTAGTTCGTGTCCTTGCCGCCGCGCAAGATGAGGTGGCAGTCGCGATTGCCGGTAGTTGAAAAGATGGCCGAGTGCCCAGCCTTGGTCAGTGATAAGAAATGATGCGGCTGAGAGGCCGAGCGAATGGCATCCACCGCAATTTGCACGTTGCCGCCAGTGCCATTCTTGAAGCCTACCGGACATGACAGCCCCGACGCCAGTTCGCGATGCACCTGGCTTTCCGTGGTGCGCGCGCCGATGGCACCCCAACTGACGAGGTCAGCTACGTATTGCGGGCTGATGACGTCTAAGTATTCGGTGCCGGCAGGCATGTCCATATTGTTTAAATCCAGCAGCAGCTTGCGTGCCAGACGCAATCCCTTGTTGATTTCAAAACTGCCGTCCAAATTCGGATCGTTGATCAGTCCCTTCCAGCCGACCGTGGTACGGGGTTTTTCGAAATAGAGCCGCATTACGATCAGCAACTCAGACGCCAAGCGCTCGCGAAAGGGTTGCAGCCGCCGCGCATAATCGAGCGCAGCCCTCGGATCGTGGATCGAACAAGGTCCCACGACCGTTAGCAACCGATCGTCTTGGCCGTGCAACAGACGATGAATCTGTTGGCGCGTCTCATACACGGTCTTGGCTGCTTGCTCGGTAATGGGCAATTCGCTGCGTAACTCCTGCGGCGAGATCAGCTCGCATATGTGACTGATACGCAGGTCGTCAGTTTCATATTTCATGGCGATAATAAAAATCCTCTGCTAAACAGTCCGATTAAAGCGCCGCTCGGATCAGTTCAATCAACTGCTTGATCCGCATATGCTTCATTTTCATGGCCGCTTTGTTAACAATCAAGCGCGCGCTGATATTCGCGATGTGCTCTAGCGGAACCAAACCGTTCGCTTTTAGCGTGTTGCCAGAATCGACCAAGTCCACGATGCAATCCGCAAGCCCCACCAGCGGCGCCAGTTCCATGGAGCCGTAGAGCCTGATGATTTCCACCTGCTTGCTTTGTTCGGCGTAGTAACGGCGCGTGCAATTGATGTATTTGGTCGCTATCCGCAGACGGCCTTCTACCGGCGGCGCGCCTTTTTTGCCTGCCACTGTCATCCGGCAGCGGGCAATACCTAGATCCAGCGGCTCATACATACCTTCCCCGCCGTGCTCCATCAGCACGTCCTTGCCCGTGACACCGAGCTCTGCGGCACCGTATTGGACATAGGTCGGCACATCAGCGGCGCGCACGATGACGAGCCTAATATCGGCGACATTCGAACTCAGGATCAGCTTACGACTGTCGCGTGGGTCTTCTTCCGGCACAATGCCAGCGGCGGCCAAGAGCGGCAAGCTCTCTTCGGCAACACGACCTTTGGGCAGGGCGATGGTTAATGTCTCAGGCATCGGTGTCGAACAATTACGAATCCTTGCGTCCTTACGTATTCCGCATCGCTGCACTTCTTGGCGGCGCGAAGGATGTTTATCTCCGGCCATCGTCGCTGAAAGTCTCACGACGGCACGCGCCGGATATTCGCGCCTAGCGCGGCGAGCTTTTCTTCAATGCATTCATAACCGCGATCGATATGATAGATGCGATCCACCATGGTTTCGCCCTTCGCGACTAAGCCCGCCAGGATCAGGCTGGCAGAGGCGCGCAAATCGGTTGCCATCACTGGCGCAGCCTTTAGCTGTTTGACGCCGCGGATGATAGCGCTGTTGCCTTCCACGCGAATATTGGCGCCCATGCGTTGCATCTCTTGCACGTGCATAAAGCGGTTTTCGAAAATCGTTTCGGTCACCACGCCGCCGCCCTCGGCAACTGCATTGAGTGCAGTGAACTGTGCCTGCATGTCGGTAGGAAACGCGGGATAAGGCGCGGTATGAATGTCCGTTGCCTTAGGGCGCTTGCCGCGCATGTCCAGCGCGATCCAATCGGGGCCGGTGCTGAGCGCCGCACCTGCCTCCTCGAGCTTTTGCAATATCGCATCCAACAGCTTAGGTTGCGTGGATTTTAGCCGCACTTTACCGCCAGTAATCGCCGCGGCGACTAGGAACGTGCCGGTCTCGATGCGGTCGGGTAGCACGTCGTAATGGCATCCGTGCAGTGATCTTACCCCCTCTATTATCAGCGTATCGCTGCCGGCGCCCGTAATCTGGGCCCCCATCGCATTAAGGCAATTCGCCAGATCAGCGACCTCTGGTTCGCGCGCCGCGTTTTCTATCACGGTGCTTCCCCGTGCTAACGTGGCGGCCATCATCAGATTCTCTGTGCCAGTCACTGTCACGCTGTCCATGACCAGGTTTATGCCCTTAAGTTTTGCGGCGCGCGCGCGAATATAGCCGCCTTCGACGTCAATGGTGGCGCCCATAGCAGCAAGGCCGTGCAGATGCAGATCAACCGGGCGCGTACCAATCGCGCAGCCACCCGGGAGCGAAACCTCCGCTCGTCCGAACCGTGCCAAGAGCGGACCCAACACCAGGATCGAGGCACGCATGGTTCTGACCAGCTCGTATGGCGCAAAGAAGGTTTCGATCGTCGAGGTATCCACCTCGATGTTCATGCGCTCGTCAACCATGAGCGATACGCCCATGCGCCCCAATAACTCCATGGTCGTGGTGACATCGTGCAAGTGCGGCACGTTGCCGACACGCATGGGGCTGTCGGCCAGCAAAGCGGCAGCCAAGATCGGCAATACGGCATTCTTGGCACCGGAGATGCGAACCTCTCCCTGCAAGGGGCGGCCTCCGGTGATAAGCAGTTTTTCCACAAGCGAATGTTCTTGTTTAACGTACTGACTGCGCCATCAGTGCGCTGTTTATTATGCTATCCCGCGGCTTGTAACGGTAACAAATGCGTGAGCTTGTTCGCTTCCGCTAAGGCCATAATTTGTCCGGGCGCGTTGATCAAGCGAATAGATTTCGCGTCAATGCGGCCCTGGCGGGTCCAGGCTACCAATAATGCCAAGCCCGCACTATCAGCACGCTTGACGGCAGCAAGATCGATGTTCATCGACTTGGGCGCGTTTGCAAACAACCGTCGGGATTGATCCCATAAGCCAGGGACGGTGGCAAAACTCAACTCACCCTCGACGGCAAAGTGGCCATTGCCGCGCACTTCAAGTCTGGCCTTCAATGTGGCGCTTTGGGTGCCAAACCCTGCCCACCACGCTCCAGGCGTTCGATCAAAGCATCCAGCCCATTACGTTCTATCTCATTGTCAAAGCTTGTGCGGAAGTTCTTCACCAGGCTCAAGCCATCAATGGTCATGTCATAAGCCTTCCAGTGACCATCAGTGAATCTAAAGCTATAGTTGACCCTAAGCGGCGCTTGGCTTTGGCCTGTGCGAATCTCAGTATACACGGTGCGGTACTCGTCGCCTTGCTCACCGCGCGGCGGCAGGACGGTTACTTCGGTGCCGGCATAGTCGGATAGTGATTTGGTATAGGTGCGCACCAGCATATGCTTAAAGGTCTGCATGAAACGCTTGCGTTGTTCAGGCGTGGCGGTGCGCCAGTTCACGCCTAGCACAAGCTGTGAGAACGCCTGGAAATCGATGGCTGGCATAAGAATTTTATTGATGAGTTTAATGCGAGCCTCGGCATCTTTCTCTAATTCTTTCCCTCTGTTATTGATGATCTTAAGCACCTTATCCGAAGTGTCCTGCACGATTTCCTGCGGGCTTTTCGCAGCGGCTGAGACGATAGCCCCTGGCACCACTACCAATATCAGTACGCCGGTCAGCAGCGCCGTCATTGTCGATCTTCGTGTAAACATTTACATGTGACTGATGGTCGTGGATGTGAACCTTGCACCAGGTGATTGTTTCATTTCGTCGTCATGCGGGCAAGCAGATTACCGACGATCTCCTCCAGCACCAATGCGGATTGGGTATAGTGGATCACATCACCATCTTTTAGATTCTGAAGCGAACCACCTGGTTCGAGTGCGATGTATTGTTCTCCCAGCAGGCCTTGGGTATAGATACTCGCGCTGGTATCCTTGGGAAGATAGTTTTGCGAGGGTGCGATGTCCATCTTCACCTCGGCCTCATACTGCCTAGGGTTATACCAGATGCTGGATACTCGCCCGATGGTCACGCCCGAGATAGTTACCGGCGCCCCGACTTTGAGCCCGCCGATATTCTGAAAAAATGCGGTTACGTGATAGCCGCCGCTGGTGTTCAGTTGATTTAAGTTACTGACCTGCATGGCGAGCACAAACAACGCGGCAAATCCCGCCGCCACGAATAACCCCACCACAATCTCTATTGCTCGCCTATTCATTTACAACCTTTAAGCGTTTAACTTGAAAGCGATTGCAATCTTTAGCCATCATTAACGCGGATTGCCGAACATCAGTGCCGTCAAGATAAAGTCCAACCCCAACACAGCCAGCGCGGTGTTTACGACGGTGCGCGTTGTGGCGCGACTCACGCCCTCGGAAGTCGGGGTGGCATCGTAGCCTTCGTAAACCGCGATCCACGTCGCGACAAAGCCAAATACCAAGCTCTTAATCACGCCGTTTAAGATATCATTGTGCAGATCCACTGTCGCCTGCATCTGCGACCAGTATGAGCCTGAGTCTACACCCAACAATCCTACGCCCACGAACATTCCACCATACACGCCCACCGCGCTGAAGATGGCAGCGAGCAACGGCATAGCGATGAATCCGGCGAGAAATCGCGGCGCTACCACCCGTTTGATCGGATCGACCGCCATCATTTCCATGCCCGACAACTGCTCAGTCGCCTTCATGAGTCCGATCTCGGCGGTCAGCGCCGAACCCGCGCGCCCGGCGAAGAGTAAGGCGGTTACCACCGGTCCTAGCTCGCGCACCAGTGACAAGGCCACGACCACGCCCAGAGAACTCTCGGCGCCGAATCTGGATAGGGTTACATAACCTTGCAGACCCAAAACCATGCCCACGAACAGGCCAGACACCAGGATAATCAAGAACGACAGGACGCCGACCGAATACAACTCACGGATAATCAAGACTGGCCGTGTGACGAGGTTACCGAGACCCAGCAGTACCCGCACCAGGAACATAATGCCGCGGCCGAGGCGTTCGAAGACGCCCAAGCCCCAGCGTCCCAGGCTTTGAATTGCACCGATCACTTAGCAAACCCCGCAAACAGATCTTCCGCATAATCGCAAGCCGCGTAGTGAAAAGGCACCGGTCCGTCCGGCTGACCTTGCATGAACTGCTGCACCCAGGCTGAAGAACTGCCGCGTAAGCCGGATGGCGTACCGGACTCGATGAGCCGGCCTTCCGCGATGACATAAACATGGTCCGCGATGCTTAAAGTCTCTTCGACATCGTGAGAGACCACCACGCTGGTTACATCTAAGGTTTCGTTGAGCTCGCTGATGAGGGTCACAATGGTGCCTTTGGTGATCGGATCGAGTCCCGTGAAAGGCTCATCGTACATGATCATCATGGGATCCAGTGCGATGGCGCGCGCCAGAGCCACCCGTCGTGCCATGCCGCCGGACAGTTCACTCGGCATCAAGTCGCGCGCGCCCCTGAGCCCCACTGCCTCAAGCTTCATCAGCACCACGTCGCGGATTAATGCCTCAGGTAGACGCGTATGTTCGCGCAGCGGATAGGCTACGTTGTCGAACACGTTGATATCGGTCAAAAGCGCCCCGCTTTGAAACAGCATGCCCATCCGCTTGCGCAGTTCATAAAGGGCTTTGCGGCGCAACTTGTGTACATTCTGGCCGTCGACGTGAATGGTGCCGCAAGAAGGCCGCAATTGGCCACCAATTAGCTTCAACAGCGTGGTCTTGCCGGTGCCACTGGGCCCCATAAGGGCAGTGACTTGGCCGCGCGCGATATCCAGGCTGAGACCATTAAAAATCTTTCGCTCACCGTGCGCAAAATGCAGATCGCGGATCTCCACTAGTGAGCGAGCGTGGGGTGTGTTGGTGTCGATGATCGAGTCCATGCAAGCAAAAAGCGGATGATATATGCTATTGGCGGTAAACGAAATCTTTCAACCGTCAGCGCCACGGCTGAACCTTATGCGGCGAGAAGCATGGTCGTGGCTCGGCGCGCAACGGCCTGCGTTTGCACTTATAATGCCTGCCACGATGTCCATTGATTCATCACAGATTCGCACGCTCGCACTGGCGGTGGTCGAAACCGAGGCGGCGGCCGTGAGTGATCTCAAGGCGCGGATTGACGATAGCTTCGTGCGCGCTTGCAAATACCTGCTGGCCTGCGAGGGACGCATCGTGGTTATGGGTATGGGAAAGTCGGGCCACATCGGCGGGAAGATCGCGGCGACCTTGGCCAGCACCGGTAGCCCGGCGTTCTATGTCCATCCTGGCGAAGCCAGCCACGGTGATCTTGGCATGGTGACGGCCAAGGACGTGGTTATAGTCATGTCCAATTCCGGTGAGACAGACGAATTGCGCGTCATCGTGCCGCTTATCAAGCGCTTAGGCGTGCCCTTGATTAGCATGACCGGCAATCCCAATTCTAGCCTCGCGCAGGTGGCCACTGTGAATCTAGACGTCAGCGTGCGAAAAGAGGCCTGTCCCTTAGGCCTAGCGCCCACTGCCAGCACCACGGCGCTGCTCGCTATGGGCGACGCACTGGCGATCGCACTTTTGCAGGCGCGCGGTTTCAGCGCCGATGATTTTGCCCGATCGCATCCTGCCGGACGCCTAGGAAAGCGTCTGTTGTTGCACGTCGGCGATATCATGCAAACAGGCGATCGAGTGCCGGCGGTGAAGCCAAATGCCTTGCTTTCAGATACGCTCGTTGAGATCACGCGCAAGGGCTTAGGCATGACGGCCGTAGTCGATGGGAATAGAAGGGTAATTGGCGTATACACCGACGGTGACCTGCGCCGCACACTCGATAGAGCCATAGATATTCATGCCACAGAGGTACAGGAGGTTATGACGCGCGAGTGCAAGACCGCGCGCGCAGAGCAACTCGCCGCCGAGATGTTGAAGATGATGCAGGACCACAAGATCAACTCGCTGCCAGTCGTCGACGATCAGGGGATGTTGATCGGCGCGTTGAATGTGCATGATTTGCTACGGGCGGGTGTGCTTTAATGGAGGAGATAAGCCAGCGCGCCGCGAATATTAGACTCGCCGTCTTTGATGTTGACGGCGTGTTGACCGACGGGACCTTGTTCATCGGCGACGATGGTCAGGAATACAAGGCCTTCAGCACTAAAGACGGCCATGGCCTGCGCATGCTCCAGCACTATGGCGTGATCATCGCGATCATCACCGGCCGCGATTCGAAGGTCGTGGCACGGCGCATGGCCGAACTAGGTATTGAGCACGTATTGCAAGGCCATCGCGAAAAACTACCCGCTTTCGAGCAACTCCTCGCACGGCTGGCGATCTCGGCATCAGAGACTGCTTACGTCGGCGATGACGTGGTCGATATTCCGCTATTGAGGCGCGTCGGGCTGGCTATTGCCGTGCAGGATGCTCATTCCCTGGTCAAGCGCCACGCGCATTGGACGACGGCGAATCCTGGTGGTCGTGGTGCGGTGCGCGAGGTGTGCGAACTGATTTTACAAGCGCAAGGTTCGTTGGATGAGGCCATGCGCCATTATCTGACGTGATGCTGCGGTTGCTGATGATGGTTGCGTTGATCGGAGCCGCCGTCGGCCTAACCGAGTGGTTGCGCGACCTGCAAGAAAACCTGCGGCGCGCGCAGGAGGCACAAACATCAAGTAAGCCTGATTATGCTTTCAGCGCGGTTGTGCTGACCACGATGGACATCGATGGGGTGCCGCGCTATCGGATCAAAGCGCCGCGCATGATGCATTTCCCAGCCGACGACAGTTCATGGCTCATCTCGCCCCATGTCTGGTTGTTCCGCGATGATGGGCCGCCAGTAGAACTACGCGCGCGGCGGGCCAGGGTTACCGCCCGCGGTGAGCGCGTGTGGCTACCCGGTGAGGTCGAAATGGTAAGGCCTCCACATGCTAATCGTGCTCGGCTCATGGTAAGGACCCGCGATCTAACCGTATTTCCCGATGCCAAAGCGGCGCGCACCAATGCGCCTGTGCGTGCGATCAACGGTAAACGACAGTTGGCGGGAGTGGGCATGATGCTTGATTTGGCCACCGGTACCTTGGATCTAAAGTCGCGAGTGCGAAGCACCTATGTGCCTTAAGCTTAAGCTGATGTACGCACTACTCGTCGGTGCGCTGCTATTGCCGGTGTCCGTGTTCGCCAAATCCGGCAACGCAGAGCAACTGGTGCATGTGGAGGCGGACTCCGCGCAGCTGAACGATAAAACGGGTATAGGTATTTATCTGGGCGATGTGCGGATCACCCAGGGCAATATGATGCTTACCGCAGACAAGGTGACGGCCATCGCACCAGGCCGAGACTTGCTAAAGCTTATCGCCCACAGCAACAACAAGGACGCAATGAGTACATTCCGCCAACTCACCGACAGCGGAGAAGAAATCACGGCCGAGGCTCGGCACATGGTATACGAGCCTGATAGGCATCTGATTATCCTGCTCGGAGATGCGGTCTTGCTGCGTGGCCCCAACCGCTTTGCGGCCCAGCGGATCGTGTACCATATCGTTCGGCAGGTCACCGATGCTGGCGCTTTGCAAGGCAAAGGGCGGGTGAAGATGACTTTGGTGCCGGAGTCGCACGCTGGACAGGCGGCGACGATTCAATGAGCTCGCTGCGCGCGGCAAACCTTGCCAAATGGTACAAGAGCCGACAGGTCGTCGATGACGTCGCACTTCAAGTGAACAGCGGCGAGATTATTGGTCTTCTGGGGCCCAATGGCGCCGGCAAGACCACCTGTTTTTACATGCTGGTGGGCCTGGTACGTTGCGACCGGGGCACGATAAGGCTAAACGAGCGGGACATCACCCGTGCTCCCATGCACGTCAGGGCACGCTTGGGGCTCAGCTATCTGCCGCAAGAGGCATCAGTATTTCGCAAGCTCAACGTGGCCGACAATATTAAAGCGATATTGCAGACGCGGCGCGATCTGAACCGCAGCCAACGCATGCAACGACAGGAGCGGCTGCTTGATGAATTCCAGATCGGCCACATCGCCGGCAGCCTTGGCATTAGTCTATCGGGGGGCGAGCGGCGACGGGTTGAGATCGCCCGCGCGCTGGCGATGGACCCTGACTTTATCCTCTTGGATGAACCCTTCGCCGGCGTCGATCCCATTTCGGTGCTGGACATACAGCGGACAGTGAGTCATTTGAAGGAGCGGGGGATTGGGGTATTGGTCACCGATCACAACGTCCGCGAGACATTAGGAATCTGCGTGCGTGCTTATATCCTCAGTGATGGCCGGATCATTGCCGAGGGTACGCCCGAGCAAATTCTTACCAACGCGCACGTGCGTGAGGTGTATTTAGGTGAGCATTTCAGGCTTTAGTGGTGCGCGTAAGTAACAGTCATGCCTCGTCAGTGCTTGTATCTACAGCAATGCTGAGCAAAATGCATATCGCAATAAAATCATCAAGTACAATTGACAGTCTTAGTTGCAGGTACAATATGATGCTGTGTTCTATACTGAATTATGTAGGAGATATCCCAAAGCGCGAGAGCCGGTACGCCGTAGCGGAAGATCTGTGTTTGCTATACGCGATAATGCCCTTTGCCGTGATTGCAGGGCGAGCTGAACTGTGGGTTGACCGATGTTGAAGCCATCCATCCAACTACGTATTGGGCAGCAGCTCACTATGACGCCTCAGCTGCAACAGGCTATTCGCCTGTTGCAGTTGTCCACTCTAGAACTGCAGGCTGAAATCCAGCAGAACTTCGAAAGCAACCCTATGCTGGAGACCATTGAGGATGAGGCCGAGGATGCGGTCGTAGGTCAAGAGGCCGCAAACGGCGCGGACACAACAGAAGCCATGCAGGAACAGGCGGCCGGCAATGGCGAGGATATACTGCATAACTCCTTAAGCGACTCACAGGAATCATCAGACGAATTGCCTGTGGACAGCAGTTGGGACGACGTCTATGACACGCCCAATCTTTACGGTGGCGCACCTGACGAGGGCAGCAGGGATCTGTTTGAGAATCAGAGCGGAGCACAGGAGACGCTGCGCGAGCATTTGCTGTGGCAGATGCGGCTGACACAAATGAGCGACACAGATCGGGCCATCGCTATGGCGATCATTGATGCCATCGACGATGACGGGTACCTTACGGAGCCGCTGGAGGCCATCCATGCCAACTTGGCCAAGGATTTTAGCCTCGATCTCGATGAGGTAGAGGCCGTGCTGCATCTGGTACAGCGCTTTGATCCTGTCGGCTGTGGCGCGCGCAACCTGGCCGAATCCTTAAGCATCCAACTACAACAGTTATCTCCCGACACTCCATGGTTGGCGGAGGCCAAGCAGTTGGTCGCCGAACACCTGGATCTGCTAGCAGCGCGCAATTTCAAGCAACTTACAAGACGCATGAAGCTGTCTGAGTCCGAGTTGCATCGGGTAGCAGAGCTGATCCAAACACTCAATCCGCGCCCTGGTTCACTTATCAGCAGCCGCACGCCTGAATACATCGTGCCAGATGTCAGCGTTTATCGATATCAAGGTACATGGCGTGTTGAACTCAATCCGGATACCGCGCCGCGTTTGCGCATCAATCCGCTGTACGCCGGCATGGTCAGGCGCGCGGATAACAGCGCCGATAATACCTACATGCGCAACCAGCTGCAGGAGGCCCGCTGGTTTATCAAGAGCTTGCAGAGTCGTAACGAGACCTTGCTCCGAGTGGCGACTGCGATCGTTGAGCATCAACGAGGCTTTCTTGACTACGGCCCTGAAGCCATGAAACCGCTGGTGCTGCGCGATATCGCCGAGCAGCTCGATATGCACGAGTCTACCATCTCACGCGTAACCACACATAAGTATATGCATACGCCACGCGGAATATTCGAATTCAAATACTTCTTTTCCAGTCACGTGAGCACAGTGGATGGTGGCGTTTGCTCGGCCACCGCCATTCGCGCCATGATCAAACAACTGATCACAGAGGAGAATCCCAGCAAGCCGCTCAGCGACAGTAAAATCGCATCTCTGCTGGTCACCAAAGGCATTAATGTGGCGCGGCGAACGGTGGCTAAATACCGAGAGGCTATGCTTATTCCTCCCTCCAACGAACGCAAACGTCTGACCTAGAGGAGCTCACGCAATAGACCTTGTGCGTTATCGGCCAATGAGGGATGCGCACCGGGATGACTCAGCAGAGGTGACAATTGCGGCCGTGATGCTGCGACGCGCTACAGTATCGCACGCTGGGCGTCTGCGATAAGTGCGGTTTCGTGTTAGGAAAGCTAACGTCCAATCAACAAGAAGGAGTTTCATTATGCAGATCAATCTGACTGGGCATCATCTTGACATCACCCCTGCACTGCGCGATTACGTCCACGGTAAGTTTGAAAGATTAAAGCGGCATTTCGACCACGTGATCGACACCCACGTCATCCTAACGGTTGAAAAGCTCCGACATAGAGCAGAGGCGGCAATGATCGTCAGTGGCAATCGATTATTCGCCGACGATGTCCAAGAGGATATGTATGCCGCGATCGATTGTCTGGTGGACAAACTCGATCGTCAGATTGTCAAACATAAAGAGAAACTCAGAGATCACCATCGGGTCGAGGGTTCGCACCGCAATAATTCCTGATTGTTGTCGATGAAGGCTAGTTGTCGGGCGCAAGTCGGACCATATGTATAACGCCGATTGCTGCAATAAGTGAGCATACGCCGAATCACCGCTTGGTGGTATATCGGGGACCGTTGAGGCATACCCGCTGGCGCTGTTGTTAGCGACACGGACCAGATGCGCGGGACACGTGAAATTCGATGACTGAATCGCTGACCGTCCAGATACTGTTCGAAGATCTGGTAAATCGCCTACAGCTGGTCTGGTTGGCCGGTAAGAGCGGTGCTGAACGTAGTTTTGTACAAAACAGCACCGCACGCGGCAATCCAGGACTGGTTGGGCATTTCAATTTAATTCATGCCAATCAAGTGCAGGTGCTTGGCAGGACTGAACTGACTTATCTTAGCAACTTGCGGCCCAATTGGCGGCAGGATGCCTACCAGCAGTTAGTCGAGGGCGATCCGGTTGTTATTTTACTTGCTGATGAATGCGAGCCGCCCAACGAGATCTTAAGTTTAGCCGACCGGCATCAAGTACCACTGTTGCAGTCGCCAGTTTCTAGTAATGAGCTGATAAATGATCTGCGTTATTACTTTACACACAAGCTGGCCGATAGGGTCACGCTGCATGGTGTTTTCATGGAGGTGTTGAGCATTGGTGTGCTGTTGACCGGCGAGAGCGGAGTTGGCAAGAGCGAGTTGGCGCTGGAGCTGATCACGCGCGGTCATCGTCTCGTCGCAGACGACGCGCCGGAGTTCGCCCGCATTGCGCCTGATATTATCAATGGTACATGTCCCGCACTAATTCAGGACTTTCTGGAAGTGCGGGGTTTAGGCGTGCTTAACATACGCGCCATGTATGGCGACAGCGTCATCAAAAAGAGTAAGTATCTGCGGCTGATCATCCATCTAAAACATGCACGTCCCAACGACAACACACCATTCGAGGATCGGCTCAAGGATCAGCAGCAGTCACGCAATATCTTGGGATTGGACATACCGGTTTTTACCCTACCGGTGGCGCCGGGCCGTAACCTGGCGGTGCTGGTGGAGGCAGCCGTGCGCAATCACCTGCTGAGGTTGAACGGTTATAATGCGGGAGAGGATCTTGGTGCCCGCCAAAGGCGTCTCATGGGCTGAGGCGCAGGCTGTATTAAGGCTAAGGCGGAGCTCGGCTTAAGCTGCTTTGCGTCGTCTGCCACCTGCGATGTCAGAGACGTAATCATCATGCATACATTCACGCACATTTGGCCCGGTAATGACTTAAGGAATCTCTTATTGGTAGCATGAAGCTTCTTATTATCAGTGGCCTATCCGGATCAGGAAAGTCGGTCGCCCTGCACACCTTAGAGGATGAGGATTTCTATTGCATCGATAACCTCCACATGGGATTGCTGCCGGCCTTTGTGAAGCAACTCTTGAGTCCAGGGCTTAAGCTCTATGACAAGGCCGCCGTGGGCATCGACGCCCGAAGCGGCATTGAGGACTTAGCGCGCTTTCCCCAGATCGTAGCTGAGATAGAATCCAGCGGTTTAGACGTGGAGATTATCTTTCTACAGGCTGACGTCGAGACCCTCATTACACGGTTTAGCGAAACGCGACGCAAACATCCGTTAACGCGCGAGGGTCTACCGTTGGTCGAGGCCATTCATCTGGAGCGTTCCTTGCTAGAAGCTATTGCGTCGCGGGCGGATCTGAAAATTGATACTACCCGTACTAACGTGCATCAATTGCGCGCGCTGATCAGGGAGCGCATACGCACCAGCGTCAATTCATCATTATATTTGCTGTTTCAGTCGTTTGGTTACAAACACGGCGTACCGCCAGATGCCGACTATGTGTTTGACGCGCGTTGCCTCCCCAATCCCCATTGGGAGCCTGAACTGCGCGATTTAACGGGTCGCGATTCGCAGGTAATCGATTATCTACGTCATCATAGCGAGGTAGAAGAATTGCTGCTTTCGATACGAGATTTCCTGACGCGCTGGATACCGTGCTACGAGGCAGAGAATCGCAGCTATTTAAGTATATCGATAGGGTGTACCGGTGGCCGCCATCGCTCTGTATATCTGGCTGAGCGCCTGGCCGCCTACTTCAAGGAAGCAGGTCATGAGAATGTGTCAGTTCGTCATCGGGAGCTCCAGTGATCTCCTACAATTCGTTCAATGCAGATGCCTATCCCGCGGATACCAGCGTTTCCAACGTTTAGAGAAATCATGTCCGTAGGCTTACTCATCATCACGCATGGGCGCATCGGCGAACAACTGCTCAGTACCACGACTTCGGTACTAGGTTTTTGTCCGCTGCAAACGGCTTATCTTGAAGTGTCTCAGAAAAGCGATCCAGACAGCGTGTTACGACAGGCATTGCACTTGCGCGATGAGTTGGACCATGGCGACGGCGTGTTGGTGCTGACCGATATGTATGGTTCCACGCCCAGCAACATCGCCACTCGGCTGTTGGATCATCCACAGGTACAGGTCGTTGCCGGCATAAACCTGCCGATGCTGGTACGGGTCTTGAATTATCCGGGTTGTAATCTCCACGAGATGGTCAATAAGGCGTTAAGCGGCGGTCACGATGGCATCCTGTTTTGTGAGCCGGAGGATCAGCAGCATGGTCAGTAAAGAGCTTACGATCATCAATAAACTGGGCATGCATGCCCGTGCGGCCGCTAAGTTTGTCAATCTGGCGTCCCATTTCGAGAGTGAAGTCGAACTTGAGAAGGGTAGCCGTCGTGTCAACGGCAAGAGCATCATGGGTGTTATGATGCTAGCTGCAGGCAAGGGTAGCACCGTCACGTTATATGCTCATGGCGGTGACGAGAATGAGGCGATCTCTGAACTGGAGGCCCTGATCAACCGTCGCTTCGGGGAAGCGGAATAGGGCGTATCGCGGCCAAAAGGCCGTGGTACATCACAGCCCATAAGCCGATTCAACACGAGGGCGTAGCGCTATCCAAGCGTCTATAGCGCTACTGACAGATCAACATCCTCGCGTCTTAAGGATCGCAGCAAGAGCGTCGCTCAAAACAGTCGGGCCTGCTACACTTCACGCCGCACTTGGAGACCACTTGAAAAACAGCCTCTAGCCCCTAGGGGTGAGCAGCGTCTAAAGCTGTGAATGCCACGGGATTATCCTGCCGGGGCGAATGGGCCTACATGGGTGAGCCGCAAGTTGGCGAATGCCCACCAGGGGAAGGTGTACCTGGACTGACCGGCGCGGCAGGATACTAAGCCGAGATAGTAGGTCCTGGACTTCAAGCGAAGTAGGACTGCGCAGCGCAGAAGGCATGACTGGCATGCCTAGCAAGACCGGGAGGGAAGCTGAGCCAGTACGGACCAGACTTTGATGTGGGGCGATCCTGCCTCACATCAAAGGCAAGGCAAGACACTCCAAGGACTTTTTCCACATATCATAAGAATTCCATTTCTTAATTTAGCCGATCAGGAAGCGGATCATGGCCGAAGTAGTGCCAGAGCAGCGAGCGGAAAATCATCTTGAGGCCCTAACTCAGGCGCTCGAGTCCGGCACGCTTAAGCAGGCGCGCGGCATCATCTCCGCCCTGCACCCAGCCGAGATCGCTCACCTGCTGGAGTCACTGCCGCCCTCGCCGCGCCGCATCGTCTGGGAGATGGTCGATCGTAACGACCACGGCGAGGTATTGCTGCACGTGGGCGATGAGGTGCGCGCTGGCCTGATCGAGGGGATGGATCACGAGGCGCTGTTGTCCGCAACGGAAGGACTGGACATCGATGATCTCGCGGACCTACTGCAAGACCTGCCGGACGCGGTCACGCGCCAGGCCTTGGCCGGCATGGATCAACAACACCGCCAGCGACTGGAGGCGGTATTGTCATACGGCGAGGACACCGCGGGCGGTCTGATGAACACCGACACGGTGACCGTGCGTGCCAATGTCACGCTCGACGTGGTGCTGCGTTACCTACGTATGAAGAGCAATATTCCAGCATCGCTCGACAGCCTGATCGTGGTCAATCGCTATGATCGTTACTTAGGAATACTACCGCTCTCAGTGGTCGTAAGCCGCGATCCGGATCTTACCGTTGCAGAGGTTATGGACTACAGCGTGGAGGGAATTCCCGCGCAGATGCCGGCGGTGCAAGTTGCTAAGCTGTTCGAGGATCGCGATTTGGTATCAGCGCCGGTCATCGATGAGCATGGCAAGTTGCTGGGCCGCATCACCGTCGACGATGTGGTGGACGTCATCCGTGAGGAGGCGGAACATTCGGTGCTTAGCTCGGTGGGCCTGACTGAGGAAGAGGATATTTTCGCGCCCGTAGTGGCAGCCGCGCGCCGTCGCGCTGTTTGGCTAGGCACAAATCTTATTACGGCGTTTCTGGCTGCATCGGTGGTTGGCCAGTTTCAAGCCACCCTTGAGAAAGTTGTGGCATTGGCGGTGTTGATGCCTATTGCAGCCAGTATGGGCGGTAACGCCGGTAACCAAACACTTACACTGGTAATTCGTGGTCTAGCATTGGGGCAGTTGGGCCGACGCAATGCGCGTCTATTGATGATTAAGGAACTGGCGGTGGGGGCCATTAACGGCATGATGTGGGCGCTGATCGTGGCGATGGTCGCGGTATTATGGTTCAAAAGCTGGAAGATCGGCGCAATCATCGCGGCGGCGATGGTCATCAACCTGTTATGCGCCGCCATGGCGGGCGTCAGTATCCCGTTTATCATGCGCAGACTCGGCATTGATCCGGCTTTGGCTGGCCCAGTCGTGCTCACTACGGTTACCGACGTGATGGGATTTTTCTCGTTTCTCGGCCTGGCAACCCTGGTGCTGCACTAAACGGCTTGCAAGCGTGGAGGACGTAATGATTGACAAGCCGCGGTGCTGGTGCCCTTTAGCTTTGTTCTAGGGCCGAGTATCCACACCGCGAATAGGCGCCTATCAGGGACGGTCACGAGCACTTCAAGATGCTGGTTCTCAAAAGTGCGCAGGTCCACCCGAGCTGGCGGACAATCTTAAGCAGGCGCGCCGTTTAAACCCCAGGCCGTTAATGACTTTGACATCATTAAGGTGGCGTGCCACGCCAAACAGGACGCCAGTCGTCTTTTAGCGACGGGGACATTATTTGGAGTCGCCTGAAAATCGAGCCTTACCGGCAACGCACGGCGTTTTTACAAGGGTGGCTCCGAAGCCTTCATCGTATCTTTAGCGATTCGAAGGCAGCAAGCCAACGGTGAACCGCCAAACAAGCGCAGCAGAGCTGCCGGGCGCACACACCCGAATCCGACGCCTTAGCGCAAGGATCTAAAGCGGTGAGATTTTTAAGTTTAAGTTCGTCGGCGGCACGATTTGTTACATCCAGCCGGTCGCGATAATAAATGACCATGCGGTGAGTTGTCATCGATCTCGAGAGATCGGGCGCTTGGCCATAAAAAAGCGCACACGGAAATGACTTGTAATCATGAAACAAAATAGTACTATATTAGTCCTATTTATTGAGGCGATCATGCTGCGACTGAGTAAGCTCACTGATTACGGGACGGTCATTATGACATACATGGCCCGTAAGCCCGATGCGCTACACACGGCGCGCGAGATTACCGATCAGATTCATGTCGCGTTGCCGACTGTAAGTAAGGTGCTCAAGCTGCTGGCTCAGGAAGGGCTGCTTACGTCTTATCGCGGCGTTAACGGCGGTTACAGCCTTTCACGGGCGCCTGACAGGATATCGGTAGCTGAGATCATCAAGGCCTTGGAAGGTCCGATAGGGCTTACCGAATGCAGTAGTAGCCCGGGATTATGTCACCAGGAAAGCGTATGCCCGATTCGCCCCAACTGGCTGAAGATCAATCGCGCCATATTGGCGACATTGGAAGGAATCACGCTAGCGGAGATGGCGCAACCCGCAAGCAGCGCCCCCGCTCAAGAGGACACAATACCAGCCGTTCGAGCAAGACCGTCAGCGCTTTAAACGAGCAAGTAGGCTGGATAACTATATAGCATTATTCCATTAAGTTTTTGGAGTGCGCAATGGCTGCAACATCACGTGATATCGACAAGCTAATCAGCCGCGAATACCGGCACGGTTTCTTTACGGATATCGAGGCCGATTCGGTGCCGCCTGGCTTGAACGAGGACATCATCCGTTTGATCTCGGCCAAGAAGAACGAGCCCGAGTTCATGCTGAACTGGCGACTCAAGGCCTACAGACACTGGCTCACGATGCGCGAGCCCAAATGGGCGAATACCTACTATCCGTCCATTGATTATCAGGCGATCGTCTACTACTCCGCGCCGAAGAAGGATAAGAACCGGCCGAAGTCCTTAGATGAGGTCGATCCAAAGCTGCGTGAAACTTACGACAAGCTGGGTATCCCGCTTGAAGAGCAGGAGCTACTGGCTGGGGTTGCGGTTGATGCCGTGTTCGACAGCGTATCGGTGGCCACGACATTCAGGAAGAAGCTCGCTGAACGTGGAGTCATCTTCTGCTCGTTCTCCGAGGCGGTGCAGAATCATCCGCAGCTGGTGCAGAAATATCTGGGTTCAGTGGTTCCGCATACGGATAACTTCTATGCAGCCTTGAACTCGGCGGTGTTTACCGATGGATCATTCGTGTATGTACCCAAAGGCGTGCGCTGCCCAATGGAGCTATCTACCTATTTCCGCATCAACGCCCAGAATACGGGTCAGTTCGAGCGCACGCTGATTATCGCAGACGAAGGCGCGTACGTGAGCTATCTTGAGGGCTGCACTGCACCACAGCGTGACGAAAACCAATTGCATGCGGCGGTTGTCGAATTGGTAGCACTTGACGATGCCCAGATTAAGTATTCCACGGTGCAAAATTGGTATCCGGGTGACGAGCAAGGACGTGGCGGCATCTACAACTTTGTAACCAAGCGCGGCGAGTGCCGTGGCCGCAACGCCAAGATTTCTTGGACGCAAGTAGAGACTGGCTCGGCCATCACCATGAAGTATCCATCAGTGGTGTTGACTGGTGCTAACTCCGTGGGCGAGTTCTATTCGGTGGCGCTGACCAACAATTATCAGCAGGCCGACACCGGCACCAAGATGATCCACATCGGCAAAAACACCAAGAGCACCATCATCTCCAAGGGTCTGTCGGCCGGTCACGGACAGAATTCTTATCGCGGGCTGGTTAGGATCGCCAAGGGCGCCGAGCGCGCGCGCAACTACACGCAATGCGATTCGATGCTAATCGGCGATAAATGCGGCGCACATACTTTCCCTTACGTGGAAGTCAAAAATCCTACGGCCACGGTCGAGCACGAGGCCTCTACGTCGAAGATCGGCGAGGATCAGATTTTCTACCTGAACCAGCGCGGCATCTCCACGGAGGATGCTGTGTCCATGATCGTGAGCGGCTTCTGTAAAGAGGTCTTTCAGGAACTCCCGATGGAGTTCGCGGTAGAGGCGCAGAAGTTATTGGGTGTGAGCCTGGAGGGCAGCGTTGGTTAAGTTTTAAGCGCAGAGCCAAGCAAAAAAAGCCGGGTTTTTTGGTTCCTCTGCGTCTTTGTGGTGAGTTATTAAGAGGTATTTGTAGTGCTTTCAATCAGGAATCTGCACGTCTCGGTCGAGGACAAGGCAATCCTCAAGGGCATTGATCTGGATGTAAATGCGGGCGAGGTACACGCCATTATGGGCCCCAATGGCTCTGGCAAGAGCACGCTCGCTCAGGTGCTTGCCGGCCGAGAAAATTACACGGTGACCGCCGGTCATGTGACCTTCGAGGGCCAGGACCTGTTGGAGCTATCGCCGGAGGAGCGGGCACAGCAGGGATTATTTCTCGCTTTCCAATATCCGGTCGAGATCCCGGGCGTAAGCAATATCTATCTGCTGAAATCCGCGCTCAACGCCATTCGCAAGGCGCAGGGCGACGACGAACTGGATGCGATGGATCTGTTGAATACGGTTAAGGAAAAGATGAAGCTCTCCAAGATGGATCAAGCCTTGCTCTATCGTTCCGTCAATGAAGGTTTTTCAGGCGGCGAGAAGAAGCGCAACGAGATCCTGCAGATGGCGGTACTGGAGCCTAAGCTCGCAATCTTAGACGAGACCGACTCGGGGCTTGACATCGATGCATTGAAGATCGTGGCTGACGGCGTGAACAGCCTGCGCACGCCTGAGCGGGCATTCATTCTCGTCACGCATTATCAGCGATTGCTTAATTACATCGAGCCCGATTATGTGCACGTGCTGGCGGGAGGTCGTATCGCCAAGTCAGGCGACAAAACCTTAGCACAAGAGTTGGAGCGTAGTGGCTATGGATGGTTAAGCGCGCGGACCGCAGCAGCGGGGGGGTAGGCGTGAGCAGCGTCACAATTCAGCAAGCGTCCCGCAACGATGATATGAGCCCAATGGCTGATTATCTGTCAGCCCTTCGGAGCAGACGCAGCAGCCTGCCCGGCAGCGGTATCCCCTGGGTTCAACGCCTACGCGATAGTGCCGCTGCGAGTTGTGTTAAACAGGGTTTCCCGACCCTTCGTTGGGAAGATTGGAAGTACACCGATACCCGGCCGCTTCAAAAGCGCGCATTTGAACTCGCGCTCCAAGGTCAGTCTACGTGGCGGCCCCAGGATATCGAGGCCTCTCTGTTTGGCGGTTTAAACACCCACAGGCTGGTGTTCGTCGACGGCCACTACATCGCGGAGCTATCCCAACTCGGCGGATTGCCGGTGGATACGGTTGTGCAGCCGATAGAGCAGGCGTTACCGAGATACGTAGATACCTTCGAGCTATACCTGGCGCGCCTTGCGGACATGGATGCCAATCCCTTTGTGGCGATCAACACGATGCTGATGAGCGACGGCGTATACATCCACTTGCCGGCTGATGTGGTTGTGGAGGAACCGATTCACGTGCTGTATCTCGGTGCAGGTGACGGCGGAACAGCGCAGCTTCGCAATCTCATCATCGCCGAAGCGGGTGCCGAGGCGACGGTCATTGAGCACTATACAGGCGCTGATGGCGCATCCTATTGGACCAACGCCGTGACCGAAATCGTTATAGCGGAAAATGCTAAGGTCGAGCATTACAAACTGGGACAGGAGAGTGATAAGGCATTTCACATTGGGACTATCGAAGTCCGACAGCACCGCGACAGCCGTTTCGTGTCGCACAATGTAGCGTTTGGTGGACGCCTCGTGCGAAACGACATCAATTCCCGTTTGGAGGGCGAAAACGCCCACTGCGAATTGAACGGCCTTTATGTGCTAAAAGGCCGCCAGCACGTAGACAATCACACGCGCATCGATCACGTAATACCACACGCCGTGAGTCGCGAGTTGTACAAGGGTGTGTTGGACGGTTGGTCGCGCGGCGTGTTCAATGGCAAAGTCATCGTGCACAAGAATGCGCAACTGACGGATTCCGAACAGGCTAACCACAATCTGCTGCTATCGCCTAATGCGGAAGCCGATCCCAAACCGCAGCTTGAGATCTTTGCCGATGACGTGAAATGTACGCATGGTGCCACAGTCGGTCAGCTTGATAGAGACACGCTTTACTATTTGCGCTCGCGCGGTATTCCCGAGCCGGAGGCGCGCGCCTTATTAACCTTCGCGTTCGCCAATGATGTCATCACGCACATGCGGCTCGCACCGATTCGCGCACGTCTCGAACACCTGATCAGAACACGCCTGCCGACGGGCGAGGTACTTTAGAGATGAGTTATCCACGAGAAAGCATGAGCATTGCAAGTGACCGAAGCTACGCCGGCGGCGAGGTGTACGATGTCTATCGCATCCGAGAGGATTTCCCAATCCTCGCCGAGTGTAGCAACGGCAAACCCTTAGTATATCTGGACAACGCTGCGACCAGCCAAAAGCCATACACGGTATTGGAAGCGATGGATCACGCGTATCGGCGTGCGTATGCGAACGTGCATCGCGGCGTGCACACTTTAAGCGAGCGCGCTACGAAGGCTTATGAGACCGCGCGCACAAAGGCGCAAAGCTTTATCGGTGCGGGCGATCCGCGTGAGATCGTATTCGTGCGCGGCGCTACCGAGGCGATTAATCTAGTCGCCGCAAGTTATGGGCGCGTCAATATCCGCGAGGGCGATGAGATCCTGATCACCGAGATGGAGCACCATTCTAATATCGTGCCCTGGCAGCTGTTACGCGAGCAGACTGGAGCTAAATTACGCGTGGCGCCGATCAACGAATCCGGCGAACTGGTGATGGAGGAGTTTGAGCGGCTGCTGAATGAACGCACGCGTCTCGTGGCCGTGGTGCATATCTCCAATGCGCTAGGTACCATCAATCCCGTCAAGCGTATCGTCGAGATGGCGCATGCGGTGGGTGCGAAGGTATTAGTTGATGGCGCGCAGGCGGTGCCGCATACGCGAGTAGATGTTCGCGAGTTGGGCTGCGATTTCTATGCGTTCTCCAGCCATAAGGTTTATGGGCCTTCCGGCGTAGGTGTGCTCTACGGCCGCTACGATTTGCTGGAGGCGATGCCACCTTACCAAGGCGGCGGCGAGATGATCCGGCGAGTGACCTTTGAACGCTCGGATTATGCGAAACCACCCGCACGGTTCGAGGCCGGTACGCCTAACATCGTTGGTCCTGTGGGTCTGGCGGCGGCCATAGACTATGTCGAAGGACTTGGTCGAGATAATATCGCGGCGCACGAGGCCGACCTCTTGCGTTACGCTACGGAGGCGACTGCCGAGGTGCCCGGCCTGCGCATCATCGGCACCGCCGCGCACAAAGCCAGCATTCTGTCGTTCGAGCTCGAGGGTATCCATCCCCATGATATCGGTACCATCGTCGACCATGAGGGCGTGGCGCTGCGTGCTGGTCACCACTGCGCGATGCCGGTTATGGATCATTTCAAGGTGCCCGCCACCACGCGCGCCTCGTTTGGGCTGTACAATACCCGCGAGGATGTGGATGCCTTGGTCGCTGGTCTTTGTAAGGTACGCGAGGTTCTTGGTTAATCAATGCTTGCTCAGCGGCTTAGTAGCTGAGACATAAGGTACGAGAGGGGATTTGTTGAATGTCCGACCTACGCGAGCTCTATCAGGAAGTTATCGCGGAACACAATAAGAATCCGCGCAATTTCCGCTGGATGGAAGGCGCCAATCGCATGGCTATTGGAGTCAATCCGCTGTGTGGTGATAAGTTGACCGTGTATATGAAAGTGGATGATCAAGACACCGTTACCGATGTGAGCTTTGAGGGTTCGGGTTGCGCGATCTCAGTCTCATCCGCTTCGATCATGACGCAGATGCTAAAAGGCAAGAAGATCGAGGAGGCAAAGCGACTATTTAAGGTCTTCCACGAGGCAGTGACGGTAGAGGATCAACAGCCGGATCTGAAAGCGCTCGGTAAGATTGCTGTGTTGGCTGGGGTGCGCGCCTATCCTTCGCGCGTCAAATGCGCCACTTTGTCCTGGCATACAATGCATGCAGCGCTAGAAGGCGAAGAGTGGGTCTCTACGGAGTAAGATACTTAACGCGATAGGCTCTTAACGGAGACACTGCCATGATCGAGAACTGGAATGACAAGGCTGAGGAAAAGGCAGAGCCCTCGCCTAGCGAACAGGCGCAAGCGGCCGATGAGACGCTTGAGGCGCGAGTCATTGATGCGCTACGTGGCATTTATGATCCTGAGATTCCCGTAAACATCTATGATCTAGGGCTAATTTACGAACTGCGGATTGATGCGGATGGCAAGGTTATGATCGAAATGACCTTGACGGCGCCCGGTTGTCCCGTGGCGCAGACCTTTCCTGATACTGTGAAGCGCGCCGTCAAAGAGGTTGAAGGTGTGTCAGATGCCCGCGTGGAGTTGGTATGGGATCCATCCTGGGATCCGAGCCGCATGTCCGAGGCGGCGCGTTTGCAGCTCAACCTGTTTTAGCGGATGTAAGCGATGTCTGATTGGGCCGATGTCGCGCCAGCCGATGAGCTGCAACCCGGCGACTTTCGCATCGTCGACATCGACGATGTCGAGATCGCGGTGATCAACTGCGATGGCCGGTTTTACGCCATTGAGGATGTATGCACTCACGATGGCGGTGAGCTCACGGGCGGCGAGATCGAAGACTGTGAGATTGAGTGCCCGCGTCATGGCGCGCGCTTCAACATCAAGACCGGCGAGGCATTATCCGCACCGGCCTATGAGCCGATTGCGACCTTTCCCGTACGCATCGAGGGCGGCATAGTGCAGGTGCGAGACGATCGCTGGGATTGATTCATAGAATTTCCACGTCGATACGATCGGCCTAGATTTTTGCCGGATATATCTGATATATCTGTGCGCTGTGTTACCATTTAGTCTTGGGAGTCGGCCGGACAGTCGCCCGGCTACTCATTCGGAATAGGCTTGAACGATTGTATCATTTTCAGTTATCGAGCCGGACGAATGAACGGCCGAGAGGAAAGTCCGGGCTCCACAGGGCAAGGTGCCAGGTAACGCCTGGGGGGCGCGAGCCCACGGAAAGTGCCACAGAAAAGATACCGCCCCGCTACTATCCTTAGCAGGATCAGTGAGATCTGCCACTGCTTTGTTTAGGCTTAGGAAGTGCTTACTGGTCCAGCGAAGGATAGTAGCGGGGTAAGGGTGAAAAGGTGCGGTAAGAGCGCACCGCGCCGGTGGTAACACCGGTGGCAGGGTAAACCCCACCTGGAGCAAGACCAAATAGGGGAGCAGGTAGTCTCGCTGCCGCGTGTGGCCCGCACGGCTCCCGGGTAGGTCGCTTAGAGGTGCGCGGCGACGGGCATCCTAGATGAATGACTGTCCTCGACAGAACCCGGCTTACAGGCCGGCTCCCGTCATTCAATATTTATCGAATTCAAAAATTTTATTTCACGAAAGCGTGCCTGTCTGTTCCGGATGATTCAGGCGCGCCGAGGGAGTACTTGTTTCATCCCAAATCACCTCTTATACGATTGATTCGCACGTAGTGTCTGTCTCTACCTCTGCAAAACTCTATGCAGTTGCCTATTCATTAAGTATAAATACGAGGCTCTATTCGCTTTTTGTTTTCGACCGTTTATACCCAAAATACCCCGGTCGTCACTCGTGCTTCTTTGCTTCTCTTGACGCATTCGGAAGCGCTACCTATAGTGGAGTCGCGTGGTTGGAAGTGGGGAGAAGTGGGCCTTCGGGGATGCAGATGAAGGATCCCGTTGTGTTTCACGGCACTAGCGTGTTAAACCTGGACGCCAAGGGCCGCATGGCCATGCCGGCCAAGTACCGTGAGCAACTCGTGGCGCCTTGCGGTGGCCGTATGATGATCGCCGTCGATCGGGATCGGTGTTTGCTGCTTTACCCTATGCCCGCCCGGGGGGAAGTCGAAGCCCAACTGAATCAATTTGCCCGGCATCGATCAACATATCCGCCGCTTATTACGTAATCTGATGGGCAGTTCAGAGGAGTTGGAGCTCAATACACAAGGTCGCATACGGCTGCCGCCTGCGTTACGCGAGTTCGCTAACTTGGAAAAAAGAGTGGCGCTGGTCGGACTGGGTAAAAAGTTTGAGTTGTGGAAAGAGGAAACTTGGATTGAGCAGCGGGATGCCTGGTTCAAGGACGCCGCCGATTTGGAAGAATTAAACGCCGGGCTGGCGCGGCTACCTCCTTAAAGCGGATCTAAGTTTAGATGAGTACGAGCGGCGAATACGTTCACCAGACAGTATTGTTGGACGAGGCAATCGCCGCGCTCGCCATCAGGCCGGAAGGCGTTTACGTGGATGGGACATTTGGGTGCGGGGGCCATAGCGCCGCTATTCTTGACCGGCTTGCGGCTCATGGCCGATTAGTGGCAATGGATAAGGATCCGCAGGCAGTTGAGGCAGGGCGTGTGCGCTTTGCGGCCGACCGGCGCTTTTACATCGAACGCGGCTCATTTGCCTTATTGCGGCAACTGACTGATCGCTTGGGGCTAACGGGTAAGGTCGACGGGATACTGCTGGACTTAGGTGTGTCGTCGCCGCAGCTCGATGATCCAAGGCGTGGTTTTAGTTTTATCAAAGATGGTCCGCTCGACATGCGCATGGATCCAGACAGCAGCCCAACCGCCGCTGCGTGGTTAGCTAAGGCAAGCGAGGCCGAGATTGCTGAGGTGCTCAAGACCTATGGCGAGGAAAGATACGCGCGGCGGATCGCGCGCGCCATCATTGCCACGCGTCATCAAGCGCCAATCACGACCACGGTGCAGTTGGCTGATTTGATCGTCGCAGCGGTGCCTACCCGCGAGCGTTATAAGCATCCTGCCACACGCAGTTTCCAAGCCATACGCATTTTTATCAATCGAGAGCTGGAAGAATTACGTGAAGTGCTGGCGCACAGCCTAGTGGTGCTCGCAGTGTATGGGCGACTGGTAGCCATCAGTTTCCACTCTCTGGAAGATCGTATCGTCAAGCGCTTCCTCCAACGTCAAGCAGCGAGTCAATCAGGTCCACGCGGATTACCTATCATCAATGAGCGGAAGACAGGCGGATTTCGCAAGCTCGGTAGGGTGATCCGGCCATCACCAGCCGAGTGCGATCGTAATCCTCGCGCACGCAGCGCCGTGCTGCGAGTATCGGAAAAGCTGCCATGACGTGGCGTGCACTTTGGCTTAGCTTGTTATTCGCAGCTGTACTGATGAGCGCACTAGGCGTGGTCTACAGCAGATATCAAAGCCGCGCGTTATTCACGCAACTGCAGGCCCTGCAGACGTTGCGCGATGAGTTGGGCATCGAGTGGGGACGTCTGCAGCTCGAACAAAGCACCTGGGCCGCGCACGGACGCATTGAGACGACCGCCACCGAACGTCTGCACATGCACTCACCATTGGTCGGCTCTATCGTGGCCGTGGAGCCTTGAATGCGGTGAACTACCGTGCCCCGCCCAAGCCAATGGAATATACGGCTCGCCGTTGGTTGGTGCTAGCGGTGATGATGATAGGATTATTGAGCTTGCTGGGTCGTGCACTCGATCTACAGTTGCGCGAACGCGACTTCCTGCTTGGTCAAGGCGATGCACGTCATCAGCGCATCATGCCTATACCTGCCCACCGCGGCATGATCCTGGACCGTAACGGCGAACCACTGGCGATCAGCACGCCCGTGGATTCAGTATGGGCCAATCCGCGGGAGACGCTTGCGGTACGCGCGCGATTGCCTACGCTTGCTAAATTGCTCGGTATGAGTGATGACGCGCTGCTAAGCGAGCTTGAAACGCGCGCTGAGAAGGAGTTTGTCTACCTTAAACGTGGCATAGATCCTGATGCCGCTAAGAAGGTCATGGCGCTGAACATTCCTGGCATCAATTTGCAGCGCGAATACCGGCGTTACTATCCGCTGGGAGAGGTTATCTCGCATGTCCTTGGATTCACCAATATCGACGATGCCGGTCAAGAAGGCTTAGAGCTGGCGTACGACCATTGGCTTAGCGGCATACCGGGCGCCAAGCAGGTCATCAAGGACCGGCTCGGCCGCATTGTTGAGGACTTGGAACTCATCCGCGCCGGTCGCGCCGGCAAGGATTTGCGGCTGAGCTTGGACCGCCGCATACAGTATCTCGCCTATCGGGAACTCAAAGTCACTGTGATGCGACACTACGCGCGTTCCGGGTCTGTGGTGGTACTAGATCCCAACACGGGCGAAGTGCTGGCGATGGCAAATCAGCCGTCCTTCAATCCTAATAATCGCCTGAGCCTGCGCGAAGACTGGACCCGCAACCGGGCGGTAACGGATGTCCTCGAGCCCGGCTCGACGGTCAAGCCATTCGTCATCGCAGCCGCCATAGACAGCGGGCGGTTTGATCTCAACAGCATCATACAGACCTCGCCCGGCTGGTATATGGTAAACGGCCATACTATCCAGGATGAGCACGACTACGGACGCTTGCATCTCGCCGGCATAATCCGCAAATCAAGCAACGTCGGAGCCACCAAGATTGCGCTAGCTTTGCCGCCGGGCGCTCTGTGGCGAAGTTACGATCGGGTGGGATTTGGCGCTTTGACCGGATCTGGATTTCCCGGCGAGGCGCTAGGTTCCTTAAGTGATTATCACGGCTGGGGTGCGTTCGAGCGCGCCACTCTGGCGTTCGGGTACGGGCTTGCGGTCACCCCCCTGCAACTGGCGAGGGCCTATGCGGCTATCGCCGCCGACGGCCTGCTGCCGACCATCTCATTCACACCAGTGACACAAACCGAGCGTACGCGCGTTATGAGCGTCTCCCTAGCGCGTGAGCTGCGCCACATGCTGGAGGGTGTAGTGAGCGTGGACGGTACCGCGCCCATGGCCGCCGTCGACGGTTATCGTGTGGCGGGCAAGACCGGCACTGTGCATATACCTACGGCTGGGGGTTACGCGAAACGCCGCTATATCTCAGTGTTCGTTGGTATGGCGCCCGCCCGCCAGCCTGCCCTGGTGACTGTGGTAGTGATCGAGGAACCGCAGGGCGACGTATATTACGGCGGTCAGGTGGCCGCCCCGGTGTTCTCGAGGATTATGGACGGTGCGCTGCGTCTGTTAGACGTACGACCGGATAACCTGCCGCAGTTGCAGGCTAATACTCCGCGCCTCCAGGTGGCACCCAATGATGCCTGAAAGGCGAGTTGAACCGAGCTATTCTCTGGCGGCACTGCTGAACGGCATATCCCAGGTGGCGGCGATCGATGACGTTAAGGTCACAGGACTTTGTCATACGGCCCAAGCGATTCTACCTGGTGATTTGTTCGTAGCGGTCGCGGGTCGACGTACGCACGGCTTGCGTTATGTGGATCATGCGCTGGCACGTGGCGCGGCCGCGGTGGTCTGGGAACCAGCGTACGCTATTGCGCCGCCTGCAGATCTGAATTCTATACCTTGCATTGCAGTCGAGCACCTGAATCAACGTTTGGGTTTAATCGCGGATCGCTTCTTTGGACAACCGTCGCGCTATCTGACCGTGATTGGCGTGACAGGCACTGACGGTAAAACTTCGGTGAGCCATCTTTTGGCCCAGGCGCTTGATGAGTTGCACATATGTTGCGGTTTGATCGGCACTCTGGGTTATGGCCTATACGGCCACTTGAAAGCGGGTATGCATACCACGCCGGACGCCATCCGCCTGCATGCCGAACTGGCAACCCAGCACGCACAAGGTGCGAGCGTGGTCGTGATGGAGGTCTCGTCTCATGCCCTTTCCCAGAACCGCGTGGACGGTGTAGCGGTGGATATCGCCATTCTGACCAATCTCACGCGCGACCATCTCGATTTTCATCAGACGCACACGGCTTACGCAGCGACCAAGCGGCGCTTGTTTGAGATGCCGGGACTGCACCATGCCATTATCAACACCGATGATGCCTTTGGGCTCGGATTATGCCGATCGCTGGCCCCAGCTGTTCACGTGCTGGGCTACGGTGTTGATGAATCACCTCTGTCTGCAAGCCGTACGGTGCACGCGAGCGACATCAAATCAACGCTGGCTGGCTTGCACTTTGAAGTGCAAACGCCGCTTGGCCGTGGCACTATCGAGAGCACCTTGCTGGGCCGCTTCAATGTTCATAATCTGTTGGCGACATTGACTGCATTGCTGGCGCTTGGGATGCCATTAGAACAAGCCCTTGCTGGGCTGCACCACACCCGCGGTGCGCCGGGACGCATGGAGCGCCACGGTGGGGCAGGCAAACCGATTGTAGTCGTTGATTACGCGCACACACCGGCAGCTTTGGCACAGGCGTTGATCGCGCTACGTGAACAGTGCCGAGGGCGGTTACGGTGTGTGTTCGGATGCGGCGGCGACCGCGATAAGGGTAAGCGACCGTTGATGGCCCAAGTCGCCGAACGGCACGCCGACGAGGCCATCGTGACAGATGATAATCCGCGCACCGAGCCGCCCTCGGTCATAACCGATGACATTCTTAAAGGATTTTCAGATCCCGCTGCTGTACGGGTGATTCACGATCGCGCCGAGGCGATCGGCTACGCTATCTCGCGCGCCTGCGTCAACGATGTTGTGTTGGTGGCAGGCAAGGGCCATGAACGCGTACAAATCGTGGGCGGCGAAGTGCGACCGTTCAGCGATAGTCAACAAGTCGAAAGATGGTTATGCGAGTCATGAGCTGGTTGAGCTTATCTCAGATTGCACACCTGGCGCAGGGGCGACTCATCGGCGCCGACGCCGAGGTCGAGTCAATAGTTACCGATACACGCGCGTTAAGCGCCGGACAACTGTTCGTTGCGCTCAAAGGACTAACCTTCGACGGCCATGACTTTATTGTCAACGCCGAGGCCGCTCGGGCTGCCGGCGTGATGGTGGCGCGGGAGGTCTCCGTCTCACTGTCACAGATCCGGGTGGACGACACGCTCAAAGCGTTGCAGCGGTTGGCCACTGCTTGGCGCAATCGATTGAGGTTGTCTGTCATCGCGCTCACGGGTAGTAACGGTAAGACTACGGTAAAGGAGATGATCGCCGCGATCTTGGCGTATGAGGGACAGGTATCGGCCACGCAAGGCAATTTGAACAATCACATCGGCGTGCCTCTGACCTTGCTTTCGATAAGAAATCACCACCGCTACGCGGTCGTGGAGATGGGTGCTAATCATCCTGGTGAGATTGCTCTATTAACCGCCATTACGCGACCCGATATCGCGCTGATTACCAATGCGGCGGCCGCGCATCTGGAAGGCTTCGGCAGCATCGAAGGCGTGGCGAGAGCTAAAGGTGAGCTCTTCCAAGGACTGTGTGAAGACGGGACTGCTGTCATCAATGCCGACGACGCCTATGCGAACTACTGGCGCACAGTTGTGGGTCGACACAAATGTCTGACCTTCGGCCTTGATCAGGCGGCGGATGTGTGCGCGCAAGATATGAATGGAGCATTGCAAGTGCTCACGCCCGTAGGTGAATTCGAGGTTCGATTGCCTTTGCTAGGCCGGCACAACAGGCGTAATGCGCTGGCCGCCACAGCCGTGGCCGTGGCGGCTGGAATCGGCGTCGCAGCAATAAAGACGGGGCTGGAATCGATAGGTCAGGTGCGCGGTCGCTTGGTTTTGCGCCAAGGCAAGCGCGGCGTGCGGTTGCTGGATGATAGCTACAACGCCAATCCCGATTCGGTCGCAGCGGCGCTGGAGGTATTGGCCGCCCAGCCAGGCGAGCAGTGGCTGGTGCTGGGTGATATGGCTGAATTGGGCATCAACGGTGAAGTCCTGCACGCCAGAGCCGGCGAATTAGCGCGCACCTTAGGTATTGAGCGTTTGTACACCCTGGGTCCGCTCAGCCAGGCCGCGGCGGCAGCGTTCGGTGCGGCCGGGGCACATTTTGACACGCACGCGGCACTGATCAACGCCCTAAGTGCGGAGTTGCGCACTGGCGTGACCATATTGATCAAGGGCTCGCGCAGCATGCGCATGGAAAAGGTTGTCGAGGCGCTGCTGGCGGATGATGACAAAGCGCATACCCCCGACGCAGAGCAGGAATATGCTGCTTGACCTATTCGACTTTTTAGGGCGGTTCAACAGTGGCTTCTATGTTTTTCAATACATTACGCTGCGGGGTATCCTTGGCGTGTTGACCGCCTTGGTGATCTCCTTCGTGGTGGGTCCGCCGATGATCCGCCGCCTGACCGCTTACAAGATCGGCCAGGCTGTGCGCGCCGATGGACCGCAAACTCACCTATCCAAAACGGGTACGCCAACCATGGGCGGAGCGCTAATCCTGGTGGCGGTCACAGTCAGCGCGCTATTGTGGAGCGATCTTACGAACCGCTACGTGTGGGTAGCGATCATCGTCACACTTTCCTTCGGTCTGATCGGCGGCGTTGATGATTACCGTAAGCTGGTGTTGGGTAACAGCAAGGGCATGCCGGCCAGATACAAATATTTATCGCAATCCATAATCGCGCTGGGGGCGGCGGTTTTTATCTATCTGAGTGCTCAGTCTCCAGTTGAAACCCAAATGATCGTACCGTTTTTCAAAACCGTCGTTATTAATCTCGGGTTTTGGTTTATCCCATTGACGTACCTAGTGGTGGTGGGCGCCAGCAACGCCGTGAATCTGACCGATGGACTGGATGGTCTTGCAATCGTTCCCAGTGTGTTGATAGCAGGCGCTTTAGGGATATTCGCCTATGCCAGCGGTCACGCCACCTTCGCCGAATACTTGCAGATCCCAAAAATCTCAGGTGCCGGAGAATTGACGATATTCTGCAGCGCGTTGGTCGGTGCGGGCTTGGGATTTCTGTGGTTCAATGCCTATCCTGCGCAGATCTTTATGGGCGATGTGGGCGCGCTTGCCCTTGGCGCTGCACTTGGCATCGTCTCTGTATTGGTGCGCCAGGAATTGGTGCTGCTGATTATGGGCGGCGTGTTCGTCATGGAGACCGTATCGGTAATGCTGCAGGTGGCAAGCTTTAAACTCACCGGACGCCGTATCTTCCGCATGGCACCGCTGCATCATCACTTCGAGTTGCGCGGCTGGCCGGAGCCGCACGTGATCGTGCGGTTCTGGATTGTGACCGTGATCTTGGTGCTGATCGGCTTGGCCACGCTCAAGATACGTTAATCGTGCTCACTGCCAACGACTCCAGCATGCGCGCGCATACGACGGACAAGACCTTGATCGTCGGATTGGGCGCAACCGGATTGTCAGTCGCGCGTTATCTGGCCGCGCGTGGGGAATCATTCGTGGCTGTCGATACGAGATCGGAGCCGCCAGGATTGTTGCAGCTGAGTGAGATCGATCCTCAAGCCGAGGTGCAGCTTGGCGCTTTTGAGCCCGAGCTGTTCGGCTGCGCTGCGCGTCTGGTGGTAAGCCCTGGTGTTTCCCTGCGTGAGGCCGCGCTGCGGTATGCCGTAGACGCCGGGGCCGAGCTCATCGGCGACATTGAACTCTTCGCGCGCCAGGCGCACGCGCCAGTGGCGGCGATCACCGGCTCAAATGGCAAAAGTACGGTAACTATATTACTGACAGCGATGGCGCGGGCAGCGGGACTACTGGCGCGTGCCGGTGGCAATCTCGGCACGCCAGCGCTGGACCTGATCGAGAATCCCGAACCCGACTTATACGTGCTTGAGCTGTCAAGTTTCCAATTGGAGACCATTTCGAGTCTACGGCCGGCGGCTGCGGTGGTATTGAACGTAAGCGCCGACCACATGGACCGGTATGCAAATCTCGGGGAGTATGCGGCCGCTAAGTCGCGCGTCTATGACCAGGCATGCTGCTGTATCTTCAATCGCGATGATCCAGTGGTGACAGCCATGGTCCAAGGCGCGCACGAGTCACAGCGCTGGGTTAGCTTCGGTCTGGATACTCCGGCGCAGGGGCATTATGGGCTCTGGGAAAGTGGGAACGGAACCTGGCTTTGCAAAGGCGATGAGCCTCTGCTGGCGACGGATCAGCTGCGCATTGCCGGCCGACATAACTGGGCTAACGCTTTAGCGGCGCTAGCGTTGGGTGAGGCATTGGGATTTTCTATGCCCATCATGTGCGACACGCTCAGAGATTTCTCCGGATTACCGCATCGCACGCAGTGGATAGCCGAGCATAATGGCGTCCGTTGGTACAACGACTCCAAGGGCACTAATGTGGGCGCCACCATGGCGGCACTTTGCAGCATGCCGGGCCCGGTGATATTGATCGCCGGCGGCGATGGCAAGGGCGCAGATTTCACGTCTTTGCGTCCTATAGTGGCCACGCACGCACGGGCGGCGGTATTGATTGGCCGTGATGCTGCGCGTCTTGCTACCGCGCTTGAGGGCACCGTACCTCTATTCATGGCCAGCGACATGGAGGATGCGGTGGCACAGGCCGCACATCTCGTACGGCCCGGAGATCAGGTATTGCTATCACCCGCCTGCGCCAGCTTGGACATGTATAGCGGTTACGCCGAGCGCGGTGAGCACTTCATGAGCACTGTGCGGAGATGCCTTTAATGAGTGTGGTACTGCAGGCGTCACGGAAGCATCGTGCGACGCAGCCCGCGCGCGCGCGCCAGCGGCTCGATCTGGACCTTATTGTGCCGGTAGTGCTGCTGATGGGGCTGGGACTGGTGATGGTTACGTCCGCCTCGATTGGGATCGCGGACCGGCTGACCGACGATCCGCTCTATTACTTTAAACGCCAAGTAGTGTTTATGGCCGCGGGCGTGATCACGCTGGTATTGACCTATCGTGTACGGCTTGCCTTTTGGCGTCAGGCCAGTCAGCCGTTATTGGTATTGGCGATGTTCCTGCTTGTGTTGGTGTTAATACCGGGTATTGGCAAATCCGTGAATGGGAGCAGCCGCTGGCTATCGCTGGGGGGGGTTGGGCTCCAAGTGTCGGAGATCGCCAAGCTATTCGTCATCATCTACATGGCTTCCTATATCGCGCAGCATGGGCAGAACTTGCGAGCGACCATCGACGCATTCGTCACGCCTATGCTGTTGCTGATGATCATTGCCGTGCTGTTATTGCTAGAGCCTGACTATGGTGCGGTGGCCGTGCTGACGGCCACCAGCCTCGGAATGTTGTTCTTGGGCGGTGTGCGCCTGTGGCAGTTTGTATTACTACTGATCGCCGCCGCCGGCGTACTTGCGGTGCTGGCGCTCTCCTCGCCCTATCGTCTGGAACGTCTCACCGCATTTCTGAATCCCTGGGCTGATCCCTATGACAGCGGCTTTCAGCTCACCCAATCCTTAATCGCGATCGGCAGCGGCTCCTGGTGGGGTGTAGGTCTGGGTAACAGCATTCAGAAGCTTTTCTATCTACCGGAGGCGCATACTGATTTTCTGTTCGCGGTATTGGCCGAGGAGCTGGGCTTTGTGGGCATGATCTGTGTCATAGCGCTTTATAGCCTGCTGGTGTGGCGTTGTTTCGCGCTGGGAAAGATGGCGGCAAGCCGCGGGCTACACTTCGCGGTCAGCCTCTCATATGGCATCGGTATGTGGCTGGGCCTGCAAGCCTTCATCAACATCGGCGTGAACTTAGGCATCCTGCCCACCAAGGGCTTGACTCTGCCCCTGATGAGCACGGGCGGCAGCAGTATGCTGGTAAGTTGTGCGGCGGTGGGCCTGCTGTTGCGTGTGCATCGTGAGAGCTGCGATGCGGCTCGAAGATAGGTCGTGAATCGCAACAGCCGGCCCATGATGATTCTCGCTGGAGGCACAGGTGGCCACGTTTATCCCGCGCTGGCCGTGGCCCGGCAATTGCGCGATTGGGGCCATGAGGTGATATGGCTGGGCACTCGCAAGGGAATAGAGGCGCGCGTCGTGCCCGCGTCGGGCATTCCTATCGCCTACCTGTCGGTGAGCGGCTTACGCGGTAAGGACGTGTTCACTTGGTTACTGGCGCCCCTACGACTTGTCATTGCGATCGTACAAGCGTTTAGGATCATGCTACGTTACAAGCCGTGCAGCGTGCTTGGTATGGGCGGATTCGCCGCGGGCCCCGGCGCGCTAGTCGCCTTCCTCCTGCGTAGACCCGTGGTGATTCACGAGCAAAACGCGCTAGCCGGGCTGACGAATCGTTGGCTTGCGCCACTTGCTACTAAGGTGCTGGTTGGTTTCCCCGGCGCTTTCAGTAAAGGCGCGATCTTCATCGGTAATCCCGTGCGCCGCGAGATCACCGCGGTACGGCCGCCAGAGCAACGCATGGCCGATAGGCGGGGACGCCTGCGGTTACTGGTGCTAGGTGGCAGCCTGGGTGCTAGGACGCTCAATGATGTTTTGCCGGAGACGCTCAAGCGCATGCCGGCGGACTCTCGGCCACAAGTATGGCATCAGGCGGGGAGTAACCTGATTGATGCGGCTATAGCGGGTTATCAAGATAACGGTGTTGAGGCGCGGGTGGAGGCCTTCATTGAAGATATGGCCGCCGCTTATGCATGGTGCGATTTAGTTGTATGTCGCGCCGGCGCATTGACAATAGCCGAACTAGCGGCCGCTGGCGTGGGCGCGGTACTCGTGCCTTATCCATTCGCCGTGGATGATCACCAGAGCGCCAACGCGCGTTTCTTACGTGAAGCCGGCGCGGCGTTGGTGGTGCGCAATGACGAGCTCGATGCGGTGCGGCTTGCGGCATTGCTTGAGCAGTTTATCGTCGCGGGCCAAGTGGACCGCGGGCGTCTGATCGCCATGGCGTGCGCGGCGCGACGTCAGGCGCGCATCGACGCTGCTGAGCATGCGGCATGGATCTGTATAGAAGTGGCCTATGGCGTTGCCGCCTGCCATGGCTGCCGAAGCCGCCAGCAGTCTTCGTCATGATGCTACATACAGGCCACATCGGCATGCGGCGTATAAAGTGCGTGCATTTCGTAGGCATCGCCGGCGTTGGGATGGGAGGTATCGCCGAGGTATTGTTGAATCTGGGCTATAGCGTATCTGGCTCGGATCTAGTCGCCAATGCCATGACCCTACGCTTAATCGAGCTAGGCGCTAAGGTTATCTGCGGTCATGACGCTTGTAGCGTTCAGGACGCAGACGTAGTGGTGGTCTCAAGTGCGGTGCCCGCCGACAATCCCGAGCTGCTTGCCGCCCGCGCACGGCGCATTCCGATCGTGCAGCGGGCCGAGATGTTAGCTGAGCTGATGCGCTTTCGTTATGGTATCGCCGTGGCCGGTACACATGGCAAGACCACCACGACCAGCTTGATTGCAGCATTGCTGGCCGAAGGCGGTCTCGATCCTACCTTCGTAGTCGGAGGAAGGGTCAATAGTACCGCCAGCCACGCAAAGCTGGGTAGCGGCCGATTTCTGGTGGCAGAAGCCGACGAAAGCGATGCCTCTTTTTTGCATCTGCAGCCCATGATCGCGGTAGTCACGAATATCGATACTGATCATCTAGGCGCCTACGGGGGGGATTTCCAGAGGCTACGTGCCACGTTTGTCGAGTTTCTACACCACCTGCCATTCTATGGGCTGGCGGTGGTGTGCGTCGATGACCCGCGAGTGCAGGAGATTCTGACTTCGATCTCGCGTCCGACCATGACTTACGGTATCGACAGCAAGGCCGACGTGCAGGCCATTGATGTGTCCTGTACGCACGCGCGGGGGCGCTTTCGTGTGCGCCTTCCACAATCAGGCAGATATTTGAACGTGTCGTTGAATCTGCCAGGCCGGCACAATGTCCTCAATGCGTTGGCGGCTATCGCCGTTGCGTATGAGTTAGGCGTGAGTGGCGCCGCGATACAGTCTGCTTTGAGCAGCTTTCAGGGGATTGGCCGGCGGTTTCAGCGTTACGGTGAACTTGTCACCCGGGCTGGCAGGGTGATGCTAGTGGACGACTACGGTCATCATCCTACCGAGATGGCAGCAACCTTGGCTGCAGTGCGCGCAAACTGGCCCGATCGCCGACTCGTATTAGTGTTCCAGCCGCACCGCTATACGCGCACCCGTGACCTGTTCGATGATTTTACGCGGGTGCTCAATGAGGTCGATGTGCTGGTGCTGCTGAAGGTCTATGCCGCCAACGAGGCGCCCATCGCAGGCGCTGACAGCCGCGCCTTGTGCCGGGCGCTGCGCGTGCGCGGCAAACTCGATCCGGTGTTCGTCGAAGACATCGATGACTTGCCTGGCATTTTGATCGATCTGTTGCACGACTGCGACGTTTTGCTGACCTTGGGGGCCGGCAGCATTGGGGCGGTGGCGGCGGCACTGCCCGCACAATTGTCGATCCAGATGCCGGGGCGGGGGCAGATGCAATGATGGCTGCATGCGCCACTACGCGCTTGCGTGGCGAACTGCGGGTCGATGCGCCGCTTGAATGTCTCAACAGCTGGCGCGTTGGTGGCACAGCGGAAAGGCTTTATCGTCCCGCAGATATAGAAGATCTGGTCTTGTTCTTAAGTACGCTGGATGTTACTGAGCCGCTATTCTGGCTGGGACTCGGCACCAATGTGCTCGTGCGCGACGGCGGGGTGTGCGGCACGGTCATCGCGGTTCATGCTGCGCTGAATAGAATCAGCCAGCTCAGTCCATTGCGTATACATGTGCAGGCGGGTGTGCCTTGCGCGAAGCTTGCGCGCTTTTCCACCGCGCGTAGCCTCGCTGGCGCCGAATTCATGGTTGGAATTCCTGGTAGCCTGGGTGGCGCGCTGGCCATGAACGCCGGAGCGTTCGGTGGCCAGATTTGGGATGTCGTCGCTTCAGTAGAGACCGTAGATCGCTGGGGCAACATTTGGCAACGCCTTCCGGCTGAGTTTAATGTAGGCTACAGAGATGTCGGTTTGCCGGCCGAGGAATGGTTCTTAGGCGCCGAACTGGAACTAAGCGTGGGCGACAAGGCGACCTCACTCGATAAGATCAAAACTTTGTTAGCAAAGCGGCAGATGAGCCAACCCCTAGGTGTCGCCAGTTGCGGCTCGGTATTTCGTAACCCGCCAGGCGACTTTGCAGCGCGGCTAATCGAGACCGCCGGCCTCAAAGGTTATTGCCTCGGCGGGGCGCGCGTATCCGACAAGCACGCCAATTTCATCATTAATACTGGCAACGCTACGGCGGCGGAAATCGAGGCGCTCATAGAACATGTCCAGCGGCACGTCGCAGACGTACATGGCGTACAACTCATTCCTGAGGTGCGCATTATGGGGGAGCACGCATGAGTCAAGCCGCTTTGGATCCGAAAACCTTTGGTAAAGTCGCCGTGCTGTACGGGGGGTGGTCTGCGGTGAGAGAAATCTCTATAAAGAGCGGCGCCATCGTGCTGACGAAGCTCAAGGCGTGCGGCGTCGGTGCGCATGGGATTGACGCAGGAACCGACGTGCTCGCGCAGCTGGCGCGTGGCAATTATGCACGCGTGTTTAACGTACTGCATGGCCGCGGCGGTGAGGATGGCGTCATACAAGGCGCCCTAGAGGTGCTGGGGCTGCCATACACCGGCACCGGCGTGCTGGGCTCAGCGCTCACCATGGACAAGCGGCTGACTAAGCTTGTATGGCTGCAGCTTGGCTTCCCGACACCGCCCTACGCAGTGGTACATGCAGGCGCCGAACTCGATGGGATCATACAAAAGGTGGGGCTGCCACTGGCTATTAAACCGGCGCGCGAGGGTTCCAGCATTGGCATCAGTAAGGTCATGCACGCCGAGAATCTAGCCGCAGCCTGCGAGCTGGGCTTCAAACATGACAAAACCTTGCTCGCTGAGCGCTGGATCGAAGGCGGCGAATACACAGCCGGCGTGCTAGGCGACGAAGTACTACCCCTGGTCCGCATGGAGACACCACGTAGCTTCTATGATTATCAAGCTAAGTATTTTACTGACACCACGCGCTACCACTGCCCTTGCGGTTTGCCGCAAGATCAGGAATGGATGCTCGCTGACTTGTGCTGGCGCGCGTTTGTTGCAGTGGGCGCGAGTGGCTGGGGAAGAGTGGACTTGATGCTCGACAGAGAGCGCCAGCCGTGGTTATTGGAAGTAAATACCATCCCCGGCATGACCGACCACAGCCTGGTGCCCAAAGCCGCCAAGGTTGCCGGAATCGATATGGAGACGCTGGTCATGCGGATTCTAGCAACATCTCTTAAGGCCGAGAGCGGAGCATGAAACACGAGGGCAAAGCGCAGTGGCAAAGTTCAGACTTGCGCGGCGACGACGAGGTGCGGAACCTCGTAATAAGGCGCGCGCGCTGTCACCTAGAGATTGGTTGGAGTTGGCGGCGGTGATTGCGATCTTGAGTCTGATCGTGATTGGCGTGTATAAGCTGCGCGAACCGGATACACTGCCAATCAAGCGCGTGTATTTTGAGAGCGCGACAACCGACGCCGCGCGCGCGGAACTCAAGCAAATCGTGGCGCGCCACTTAACGGGCAACTTCTTTACAGTGGATCTGCAGGCGATCGAGCAGGCGGTGGCGCGTTTGGGCTGGATTAAAAGTGCGGCGGTACGTCGCAAATGGCCTGGTACCTTGCTGATACACATACGCAAACAAGTGCCCGTCGCCCGCTGGGGCGCGTATAGGTTGTTAAACCGCGCCGGCCAGATATTCCGGCCGCAGCGCGGCATGTTATTGGCCAATTTACCCATCTTGCATGGCCCTCGTGGGCGCAGCCAAGCGTTACTCGCCCGTTATCGGCAGTTAACGAGCGTGCTTAAGCCTGCGGGCTTGCGCGTGCGTGCACTGGTACAAGACGAGCGGCGCGCATGGCATTTACTCTTGAACAACGGTATACCCATTAACATCGGGCGCGGAGACCCACGTGCACGCGTGGCGAGATTCACGCGCGTCTATCAGAAGGTGCTGGCGTCGCAGGCGGTGCGTATCAAGAGCGTGGACCTGCGCTACACCAACGGGTTTGCGGTCGCCTGGAAACCAAATGGCGCTATTAGCGGCACACTGGATAAATGATGGCTAAGAAATCCGATAAGAGCATGATTGTTGGGCTAGATATCGGCACTTCCAAAGTGGTGGCGATCGTCGGTGAAGTTAACGATGGCGGGCAGATCGAAATCATCGGCATCGGTTCGCATGCCTCACGCGGCATGAAAAAGGGGGTCGTGGTCAACATCGAATCGACGGTACAGTCCATACGGCGTGCGGTAGAAGAGGCCGAGTTGATGGCCGGCTGCCAGATCCATTCGGTTTATGCCGGCATCGCCGGCAGTCACGTCAAGAGCCTCAACTCGCATGGCATCGTCGCGATCAAGGATCGCGAAGTGATGCCTAGCGATGTGGATAGAGTCATAGATGCCGCGCGCGCAGTAGCCATCCCGGCCGACCAAAGAGTGCTTCACATCCTGCCCCAGGAATTCGTCATCGACAGTCAAGAGGGCATTCGTGAACCGGTCGGCATGTCGGGGGTACGTTTGGAGGCCAAGGTGCATCTAGTTACTGGTTCGGTCAGTGCGGCCCAGAACATTATCAAGTGCGTGCGCCGTTGTGGACTCGAGGTCGATGACATCATACTTGAACAGCTTGCCGCCAGCTATGCGGTCTTGACTGAAGATGAGAAAGAGCTAGGCGTATGCCTAGTCGACATGGGGGGGGGCACCACGGACGTGGCGGTATTTACCGAGGGCGCAATCCGTCATACCTCGGTGATCCCACTGGCTGGGGATCAGGTCACCAACGACATTGCGGTGGCCTTGCGCACACCTACACAATACGCCGAAGAAATCAAGGTGAAGTATGCCTGCGCGTTGCGGCAGCTGGCCAATCCGGACGACACCATCGAAGTGCCGAGTGTAGGGGAACGCCCACCGCGCAGGCTGAGTCGCCAGACCTTGGCCGAGGTGGTGGAGCCCCGCTATGAGGAACTGCTGGCCTTGGTACAGGCCGACCTGCGTCGCAGTGGATTGGAAGATCTAGTGGCGGCGGGCGTGGTGCTAACCGGCGGCAGCGCTAAGATGGAGGGCGTAATCGATCTGGCGGAGGAGGTCTTTCATATGCCCGTACGCTTAGGAATACCGCAGTACGTGTCAGGGTTGACCGACGTAGTGCGCAATCCGATGCATGCTACAGGGGTGGGATTGTTGCTGTTCGGTTATCGCAGCAGCCGTCAAGTCGGTAGCCCAGAGAATTTCGCCGAGAAGGGCTTCCCGGCTGTGTGGAAAAGGATGAAGAGCTGGTTTCAGGGCAGTTTCTGACTCCAGAAATATTTAAACTTTCAGCTACTCGATGGGAGAGCGATCATGGCTTTTGAATTCATAGATTCTTATAACCAAAGCGCCGTTATTAAAGTGATCGGCATCGGCGGGGGCGGCGGCAATGCCGTGCAACATATGGTCAATGCGGCGATCGAGGGCGTGGACTTCATTGCTGCCAACACGGACGCACAAGCGCTGAAGAACACCAGCGCCAAGACGGTGTTGCAGTTGGGCAGTAGCATCACTAAGGGCCTAGGTGCCGGCGCCAATCCTACGATAGGGCGCGAGGCGGCGATGGAGGACCGCGACCGCATACAAGAGGTGATCGAAGGCGCTGATATGCTGTTTATCACTGCTGGCCTGGGCGGTGGCACCGGCACTGGCGCCGCACCGATAGTAGCGGAAATAGCCAAGGAACTCGGTATCCTCACCGTTGCGGTGGTGACCAAGCCGTTTGCCTTCGAGGGCGGCAAGCGCATGCAGGTGGCGTGTAAGGGCATCGAAGAGCTTGCGCAACATGTCGATTCGGTCATCACCATTCCGAACGAAAAGCTGTTGGCCGTGCTAGGCAAGGACACTAACCTGCTGTCTGCGTTCAAATCCGCCAATAACGTGTTGCTAGGTGCGGTGCAAGGCATCGCCGAACTCATCACCCGTCCGGGTCTGATCAACGTCGACTTCGCCGATGTACGCACCGTGATGTCGGAGATGGGCATGGCTATGATGGGTTCTGGGGTATCGCACGGCGAACACCGGGCACGAGTAGCCGCTGAAGCGGCGATTTCCAGCCCGCTTTTAGAAGATGTCAATATAGCCGGCGCGCGGGGTATCTTGGTAAACGTCACTGCGGGGCCAGATCTTTCTATTGGCGAGTTCGATGACGTTGGCAACACCGTCAAGTCAATGGCCTCTGAGGATGCCACCGTGGTTGTAGGTACCGTGATAGACAATGATATGGGTGGCGATCTGCGTGTAACCCTGGTAGCCACCGGTCTGGGTGCGCAGCCTGCCGTCGCGCAGAAACCGGCCGTCAAGCTGGTTGAGAAGCGGGCCAGTGGCGAAGTCGACTATGGCAAGTTGGAGCGCCCCACGGTGATGCGCAATGAGGCACGGGCGGCGAACAAGTTCGATCAGGATTACGATCTGGATTATCTTGATATCCCAGCCTTTTTGCGCCGGCAAGCTGATTGACAGCTAGGGGTTTAGAAGCGTTGGAGTCAGGGCAGGGGAGCGTTATGCAGATGTAAGCCTAACAGCGGCGGATACGGCTGCTGTTTCCACCACGCTATGCTTCTGGACGGTAGTGTTTATAGCGCTGCAGAGTGGTGCGCGCAATGTTGGTTTATTGTTTGCATGGCGTTATATACGGTGTTTGGCCTGGCACCTGCACGACCTGCACATGAAATCTTTGGTGCATGTGACATAATGCGTCTTTTTGTTCTACTCCGAATACCTGAACAGGCTGTGAGGGTATTTGGTCTTATTTGGCGCACTGCACCATTTTTTAATAATAGCCGATTGGAAACTATCATTGATCAAGCAACGTACACTTAAGAACACGATCAGGGCAACCGGCGTTGGGCTACATACGGGGGAGAAGATCTATCTCACCTTAAGACCCGCGGCGGCCAATATGGGCATCATCTTTCGCCGCACTGACCTGGATGTGCCGGTCGAAATTAAGGCTAGCCCGGAAAACGTAGGCGACACACGATTGGCAACAACCTTGGTGAAAGATGATGTCCGGATATCCACCGTCGAGCACCTGTTGTCGGCGATCGCGGGCCTTGGGATAGACAATGCATATGTGGACTTGAGCGCGCCGGAGGTGCCCATTATGGATGGTAGCGCCGGTCCATTTGTCTTCTTGGTGCAATCCGCAGGCATTGTCGAACAAGACGCACCAAAGCGGTTCATCCGCATCAAGCGCAGCGTTAAAGTCGAAGATGATGGCAAATGGGCGCGCTTCGATCCGTTCGATGGCTTCAAGGTGGGTTTCACGATCGACTTCGATCATCCAGTCTTTAAAGACCGTAGCCAGCAGGCCGAACTCGACTTCTCCACTACGTCCTTTGTGAAAGAAGTCAGCCGCGCACGCACCTTCGGTTTCATGCGTGACATCGAGATGTTACGTAGCCGTAAGCTGGCGTTGGGCGGCAGTCTCGACAACGCTGTAGTGCTGGACGATTACCGTGTGCTAAACGAGGACGGCCTGCGCTACGAGGACGAGTTTGTCAAGCACAAGATATTGGATGCTATCGGGGACCTTTATCTCCTCGGCTGTAGTCTGATCGGGGCATTTATGGGATATAAATCGGGACACGGTCTCAACAACCAGTTGTTGCGTGCGTTGGTAGCGCGCAAGGATGCCTGGGAAGAGATAACGTTCGAAGATGAGACCCGGGTCGCGCCGATCTCGTATGGTCGGCCCCTGAGTGTAACGTAGGCTTGGGATAGGCCCATTTGGCGGTGATAATCCGGTAATTGCCGGGATTTGCCCGTCTATCTCGGCCAATTCCTTGCTGTACGCTCTCATAGGTGCTTGCCCTTGCCGCGGCGCGCGAGGCGGTCAAGCGCGGCTCTGAGCTCTGGATCGGCCACAGTCATTGCGCTGCTTGCTAAAATGTCGGCGTTGTTGGCGGACAATGTAGGGCGCTGTAGCGGTATCCTCGCCGGGGCAGGTAGCTTGGCAATCTTGGTTTTGAGCCTATTGAGAGATGCTGGTAATTCCGCTTTAAAGTTGCTGTTGATCCGTTTGAGGATTTTATGCTGCTGGTAGTGCGCCGCCACGGCGAAGCTGGCGCTGTCTGCGACCACTATCAACACCCGCTCGCGTACCCCGCCGACCCAGCAATGCGCCGCAGCCTCTGCCGGTAGATAGGATCGAAGTATGGTGGTCATCGCTTCTAAGAGGAGTGCATGCCGCAAAAGGTCTGCATTCAGTAAGGATTTGAGATGTTTCATCGTGACTATTCGCCGCCTGCAAGTGTGGAGAGATTAAGATCTGGTTAAACCAGAGCCCAGCATTGGTGTCACTTTGCCTATACCGCGAACTTATGCCACTAAAAACTGCTCAGATACAGTATTATGAACAGTAATCCGCAATCACTTTCAGCGGCCAAACGGCAGTAGGCGGAGTTGAACCGCCGCTTGGCGCGCTGAGGCGAAGGGCGCCAAACCGCTTGCGGCATTTTACGTTATTTCTCGTCAGCCACAGGTAAATCCTCCCGCATGGTAACTGCAGTTCTTAGAAAAGTCTTTGGCAGTCGCAACGAACGCCTCCTGAAGGGTTATCAGAGGCAGGTCAGGCGCATCAATGACCTAGAGCAGGCCATGCAGGCGCTCGACGACGAAGCACTGTGCGCCAAGACCGTTGAGTTTCGCGAGCGTTTAGATGGGGGTGAGACATTGGATGACTTATTACCCGAAGCCTTTGCTGCAGTGCGGGAGGCGAGTCGGCGCACGCTCGGCATGCGGCATTTCGATGTGCAGCTCATCGGGGGGATGGTGCTGCATCATGGAAAAATCGCCGAGATGCGCACCGGCGAGGGTAAGACTCTGGTGGCCCCGCTTGCCGTGTATCTTAATGCGCTGACAGGTAAAGGCGTACACGTAGTAACCGTAAACGATTATTTGGCGCGGCGCGATGCCGCATGGATGGGGCACATCTACAAGTTCCTCGGGATGAGCGTGGGGGTCATCGTCAGTGGGATGGACCCAGCCGAGCGGCGCGCGTCATACGCCGCGGACGTGACCTACGGCACCAATAACGAATATGGGTTCGATTACCTGCGCGACAACATGGCCTTCGATAAGGCAGGCCGTGTGCAGCGGGGTCTTAACTTTGCGGTGGTAGACGAAGTGGATTCGATTCTCATCGACGAGGCCCGCACACCACTCATCATCTCGGGGCCCACCAGTGAGAGTTCCGAGGTCTATGTCACGATCAATAGGCTTATTCCTAAGCTCACCCGTCAGCAGGAAGAGGAGGGGCCTGGCGATTATAGTGTGGATGAGAAGGTCAAGCAGGCTTACCTTACTGAGGAAGGCCACCAGAAGGTTGAGCACTTGCTAACCGAAGCGAGTTTGCTCAAGGTCGGCGAGAGCCTGTACGACGTAGGCAATATCGGGCTGATGCATCATCTCAATGCGGCGCTGCGCGCGCACGCGTTGTATCAGAAGGACGTCGACTACATCGTGCGCAATAACGAGGTGATCATCGTCGATGAATTCACCGGCCGCACTATGCCCGGGCGGCGCTGGTCGGAAGGCTTGCACCAGGCGGTCGAGGCCAAGGAAGGCGTGCCCGTTCAAAACGAAAATCAGACCTTGGCCTCAATCACCTTCCAGAATTATTTCCGGCTATACGACAAGCTCTCGGGCATGACCGGCACCGCTGATACCGAGGCCTACGAGTTCCAACAGATCTATGGTCTAGAAGTCGTGGTCATCCCCACGCACAAACCGATGATCCGGCAGGACCTGGGGGATCTCGTATATCTCACCATGCGCGAGAAATTTGCGGCCATCATCGAGGACATCAAGGCGTGTATCAGCAAAGGACAGCCGGTCCTGGTGGGCACGGCCTCCATCGAGGCCTCCGAGCACCTGTCAGGCCTGCTGAATAAGGCAGGCATTAGGCACCAGGTACTAAACGCTAAGCATCACGAGGCGGAGTCGCATATCATCGCTCAAGCGGGACGACCCGGCACTGTCACCATCGCGACCAATATGGCAGGTCGTGGCACCGACATCGTATTGGGCGGGAGTCTTGACGCCGAGCTCGCGGCGCTCGGCGAAGAACCGGAGCCAGCCGCAAAGGAAAAGGTAACAGCCGAGTGGGAGCAGCGTCATAACCAGGTCGTCGAAGCCGGTGGCCTACACATCATAGGCACCGAACGTCACGAATCGCGCCGTATTGACAATCAGTTGCGCGGTCGTTCCGGGCGCCAGGGGGACCCAGGCTCTAGCCGCTTCTATCTGTCGCTGGAAGACAGTCTCATGCGCATCTTCGCCTCCGATCGGGTGAAAGGCCTGATGCAGCGGTTAGGCATGAAGGAAGGCGAGTCGATCGAGCACCCGTGGGTAACCCGCGCCATCGAGAATGCGCAGCGCAAGGTGGAGGCCCATAACTTTGATATCCGCAAGCATCTACTGGAATATGATGATGTAGCAAACGATCAGCGCAAGGTCGTCTATCAACAGCGAAATGAGTTAATGGAGTCGGATGATATATCCGACAGCATTACGGCGATTCGCAACGACGTGGTCAACGCCGTGATAAGCCAATATGTCCCGCCGGGAAGTATGGAGGAGCAATGGAATATACAAGGCCTAACCGAGGCGATCGAGCGGGACTTTGGGCTGTTGCTGCCGATCCAGAAGTGGCTGGATGAAGACCAGTCCCTACACGAGGAAAATCTGCGCAGCCGCATTCAAGACAATGTCGCTAAGGCCTACGAGGAGAAGGAGAAGCTCATCGGTGATACGATTATGCGCCGCTTCGAACGGGATGTGATGTTGCAGATCTTAGACAACCATTGGAAGGATCATCTTGCCGCGATGGATTATCTGCGCCAAGGCATTGGCCTGCGCGGTTATGCGCAGAAAGATCCCAAGCAGGAGTACAAACGTGAAGCATTCGAGATGTTCTACCAGATGCTCGAGCAGATAAAACACGACGTCGTAGCTTTTTTAGCAAAGGTGCAGGTCCATTCCGAACAGCGAGTGGACGAGATGGAGGAGCATAATCGAAGAGCACCGACCATGCATTACGAACACGCAGACGCAGGCAATGCTCTCAATCCTCACGCGAATCCAGAGCCGGAGCAGGTGTCGTTATTACAAGAGCAAAAGCCAGTACAGCAGCCCTACCGACGTGCAGGACGCAAGATCGGTCGCAACGAACCATGCTGGTGCGGTTCGGGTAGAAAATTCAAGCAGTGCCATGGCAAGCTGGCGTAGAAGCGGCCTTAACCGCAAGTGTCTCTATCGCGATTGACCGTCCCTGCGACAAGCTTGAGGTGCAGAGTCTGTACCGGTCGACGGGATCGCTTCTAGCCTGATCCTTATGGCCGTCGGCCTAACCCTACCCACTCACCTGCTACCGATCCAGGGCGTCCGGCTGTCTGCGGTCGCTGCCGGCATTCACTATCGGGGCCGCGCAGATCTTGCTCTGATCGACATTTCGCCAGGTGCCCGTATGGCCGCGGCGTTTACCCGCAATGCTTGTTGCGCCGCACCGGTGGTCGTCGCCAAGCGTCACCTTGCAAGCCGCACACCGCGCTTTCTGCTCGTGAATGCCGGCAACGCCAATGCAGGCACGGGCGAAATAGGTATGCAAGACGCCCTGTCGTGCTGCCGCGCGATAGCGGAACTTACCGGTTGTGATAGCGGCGAGGTGCTACCGTTTTCTACCGGCGTCATCGGCCAACGTCTGCCAACTGATAGGATCATCGGAGCCTTGCCGCAGGCGCTGGGGCACCTCGATGCGGATGGGTGGCGGGCCGCAGCGGCGGCGATCATGACCACTGATACGATCCCAAAAGGCGTCTCACGCACGGTGGTCATCGACGGCAAACCTATCCACATAACTGGTATCGTCAAGGGCGCCGGCATGATTCGCCCGGATATGGCGACCATGCTGGCCTTCTTAGCCACCGATGTAAGCGCCTCGCAAGGGCTGCTGAATGACGTATTGCGCGAGACGATCGCGGTCTCTTTCAATCGCATCACTGTGGATGGCGATACGTCCACTAACGACGCCTGCGTGTTGATTGCGACCGGCCGCTCGGGTGTATTTGTCGAGCCGGGCAATGCCGAGGCGAGCGCCCAGTTACAAGCTGCGATATCCGATGTTATGGTCAAGCTGGCGCAGGCGATCGTACGCGATGCTGAAGGTGCGACCAAGTTCATCACGATCACCGTGCGCGGAGCGGCAAGCGTTGACGAGGCGCGGCGCACCGCGTTTACTATCGCCCACTCGCCGTTGGTCAAGACAGCTTGTTTTGCGAGCGATCCCAACTGGGGACGGATACTCGCCGCCGTTGGACGCGCGGGCTTGGCGCAGCTCGCTATCGATCAAGTGGAAATATTTCTGGAAGAGGTATGCGTCGCGCGCCAAGGCGCTGTGGCCCTGGATTACACCGAGGCCGCGGGACGTCAGGTTATGACCAAGCCGGAGATTACGATTGGCATCGATCTCCATCGCGGCAGCAACGCGTTTCATGTATGGACATCAGACTTGTCGTACGACTACATCCGCATCAATGCCGAATATCGATCGTAAGGGAGTTCGAGATTTGCATCTCGAGCTTAGGGAGGATGCATGTGTCTCGTCGGACAAGATTATAGAGGCACGAATTCCGGAGATTAAGGTCGTCGTGGGGGCAGTCTTCAATAATGCCGGTCAGGTGCTGATCGCCAGGCGCGCCGCACATCTGCATCAAGGCGATAAATGGGAATTCCCTGGCGGTAAGCTCAAGTCTGGTGAGTCGACGTTGGACGCATTACGCCGGGAGTTATTTGAAGAACTGGGCATCCAAGCGCAGGCCTTCGAACCCCTGATTCAGGTTCACTATCAGTATCCTGACAAGGCGGTATTCTTAGATGCCTTGAAGGTGACGCGCTATACGGGTACGCCCTACGGCCACGAGGCTCAGCCGCTTGTCTGGGCTGCGGGGCATGAACTATCGCGCTTTACATTCCCGGCCGCCAGTCTGCCTATACTTAAGGCACTAAATCTGCCGGATCGGTACCTCATCACTCCAGCGCCAGAAGGCGATGACGCGCTTTTTTTGAGCTGCCTGGAGGATGCATTAAAACGAGGTATCAAGTTGGTGCAGCTGCGGGCCCCAAGTCTTACAGCCGATCGATACTGTGAGTTGGCGCAAGCCGCTATTGATTGCTGCCACGCACATGGCGCTCAACTGCTCGTCAACAGTGAACCAGAGTGGGCGGTAAGGTTACAAGCCGATGGCGTGCATTTGAATAGCGCGCGTTTAAAAGCGATGTCCGCGCGACCGCTATCCGCGCCGTATCTGGTCGCGGTTTCGTGTCACGATGCAAGCGAAATCGCGCGCGCCAACGCTATCGAGGCCGATCTCGCTGTCTTGTCGCCGGTTAAAGCGACGCCCTCTCATCCCACAGCCAGGCCTTTGGGTTGGAGGGCATTCGGCGCGTTATGCACTCAGGCGCTCATGCCGGTCTACGCCTTAGGTGGGATGAATATTAATCACCTATTGCAAGCCAAGCATTGTGGCGGTCAGGGTGTTGCAGCCATCCGGGGGTTATGGCCCTGCGATTAAAATCGCGCTATAAATAACGTGGTGTGGACGCGAATGCATTCGCGACATCTATCACAACGCGCAGCAGGCCAACGCGAAATCGAAATCCTCCTCTATCGGCACGCTGCGCGTTTCCAAGGTGATCTGGCGCAGAAAGCGCACCGCGAATCGATGTTTGCCGGCGCTGACCTCAGGATAGTAACCGGCATTTACCGATAACAGGATGCGAATCATCTGGTAAGGCTGATTCACATTCAGGCTTTGCTGATAATAGCCCGCGCTGGCGTGCGTCTTTTGCGGTGTAGCGCTCTCTCGAATCAGTGTAAGAATGTCAGCCACGGCAGCATAGATCTTAGCAAAGGGTGTGATCCATGCTTGTAGCACGGCGTGTCGCTCGTTAACTGGACGTGACAGCCAAAAATGGTATACGGGCAGGTCGAAATCACAAGTGCCGCCAGGAATGATAGCGCGTTGGCGAATACTGTTGATGAAATCGTTGTGCTTAAGCTCGCTACCGAGCTGACCGCTAAAACCATACAGCGCCTCGACCCGGTTGCGATGTCGATTGACGATGCCCTCCAGGCGTTCACTATCGACCCGTGGTATCTGCGCCAAGCGCTCCAGATTCGCGATCTGACGCTTAATCTCCATCATCAACTCGCTTTTCAAGTCAATTCGCGCAGCCAGGTTGATGATCTCCAACAACAGCATCAGTGCGCTATGGGTGTCCCAGGCCGTGTCGCGGCTTAGATTGTGCTCGAAATTCTGCATAAGCTGCTCGACACGTAGAAACGTGCGTATGCGCTCGTTTAACGGTTGTTCGTAGGTTATGATGTCGGTCACTTTCGCAACAATCTAAAATGGCGGCGCGGCTGTGTATGACTACTATCGGCCACGGGTTTAACCTGAGCCTCTCAGTCGCAAGATAAATGTAGGTAGAGCAGCGGTCAAGCGCGCCTTTCGCTGACGTCCGCGAGCGCCAAATATCGCCGGTGAAGGCGCGCAACCTCGTGTGTCAGATCGTCGATGTTGCCTATATTTAGAATCACATCATCGGCAGCCTTCAGCCGTGACTCGCGCGAGGCCTGGGTGGCGATGATGGCTTGTACCTCGTCTGCGGTACACTGATCACGAACGCTGACTCGCGCGATCTGTTGCGTCTCTTCGCAATCGATCACCAGCACGCGATCAACCAAATCGCGCATGCCAGATTCGACGAGTAACGGTATTACGGTTAGGCAGTATGGAGCGGAAAGATCTTTCACGCGCGCGATAATCTCAGTTCGCACTAGCGGATGCAGAATGTTCTGCAGGCGAGCGCGCGCATCGGGCCGCGCAAACACGATACGCCGAAGTTTACGCCGATCGAGATCTCCGCTCGGGCTTAGGACTTCATCGCCGAATGCGGTCACGATGTCGCGCAGCACCGGCGAATCGCGCGCGACTAAATCGCGTGCGATGACATCGGCGTCGATGACCGCAGCGCCGTGGCGCTTGAATAGATCAGCGACTGTGCTTTTGCCGCAACCCACGCCGCCGGTGAGTCCGATGGTGAGCATACGAATAAGTGTACCGTAGGCGTGAGGTTTCGGCAGGGTCTATTCCCAACCGGCGCTGAGGGCCTGATAAGAATCATTCACGACCGGCGCGTCGAGGTTGAAACTGCGCTAGTGAAAGTGTCGCAGATACACCTCGGTGATCTGCGGGCCCCATAAAAAGGCGATCCATCCCGCCACCGCAAGATATGGCCCGAAAGGGATGGGATTGTCGCGGTTGCGGCCCTTGGTGATGATCAGGCTGATGCCCATTGTTGCCCCGACCACGGATGACAGCAAGATAACAAGCGGCAACATCTGCCAGCCCATCCACGCCCCTAGCATGGCGAGCAGCTTGAAATCCCCATAGCCCATGCCTTCCTTGCCGGTTAAGAGCTTGAACAGGTGATACACGCACCATAAGGATAAATAGCCGCACACGGCGCCCAATACGCTGGCTTGCAGGTTAGTAAAGAGTCCGCCCATATTCACCAGTATTCCCAGCCATAGATAGGGAAGCGTGATTGAATCCGGCAGCAGCTTAGTATGAAAGTCTATGGCCGCGAGCGCGATCAGCGCCCAGGTGAGGAGCAGCGCGGCAATGGTTTGCCAACCATAGCCGAAGCGCCACGCCACGATCAGCGACAAAATCACAGTTGCGATCTCGACTAACGGATATTGCAGAGAGATCGGCGCGTGGCATGCGGTACATCGGCCGCGCAGTGCAAGATAGCTTATAACGGGGATGTTCTCTATCGCGCTGATTTTGTGCCCGCAGGTCGGGCAATGCGAGCGCGGCACGAGAAGGTTGAACGGCGGCTTAGGTATCTTATCCGCAGAAACCCCCGCTGCGCTGTCCTCAGCGCTCAGGCATTCGCGACATTCATCCGCCCAGGCCCGCTGCATCATGATGGGCAGGCGATAAATCACGACGTTGAGAAAACTGCCGATGACGAGACTTAATATGGCAATCGCCAGCAGAAAAACGGTTGGACTGCCTCCAAAGACTGCAAGCATGATCAAGTAGGCACTGACATCAAAGCGCGTGATGAAAACACCAGGTTCATTCTGAGCGACTGAAAGAGCCGAGGAATTTACTGCCGAAAGATCCCTCCGCCTTGCCTAATCGAAATGGCAAAAGCAGCAGGTCGAGAAGCCTAGCGTCTGCGAGATACGTCCTCGCAGACGAACTTCGCCCTTATATTAGGCTATATTGTTGGCATAATTACTTAAACTACCGCTCCTAGTTTGATAATCGGCAGGTACATAGCGATCACAAGGCCGCCTGCCATGACGCCGAGCACGGCCCTAATCAGCGGCTCCAGCAGACTGCTCAAGCCATCCATCAGATTATCACCTTGGCCTCGTAAAAGTCGCCGACCCTGCCTATCATGTCATCCAGCGAGCCGGATTCCTCACCGATGGCAACCATTTGCACCACCATTTGGGAAACAGCCCGGTCGTGCGCACGCTCTGCTGCAGTTGTATACCTGTCGATACCTCGTCTTTCATGCGCAAGGTTGCCTCGCGATCCAGCGCATTGCCAGTGGCGCCGGCCACCGAATCCATGCCCTCGACCAGCGGCACGCCGGCCGCGAGCATGGTCACCAAGGTGCGCGCAAACCGCGCATTAGAAGATTTATGCAAAATGTTGCCGATGATTGGCATCTTGAGCGATAGGATATCTAGCGCGCGATTGATGGGAGGCGAGCGCCTTCTGGCTTGCATAAACGCGACCGCCGCAAAGATAGTGGCACTCAAGATTACGCACCACCAGGCCTGAAACAATTCCGGAAGGCCGATTACAAATAGCGTAAAAACTGGCAAATCCGCTTCGAACCCACGGACTAATTGCTGGAACTAAGGCACCACGAACAAAAGCAAAATCGCAGACACGATAAGGCCACCATGACCACCGCGCATGGGTAAAACAGTACCTTTTTGATCTTACCCTTCAGCGCCTCGGCCTTTTCCTCTATAGGTAGCGATCTTGTGTAGCGGCGTCTCCAGTGCGCCCGATTGCTCACCGGCGTGCACCAGGTTTCAGAACGGGTCATCAAAATAAGCCGGGTATTTACGCAGGGCATCGGTGAGATTAGCCCCGCGCTCGATATCGGCTTAAACATTCAGCACCAGCGCGCGCATGGACGGTAGTTTTCGTGTCCCTGGTCCATGATGTCTAGCGCCTGCGCCAACGGTACGCTCGCC
>DATACK010000026.1:0-13143 GCA_036259115.1 Gammaproteobacteria bacterium | reverse complement strand
CACACCAGGTGGTTGGGCAGTGCAAGTGGGCAGCTTTAGTAAGCGCGACAATGCAATGCTGCTACTCGATCAGTTGCGTTCAGCGGGCTTTGCGGCGTTTCAAGAACGGGCCAATAGCGGAGGACAACCCGTCTATCGCGTTAAGGTCGGGCCGGCACAGAACCGGGCACGCGCCGAGGCCTTGCAGGCTAAGCTACGCAGAAAGGAAAACCTGGAGGGCATCGTGGTCAGCCAGTCAGGTGCGCCAGGCACCTGATTGTAGCGTTTGTATCCACCCGCGACACTTTTAGCCGACCCGGCTGATATACATCGCAGCCATGCTACCTGCGTACAGGTGTAATACTAATATGGATCTATCCACGCCCGCAGGCTGACATTGGCGATCATGCCGTGGGTTGATATCATCATTGTCTTGATTATCGCGATTTCGGGCGCACTTGGTATAGTGCGCGGGTTCGTCACGGAAGTAGTTTCTCTCATCACCTGGGTCGCCGCCATCTGGCTGGCACTGTCCTTTTCCGAGACTGTAGCCGCCTGGTTGCCGCGATCGCTGGAACGTGTGCCGTTCTCATTGGGTGGGATAGACTTTGAGACTCGTAATACACGCATCAGCATCGCCTTCATTATGGTGGTGATCGCCACGCTGATTGTGGGAGCAATCGTCAATAGGCTGCTTGCCAGGGTGACGCAGACGCGGATGTTCAAAGGCGTGGACCGGTTTTTGGGTTTAGTATTTGGCGTAGTCCGCGGCGCGGCCATCGTGATGCTTGCGGTGCTGGCTGCAGGCCTGACCAAGGCGCCGCAAACGCAGTGGTGGCGAGAGGCGGTTTTAATTGCACCTTTTGAACAGGAAGCGCTGTGGGTAATTGATCTGCTGCCGCCAAGCTTGGCACAGCACTTTTCCTTCGCCGCGAAGGTCTGAGCTAATATACAGCACACGGAGCGCAACGGCATGTGTGGCATCATCGGTATTGTCGGACGTGGACCTGTCAACCAGGCTTTGTACGATGGATTAACCGTCCTACAGCACCGGGGGCAAGACGCCGCCGGTATCATGACCTGTCATCAGGGGCGTCTTTATTTGCGCAAGGATAACGGGCTGGTGCGCGACGTGTTTCAAGCCCGCCATATGCAGCGCCTCAAGGGCAATATCGGCATCGGGCAGGTGCGTTACCCGACTGCCGGCACGGCGGCCTCCGCCGAGGCGCAACCGTTCTACGTCAATTCCCCATATGGTATCAGCCTCGGTCACAACGGCAACCTGACCAATGCGATCGAGCTCAAGTATGAACTATTCAGGCAAGACCGCCGCCACATCAACACGGATTCCGATAGCGAGATCCTGCTAAATGTGTTTGCGCAGGAACTGCTCAAGCAGGAAAAACTTAAAATGGATCCTCAGGACGTGTTCAATGCGGTTGCCGATGTACACCGGCGCTGCAAGGGCGCTTATGCTGTGGTCGCCATGATAATCGGTTATGGTGTGCTGGCGTTTCGTGATCCTTATGGTATCCGCCCACTGGTTTTTGGCCGGCGCGAGAGCTCAGACGGGCCAGAATATATGGTCGCCTCGGAGAGCGTGGCGCTGGATATGCTGGACTTTGAACTGATTCGCGATCTCGAGCCCGGCGAGGCAGTCTTCATCGATACCGAACACACGCTGCATACTCAGCAGTGCGCAGAGAATCCTATCTACTCGCCATGTATCTTCGAATACGTCTATTTCGCACGCCCGGACTCGGTCATCGATAATGTATTCGTGCACAAGGCACGCATGCGCATGGGTAAGCGGCTAGGACAAAAGATCCTACGAGAATGGCCTAACCACGACATCGACGTGGTGATCCCCGTGCCTGACACCAGTCGCACCGCGGCTCAGGAGATCGCCTTCCAGCTCAATGTCAAATATCGCGAAGGCTTCATCAAGAACCGTTACATCGGCCGCACCTTCATCATGCCAGGCCAAAGTCAACGCGAGCGCTCAGTGCGCCAGAAACTCAACCCGCTGGACATCGAATACAAGCGCAAGAACGTGCTGCTGGTAGATGATTCCATCGTGCGCGGCACCACCTCGCGGGAGATCGTGCAGCTGGCGCGCGAGGCCGGCGCCCGTAAGGTTTATTTCGCCTCTGCCGCGCCGCCCGTTCGATATCCAAACGTGTATGGCATCGACATGCCCGTAGCAAGCGAACTAATTGCCCACGGTCGCACTGAGAAAGAAGTGCGCGAGGCGATTGGGGCTGACCGTCTGATCTATCAGGACTTGGACGATCTCGTGCAAGCGGTACAGAAAGGCAATCCAAAATTACAACGCTTCGATTGCTCAATATTTACTGGGGAGTACGTGACCGACGTGAGCCGGGAATACTTAGAAATACTGGAACGTGAACGTAACGACGCCAGTAAGCAGAGACGTGCCAAGCAGTACGCGGATATCGAATTGCACTACAACGCTTAAGGTCACGATATGGATGCCCGTGCTTGCGTTTCCGGTGCTTGCCGCAGCGCTTGGCTGCGCGGCTTCGCCGGTCAACGCCAGCCTGTTCAAGCTTAAGGCCATGTCGCAGGACCCAATGCAGGCTGAGGTCATCGCGCTTAAGGTGCGCTTTCCCGATCATGCGGACCCGACGGCTGCGATCATCAGCATCTCCCATCAGAGACTGTATCTATATCGCGATGAGCGGCTTGTGAAGACCTATCCTGTCTCGACCTCGAAATTTGGTCCGGGCAATAAGGAAGGCAGCTTCATGACGCCGCTCGGCGCGCATTACATTAGAGCAAAGATTGGCGACGGCACGCCGCTTGGCACGATATTCAAAGGCCGTAAGGACACCCAGCGAGTAGTGAAAATCAATTACGACGCGGCGATAGCCGCGGACACAGACTACATCACTACCCGGATTCTATGGCTGGAAGGCCTAGAGCCCGGTATCAACTGCGGCAAGGGCATAGATTCTTATGCTCGCTATATCTATATCCACGGTACCCATGAAGAGCATCTCATTCGGCATCCGGCCTCGCATGGCTGCGTGCGCATGACCAATCGCGACGTGGTTGAGTTGTACGACGAGATGCGGGAGGGCGATTTGGTGTTGATCGTGGAGTAGATGCTTAAGCGCATAAAATATCTAGTAAATTATGAAAAGAACAGCCTGAGGCTACACACGTAGCTACACATAAAGAACCTGATGGAAGAAAAGGTCTGGCCGTATTTGCCGAGGAGCCTCACGATTCCGTTGCGAGGCCCGACGCATAATCGATCAGTGGCTTTATAAATATAACCATGAGCGCCCATATGGAACGCTCAACGCCATGACACCGGCTCAGTTCGCAGCCCTGCATCGTAAATCAATGGCGCAAACTGCGTCATATGCACTAACCCTCACATCAAAACTGGTCTCGTTTCCTCGGGCTTGATATGCCTTGTCACATAGATAAACGACCAGAAGAGCTGTCTGTGAAGCCCAAATTTGAAGCAATGTAGCGGCCTGCAGCGTGATCGAGAGCTATCAAATGGTACTCCTTAAGCCTCCTAATGCTGCGGGCGCTCATATTGGCACGACAGGATATACTTCGTAATCAGTAGGTCGGAGGTTCGATTCGTCTCGCCGGCATCATACAACTGAGACTTGAGTGATCACTATCGTTTTGTTTATATTCGTGTGGAAGCTATGTAGAGCAAGCTTACTGTTTGGTTCCAATCCGCAGGTTTTGAAATGAATGTAAAAGCTCTTCTACGTCGTATTATGAGGCTGTTCCAGAAACTAAAAGGAAGGGGGGGACGTCACGGGCGGTAGGCAGCTTCGGCTCGTAACATGTGTGATACATTCGATAGCAGAACAGGTGCGGCGATCGAGGCGTTACTCCAGTCCGGCCGCACCAACTATAGTTGTTGGATCGCCACAACGTCGCCCTGAGCACTGACTCCCGGTAATCCGCCTCATAGATGGTGAGCGGGTATTGAGTCTCATGCGATTGGGTCTAGTCCCGTGCTGGGGCAAAGACACCAAGATAGGTTACAAAGTGATCAACGGGCGCTTGCGACCAAGCCCCCCTTTAGGTCAGATTACAAGACCAGTCGCTTTCTAATGTCCGTCAGCGGCTTCAGCCGAATGCTATGTGGGGGAGTGCGAAAGTAGTGGTCGTAAGCCAGCCAGAATTCGCGAAACAGTAGCTGAACGCTTGAAACTCGATCCCGGGACGGTGGATCGTGTTCTCTATTACCGCGAACCTTCCAAGCAGAAGCCCAAGAATCGAAAAACGCCTAAGTAGTTTCTGAGCTGCTCAAATCTTCGACATAAAAAACCTTAATTAAAAACGCTGACTGCCACCGGTTGATCGTGGTTTATTAGGGCCAACGATTGATAGCAGAGGCAAATCATGAGCGAAGATGAGCTGCTTGCCCCTTTTTCGACTGCGAAGCTATTAAACGTTGCTGTTGGGACGCTGGCTGTCTGGCGGTGCACGGGACGATATGACCTGCCATTTTATAAAGTCGGCAAGTCCGTGAGATACCGCCGCGCCGACGTGATCTTCGCGTCCGCCAGCTCGACGTTCGGCCATCCCGAACAGACGCTGGGCATCGTGACCTTGCTTGGCGGCATCTACCGCGTGGCTGAACGCGCGGGCCGGGCACGCGCCGCCGAATGGGCGTTGACGTCCGAGAGAGTGTCGGCCGCGACCATGGAACGATTCGGCATTGTGAATCGCGTCAATGACGACGCCGACTTGATCAAGGAAGCCACGGCATTTGCGGAGAAGCTGGCGCGCGGTCCCACGCGCGCGTATGCGGCTCACAAAGATATCGCTCGCCTTAAACTTGCCGGGCTTGAGGTTTTCGCATAATTGCCGAGCAATAGAGAAGTCGTTCCTGGGAATTTACTCGGACGGGTGTTAACTGTCGTTCCAAGCAGGCGACAATCTCATTATACAGGCTGTAGTAGGTTGGCATGAGCTACCGGTTTCAGGCGACTGTAGATGTCATCGGGTGTATTCTTGAGCGTGATCGCACCGGGCATGATCTCTCTCAACTACACCAATATGAGACCATTATGGGAATGATTGTAGATTGTGAACAAACCGGATGGCTTAAACGCATGGCCTCCAATTTGACAACTATATGAAGCCGGCTTAGGCTAGCAATCAGCGCTGATTTGAGACTCAGATTGCGGGCGCTTAATAAATACGGCTAAAGAGAGGCGCCGGTCCCCGCTTTAGCTGTTTGGCTAGCGGGTTTTTTGTGCCCGTGTATTTTTTAATTTGCACCTTGGGGCAGGCATATGGGAAGGGACGAGCAGCAAGACTATCATTTCGATACGCTGGCGGTGCGGGCAGGGCAGGTGCGAACGCCCGAGGGCGAGCATTCGGAGCCGATTTTTCAGACTTCCAGCTTCGTGTTTAAGAGCGCCGCGCAGGCGGCGGCGCGATTTCGCGGCGACGAACCGGGCAACATTTATTCGCGTTTCACCAATCCCACGGTGCGCACCTTCCAGAATCGCCTAGCGGCGCTGGAGGGCGGCGAGGCCTGTGTCGCGACCGCATCCGGCATGTCGGCGATACTTGCCACCTGTATGGCCTTGATGAAAAGCGGCGATCATCTGCTTACATCGCGTGGCATCTTCGGTGCCACCACGGGCCTGTTCAACAACTATCTAGCGAAATTCGGGGTGGAAGTAAGCTTTGTGCCGCTAACTGATCTCGATGTCTGGCGAGAATCGATCCGGCCCAACACGCGCTTGCTGTTTTTGGAAACGCCATCAAACCCGCTGGTCGAACTGGTAGACATCCGCGCGCTGGCGGACATCGCGCATGAGAAGGGTTGCCTGCTGGTGGTAGATAATTGCTTCTGCACACCGGTTTTACAGAAGCCGCTGGCGCTAGGCGCGGATCTGGTCATTCACTCAGCGACTAAGTACCTGGATGGGCAGGGCCGCTGTGTGGGCGGCGCGGTTGTGGGCAGTCAGGAATTGGTGGGCAAGGAGATCTTCGGGTTTCTGCGTACCGCAGGACCTACTCTAAGTGCGTTCAATGCATGGTTATTCACCAAAGGGTTGGAGACCTTAAGCCTGCGCATGCGCGCGATATCGGATAATGCGCAGCAGCTCGCAATATGGCTACAGGAACAACCGCGGGTGACACATGTATATTATCCGGGGCTCGCTTCTCACCCGCAGCACGAACTCGCCAAGCGACAACAAAGCGGATTCGGTGGTATCGTATCGTTTGAACTGGACGGCGGGCGCGAAGCAGCATGGCGGCTGATCGACAATACGCGCTTGGTTTCTATCACTGCCAATTTAGGCGACACCAAGACGACTATCACGCATCCGGCCACGACTACTCACGGGCGCTTGACCGACGAGCAACGTGAATACGCCGGCATCAGGCAGGGCATGATACGGATTGCGGTCGGTCTGGAGGCGGTGGACGATCTGAAGGCGGACTTGCAACGCGGGATAGACGCGTTAGATTAAGGCTTGGCAATATGGTTGGACGTCCTTTAATGGATACTACGATCCGCGATGAACTGTTGCGCATGTATCAAGCGGCGCTAACCCGCGTATCCGGATTCGATGCCGTGCGGCGGTATCTTGAGGCGCAGCCGCTGCAAGGCAGCCATTATCTGATCGCAATCGGCAAGGCGGCTGCCTCGATGGCGCTGGGCGCATTGGCAGTTTCGGATGATGCCATCAAAGCCGGACTGGTGATCACGAAGTATGGCCACTTGGATGCGAGACTGAACAGATATCCACACGTGCGCTGTTTAGAATCGGATCATCCCGTGCCCGGTGAGGATAGTCTCAAGGCGGGGGCCGAGTTGCTCGAATTCATCGAGCAGACGCCGGCGGATGCGCAATTTTTGTTCTTGATCTCGGGCGGCGCCTCCAGCCTAGCGGAAGTCTTAGCCGAGGGCATGGAACTTGAGGGCTTGCGCAAACTCACTGACGCGCTGCTCGCAGGCGGTCTTAGCATCACTAAGATGAATCAGGTGCGGCGAAGTATATCCCGCATTAAGGGCGGGCACCTGGCCGCTTATTTGAATGGCCGCAAAACGACCTGCCTACTGATCTCCGACGTGCCGGGTGATGATCCGGCAGTCATCGGCTCCGGACCGCTGGTCCATGTTCGAAGCGAAGTCGATCTCTCCGGTCTGCCTGAGAACGTGACTCGCCTCCTAGGCAAAACCAAGCTCATTTCCGCTCCTCAAGCCGATGTTTTCAAGGCAATTACGATTACGATCATCGCAAAGCTTGAAGATGCCAAGCAGGCCGCGGCCATCGAGGCAGAGCGTTTAAACTACAATGCAACCGTGCACCCAGAATTTCTAGAAGGTGATGCGGAGCAAGCCGCTCGACTACTAAGTAAAAAGCTGATCGAAGGCCCTGCCGGCGTACACATCTGGGGTGGCGAAACGGCTGTAACTTTGCCCGCCAATCCAGGACGTGGCGGCCGCAATCAACACCTGGCATTGGCGGCTGCCCTGGAGCTCAATGGAAAACAGGGGCTTTATCTGCTCGCGGCAGGCACTGACGGTACGGACGGCCCGACTCAAGATGCCGGTGCACTGGTCGATGGCGGTACGATCGCGCGCGGCGAGCAACATGGGCGAAATGCAAAAGACTGTTTGCGTCGGGCCGACGGCGGCACGTTTTTGGAGGCCAGCGGCGACTTGATTCGCACTGGACCTACGGGCACTAACGTGATGGATTTGGTAATCGGCCTCAAGATAACTTGAGATACCGGAGTCCGGAATAAGTGGAAGTCCGTTTCCAATTCTCGGTGTCAGAGCGTGACCAGCTTGCGTCCACTCAGAGCCTGTCCTGAGTTGCCGAAAGGAAGCTTACCTCGACTACGAACCTATCTGAGTAAACCGGCAGCCTGCTGGCGTGCAGCGCAACACGCTGCCTTGCTCGTACCAGTCTCCTAAGACGATACGCGTCGCCGGCAGACCATCGATCTCAAATTCATGGATGGCGGGGCGATGCGTGTGCCCGTGAATGAGCCGGCGCACACCATACTTTTTCAGGGCATGTTCCACGGCTTGTGCATTTACGTCCATGATCTCGGCGGCCTTACCGCCAATAGCCCGTTGACTTTGAGCGCGCAGCCGCCGGGCAATCATGCGCCGCATATTCACGCTCAACGACAGCAGGATGCGCCGCGTGACTGGATTGCGAATTCGCGCGCGAAACTTTTGGTATGCAATGTCGTCCGTACACAAGGTATCGCCGTGCATGATTAACGTGGGTTTGCCGTAGAGGTCGATCACCACGGCTTCTGGTAGCAATTCACAACCGCTCTGCCTAACGAATTCGCGGTCGATCAGGAAATCGTGATTGCCGTGCATGAAATAAGTCGCGACACCGCTACGCTTAAGCTTTGCGAGTGCCTCAATGGTCGGCTGTAAGGCTTCGGCCGGATCGTCATCACCGATCCAGTATTCGTAGAGATCGCCTAGAATATAAAGCGCGTCGGCGCCTCTCGCTCGCCCGCGCAGGAACTTGATGAATAAATCGATGATATGCGGTCGGGCGTTATCCAGGTGCAGGTCCGAGATGAACAGCGTTTCGGACACAAAAGATAAAGCTACTGGTCAACGACGGTGACCTTCTCGATGACGATGGGCTCTTCGGGCACATCTTGATAGGGGCCAACGTTGCCGGTTTTAACCCTCGCGATCGATTTGACGACGTCCATGCCGTCGGTCACCTTGCCGAATACTGCGTAACCCCAGCCCTGAGGCGTCTTGCTCTTGAAGTTCAGGAAGTCATTAGCTTTCAAGTTAATGAAAAATTGTGCGGTGGCTGAATTCGGATCGGGGGTACGCGCCATGGCAATCGTGCCAACATCGTTTTCAAGGCCATTATCGGCCTCGTTCTTGATCGGCGCGCGTGTCTTCTTCTGTTGCATTTTGGGCGTGAATCCACCGCCTTGAATCATGAAGCCGGGAATAACGCGGTGAAATATAGTGCCGTCGTAGAATCCGTTGCGCGCATAGGTGAGGAAGTTTTCCACCGTCTGTGGGGCCTTGTCTTCATACAGTTCTAGACTGATGGAACCTTTACTGGTTTGCATCTTGACCTGAGTTTGTGCGTGTGCCACGTCGTTGACTCCAAGGCTCAGCATGAGAGCGCCCAGCAAGAGAGCGCCGGTGCGAGGATTTTTCATAAATAGTCGAGGGAATGATGACTTAAACTTGGCGCGTATCATACCGGCCTATTTGACTGTATTCAAAGCGGGATGCGTTTTTGCCGGATGCACTTTTCCTTTACCATCAGCGTTATGCTGGAGAAATCCATAAAAACCCGCTTCGCACCGAGTCCGACCGGTAATCTACACCTCGGCAACGCGCGCACCGCCCTGTTTAATGCCTTGCTGGCGCGAAAGTTTGGCGGTGTTTTCTTATTACGGATCGAGGATACTGATCAAAGCCGCAGCCGACCTGAATACAGCCGAGTGCTGCAGGAGGATCTGCATTGGCTGGGTCTGGTATGGCAGGAAGGGCCAGAGGCAGATTTATCGCATGGGCCGTATTATCAATCGCAGCGCGGCGACATTTATCGAAGTCATTACGATGCGCTGATCAAGAACGAACACGCTTATCCTTGCTTCTGCTCCGCACAGGAGCTGAAACAGATTCGTAAAGTACAACTCGCAGCGGGTCAGCCGCCGCGTTATCCCGGCACTTGCGCGAGGCTCAGCCGTGATGAGATCGAGTGCAAGCTAAGTCAAGGCGCGCAGCCCAGCCTGAGATTTCGTGTTCCGCAAGACGCGGTGGTGGAGTTTGAAGATCTGGTGCGCGGTCCGCAGCGCTATTTGAGCTCTGCGATCGGCGATTTCGTTATCCGCCGTTCGGATTTCTCACCTGCCTTTTTTTACAGCAACGCCTTAGATGATGCGCTCATGGGCGTCACACATGTGCTGCGCGGTGAAGATCATCTCGGTAATACGCCGCGGCAGTTGTTGTTATTAAAGGCATTAAACTACCAGGCGCCCACCTATGGTCATCTCGCTTTGCTGCTGGGCGAGGATGGTGGTCCACTGTCCAAGCGCCGCGGCGCCAAGAGCGTGCTTCAGTTGCGAGAAGAGGGCTATTTGCCACAGGCCGTGAACAACTATCTGGCACGACTGGGGCATGTCTACGAACACACGGGATTTTTGTCATCGGAAGATTTAGCTAAAGGATTTAGTCTCTCACGTTTAGGGCGCGCCCCGGCACGAGCTGATTTTTCTCAGTTGTCGCATTGGCAAGCGCAGGCCATTGCGCGTTGTTCCGAAGAAGCGTTTTGGAGTTGGCTGTCTAACCGAAAGTATATGGGCGCGCAAATAGAAGACCTAGTTCCCGATGATCTGCGCACTGATTTCGTCCGCGCTATACGCGCTAATGTTGAGCTACCTGCAGATGGATTCAAACTCGCGCGCGATCTATTTGGCGATACGCCTAATTTTTCGACTGACGCGCAGGCAGTTATTCGACAGGCTGGGGAAAGCTTCTTTGCCTGCGCGCTCGCGCACTTGCCGTCTACGGCCGCGGATTTCAAGGGCTATGCGCAGTCGGTCGGCAAGGCGGTCAGCCTTAAAGGCAAGGACTTATTCATGCCTCTGCGTGCCGCATTGACTGGTGAGACGCATGGCCCGGAGATGGCGCGTGTTTTTCCGCTTATTGGCGTCGAGCGTGCACGCAAACGCCTCCAAGCGGCGCTCGGCATCGCAATAAACTAAAAATATGTATTATGCTGCACATCTATAATAGCCTGACCAAAAGCAAAGAGCCTTTTCATACCATAGAGCAGAACAAGGTGCGCATGTACGTGTGCGGCATGACCGTGTACGACTACTGTCATCTTGGCCATGCGCGCGTGTTGATCGTGTTCGACCTGGTGGTGCGCTATCTACGTGCGCGTGGGTTCGAGGTGACTTACGTGCGCAATATCACCGACATCGATGACAAGATTATTCGGCGCGCGAAGGAGAATCGCGAGTCGGTGCAGCAGCTTACACAGCGCTTTATCGACGCCATGCGTGAGGATGCCGCGGCACTTGGCAACCTCGCACCCGATTTCGAGCCGCGCGCGACAGAATACATGCCGCAGATCATCGCGATGGTGCAAAGGTTAACCGATAGGGGTTATGCCTACGTCGGAGAAAACAACGACGTGTACTACGATGTGTCCCGCTTCGAAGGCTACGGTAAGCTTTCGGGCAAGGAACCGCAGGAGCTGCGCGCGGGCGCGCGAGTCGAGATCGCCGAGGCCAAGGACGATCCGCTCGATTTTGTACTGTGGAAGGCGGCCAAGCCCGGCGAGCCGTCGTGGGATTCGCCTTGGGGGCCCGGTCGTCCCGGCTGGCATATCGAATGCTCAGCGATGTCTACCGCGCGTCTGGGCGCGCACTTCGATATTCATGGCGGCGGGATGGACCTGCAATTCCCGCATCACGAAAATGAAATCGCGCAGAGCGAGGCCTGGTCGGGGCAGCCGTTCGTGAATTACTGGATGCACAACGGCTTTGTACGCGTGGCTGATGAGAAGATGTCCAAGTCGCTGGGCAACTTTTTCACCGTACGCGACGTCCTTCAACGCTATAAGCCCGAGGAGATTCGCTACTTCGTGGTCGCAAGCCATTACCGCAGTCCCCTGAATTATACGGCCGAGCAATTAGACGCTGCGCGGGCCGCATTGACGCGCTTTTATACTGCGCTGCGTGGCCTGCCTGAGGCCGAACCGGAACACGACAGCGAATACGAGCGGTGCTTTAATGCTGCGATGGACGATGATTTCAACACACCGGAGGCGCTAGCGGTGCTGTTTGAATTGGCGCGCGACATCAACAAGGTTAAGGAAAATGATTTAACTGCAGCCGCCGCGCAGGCCGCTCTACTCAAAAAACTCGGTGGCATTTTGGGATTATTACAGGATGATCCAGATGGATTTCTGAAGAGTCAAAAAGGCGTTACAAGAATTGTCACTATAGGAATCGACGCGGTGATCGCCTCATCCGATGAAAAGGTCGACAAGATGGTTCGCGAGCGTGCTGAAGCTCGGGCTAGGAAAGATTGGGCGGAGGCCGATCGTATACGTCATGTTCTTAAGGCCGAAGGCATCATTCTGGAGGATCGCCCAGATGGCACCACTGACTGGCGTCGCGAGTAACATTGACCGCCGAAGATCGTACACGTACCATGTCCTGCCTTGCGCGATCCCGGGTTCTGAGGGATCATAAATCCGGTCATCCATGGCCTTTTCGGGGTATGGCGCAGTCTGGTAGCGCACCTGCTTTGGGAGCAGGGAGTCGGGGGTTCAAATCCCTCTACCCCGACCAAATTCGACGAGCGACCAGATAGGAATCTAGGCTTGGCTTTCGACCGGTTCAAGTGTTTTGCCCCGGATGGCGAGCAGGATTGTGCTAAGCGCCTGTAGCTCAGTTGGATAGAGCAACGGCCTTCTAAGCCGTGGGTCGCAGGTTCGAATCCTGCCAGGCGCGCTATGGATATACTTCGGAGAATCTATGGTGAGCGTAGCTCAGTTGGTAGAGCCCCGGATTGTGGATCCGGTTGTCGTGGGTTCGAGTCCCATCGCTCACCCCATTCACAAAATGGGCCGTTAGCTCAATTTGGTAGAGCAGCTGACTCTTAATCAGTAGGTTGTAGGTTCGAGTCCTACACGGCCCACCAATTCAAACAATGACTTAAGCAAAAAGTTCTAGTTGCCTTCGGTTTTTAGGTAACATATAGGTAACAATCATCTTTAGTATAGCCGGTCGGACTAGCGCTGTGGCGGCCAGCACCGCATGTACAGCATCGGGCAATCGTCCATGTCAGCCTTCGCGTTAGTGTGCCAGTGTCACTTGCTCTTCCTTGCTCGTTGAAATCCTCTACTACCCCGAGAAACACGTGGATTGCCATTGCACTGCCTATATCCGGTTAGCCGGTAAACTTTGAAGACTTCGCCGAATCATAACCGCATCAGGACTAGCACTTATCTTGGGAGCGCCATAACGGGCCAGAGCCCAGCCGCACATTGGCACATTGGACAAACAATCTGTTAGCCTGGCAAAATGAGGTTGAGGTGCTTCGTTAAACCAGCTATCAAGCCACAAAGCTTACAGCAAGAGCCCGAATCACTGCCGCGTTTTGCTGAGCAT
>DATACK010000025.1:0-2098 GCA_036259115.1 Gammaproteobacteria bacterium | reverse complement strand
CTGGGCTCCTTGTAGCGTCTGCGAACGTTGAGCAATATCGGTTGTGCCGGGTGTTCGGGCCAACTGTGCAAAGTCCTCCTGTCTGGAAAGGAGGGCACGTACTCACCGATGCTCGACCTGTGCAATCACCGCTCTTCACATTTGTTCACTACGACGTCGAGCTGGATCAAGATTCCCCAGATGAATTGGGGTTGGCAGACATCCTGGCTTCGGATGTGCAGCGGATCGATGATGTGGACCATTTGCCCCAGCTGGAGCGTATAGGGCGGGCCGTTGCTGAACGGCAGGTTCGTCAGGAATACTTCGACCGATTCTGACACCAGAATCTACGTTTTTTCGCGGACTCCGCCGCGAAAAAATGGCCCCTTCGGGGCAGCATGGTTGACCAGCATTGCTATCCTGCCGGACATGTGGACCGACGAGTTCAGCGCACAATATGCGGATCTGCTGGACGGCAGCTACAACTGCGTGGATCGCATCGTTTTGAATGCTTACTGCACGCTATGCTATTCGGCTGGTGGGTTCCGCACGTGGTGGCGCAGACTCCATGACGATTCCGATGACGAATTGGACGATAACCACCTGATGCGCATGGCCGGCCGGTTCAGCCGCCGTGTGTACGGATACGCAAAAGCGCACGGCATTCCCGTTCTTCAATGCAGCACAGAACAGCGAAAGCATCTGATCGCAGAAGAGCACCTGCAGAAGAAGCCTGCAGTGAAAGGATTATTCCTCATTCTTGTGAGCCGTGCGGTGGCGCCTGTCTGGACGGTGAAGCGTTCAGCAGGTGGCGTTATCCAGAACCTTGAATCCCGGAAGCCATTCGTCAACCATTATTCGTTCCACATCATGGATCCCGACTGGGGCCATATCACGATCAAGATGTCGGGACATCCGCCGTTCGGTGCCCAGATCATTCTGAACGGTCACGAGTACGTCGCCACTCAGGCACGTCGTAGTGGCATTCAGTTCACAAAGGAGGGAAACTGCTTCACTGTCCTGTCCAGCCCTGCGGGTCTGGCCAAAGTCGCAGATACCTTGTTCGAAAGTCGGACGACAGGGCGACTGGGCCAGATCTGCGATCGCTGGATTTACAGTACCTGTCTGTGTTTTGCGCTGGATCTGCAGGATCAGCAGCGCAGCGGATTCCGATATGAGTACTCAATCTATCAGGTTGAATACAGCCGGAATCTGATTTTTCATCTGGGCGGCCATATGGACCTGCTATTCCAGGCAATGGTGGACCGCAGCCGTGCCCGTCTGAATATGAAATCTCTGAAGACCATCTTCGGTCGCAAAGGCCGCCCACATCGCGACCGGACTGGCAAGGCTGCTCGATTGGAGGTTGTGGTCGAGACTCCTGCGTATGATCTGACGATCTTCAAGCTGCACTTTGGCAAGTTGACTCTGAAGGCGTACACCAAAGGCGAGCGCGTCCTCCGCTTCGAAGCGATCGTGCACAATACTGCCGAACTCCGCTGTGGCCGCCGGCTGAACCGTTTCCCACAGATCGTCACGCGGCTTCGCGATATGCTCCGCCGGTTCCTGAACAACTTGTATTGTATGGACGCCTGCTTCATCAGCGACGCCACAGTGGACCGGCTTCCGACACCGTCATGGGTGGGTAAGACCCGAGTTGGCGGCGTCAATATCAACCAACCCCGCATGCGCACCGTCCTGGATGCTACGCTGTCGCTGGCCTGTTCGCCAGCAGGTTTCACTGTCGGTGATGTGGCTGCTCAGGTACGGACAAAGCTGCAGAACGCCATCTCGTACGACGTCCGTCGCGCCGCCTACGATTTGAAGAAGTTGCGTGGCAAAGGCCTGATTACCCGCGTCGGCAAATCACGGCGGTACACGGTGCCCCCGCAAGCTCTCCGGGCCATCGCCGCACTCGTGCTGCTCCGCGACAAAGTGATCCGCCCGATTCTCGCCGGGGTCGCCGTATCCAAACGGGGCCGAAAACCGACGAACTGGAGCCCGATCGACAGCCACTACGAGGCGATCCGGAAAAACATGATCACGCTGTTCGAGGATCTCGGAATTGCTGCGTAGCGATCGACAAAATTTTGTGGTTAGCTCTTCTTCAAGCGCCTAG
>DATACK010000024.1:0-6778 GCA_036259115.1 Gammaproteobacteria bacterium | reverse complement strand
TCGAAGGCGGGTGGGATGAACGCAGGCTCTTCGGCATTAGCCAGCACCAGCGCCTGTTCTTCGGGAAGCTCATAGGTCTTGCGCACCGGATCATAGACCACGTAACCACCGGCAGCTTGATTGTTGAGGCATTCACGCATGTAGCGCTCGTGGGTTCCGGTCTTGCGCGCCAGTTGAGAGGAAGGCATCGCACCGGTTTCCGCATCGCCTTGTAGAAGCCGAGCTTGTGGCCGATGTCGGCCATCACGCTCGAAATCGCCGCGGCCATATCACTTAGGTCCTGGCCTAGAAAGGCCTTAAGTTTTGCCTCACCGATCGCCATCTCGCACGCCCTGGGCGTGCCGGGCCATCTCCGGCCCTTGTCTTTAAGAGCTTATAGCTTGTTTGAGCGCGTATTCAAGGATATGAGTTACAGGCGATGAAAATGTGTGCGAAGATTGAAAAAGCACTGCTCGCGCGATCCGTCACGCCCTGGCGCTCGGCCGCTTGCCAAACGTTACATACCAGCGCATCAGGTTCTGATAACAATCGTCAATATGCACGTCAGCCCGCTCGGCGTGCGCGAAAGCAGCAAACAGGGTGCAATCGGCGATAGTCGGGAATGGTCCAGCAACAAAGATGTTAGCTCCGACTCTCTGGTCCATAAAGTGCGGCGCGGCTGGAAGCGCGCGCGCCTGCGGTGCTTGCTTGCGACGCGCGAGAAGTGGGCTAGTGTTTACGAAAATTCGTGTGATTCGATTGAGTATGCTCATCTCCGCAAGTCGCTCCCGCTCGCGTACGCGCACACGCTCCAGCGGCTCGATGCCTATCATGGGTGGATCGGGGTGCGGTTCCTCCAAGTATTCGATGATAGGCAGCGATTCGGTAGGGCCAGAACTGTCGTCCAATTCGAGGACGGGCAGGGCGCCCATCAGGTTCTTGGCGAGAAACCCAGGTTTGCGATTATCCCCCTTTTACAGATCGATTCTCTTAAACGGAATTGACAGCCCTTTTTCCGCTTTTCCGCCAGATAGATCTGTAGTTTGTGCGGATTAGGCGCGAAAGGAAAATCATAGGTCCTCACCGACATCTTTCTCCGATACGGCGTCCACCAGCCTCATTCGACCCGGCTGTCTTTAAGGCTACATGGCGGGCTATGCTTACGAGTTCGTGGACAACGCAGCCCTTGCCGTCCTTTTTCGCTCGGTACATGAGTTCATCAGCCACCGTGATCGCTTCCTCGATGGCTAGCGGCGGCCTCAGGAAGGTGACCACGCCCAGACTGAATGTGACCGGCCAACCGCTCGCCGCGCAACCCCGCAATAAGCGGTACTGAATAGTCGCAACACATGCCCGCGCGCCTTCGTAGTCTGTCTCCGGCAGGAACACCACGAACTCGTCGCCTCCGTGTCTCCCTACCAAATCACTTTTACGAACGGATTGGCAGAGCACGTCGGCGATAGTGGTGAGCAGCCGATCGCCAGCACCATGGCCGGAATGATCATTGATGTGTTTGAAATTATCCACGTCCATATAAATAACGCTTGTGCGATGGCCGTGACTGAGGGCCAACTGCAGCAGCCTGGCGGCCTCTTCATTGAATGCACGGCGGTTCATAAGGCCCGTGAGAGAATCAGTACGAGCGAGCCTCCGTTCACGTTTGAGTGCGAGCGCAAGCTGCGCACTTAAATGAGCAACTACGGCAAAGACGCCAAATCTTACCCCGGCATTCCAGATAGAAATCGCCGGATTGCTGTAGACTTGGCCCGCCGCCACATCCACTGCCAGCCATGTGCACGCCGATACGGCGGAAATAATCAGCCCGAGCCTACGCCCGACGAACCACGCGGATATCAAGATCGGGATGAGATAAAAAATTCCCCACGAAAGCCCATGTACGGTTAAATGATCGAGCAGACCTGTAAAGCCGATCAGAAGCAGGCAGATATAGGTGACGGCGCCATGGGACATGCCCTGTAAGCGCCCGATGGCGCTGTTGATTATTCTACTTATTCTGTTCATCCGGCATGTGGCGCTGGATAGTACAAGATTTTATGGAAGAAGATTCTCGTTTTATGGCTCCTCAAGGCGCGCACGCGCCATCTCAATACGTGCGCGGACCTGCACTGGCGCAGCGCCACCTAGGATATTGCGTGAATTCACCGAGCCCTCCGGCGTCAGTACAGCGTACACATCTTGCCCAATCGTGGCCGATAATTTTCGCAACACATCCAGGCTCAAACCGCTGAGCGGTGTTCCCGCGTCGATTGCCAATCTCACGGCCTGGCCCACGATCGCGTGCGCATCTCGGAACGGCACGCCTTTACGCACCAGATAATCGGCAAGATCGGTTGCGGTCGCATAGCCTTCCTCGACTGCTGCGTGCATGGCATCTCTGTTCACTTCAATGGCGGGCATCATATCCGCGCAGGCGCGCAGGCAGTCCTTGAGCGTATCGACCGTATCAAAGAGTGGCTCCTTATCTTCCTGATTGTCTTTATTGTACGCGAGCGGCTGGGCCTTCATGAGCGTCAAGAGTGAAACTAAATGGCCATTGACACGGCCGGCCTTGCCGCGCACCAACTCTAGAACATCCGGATTCTTCTTCTGCGGCATGACGCTCGAGCCGGTGCAAAAGCGGTCGGGCAATTCAATAAACTGAAAGCGCGGACTATTCCACAGTATCAAGTCTTCGGCCATGCGCGAGAGATGTGTCATGATCAACGCACCTGCCGCGCAGAATTCAATAACAAAATCCCGATCCGAGACGGCATCCAGCGAATTGTTGGACGGCCGCTTAAAGCCAAGCAACTGTGCCGTGTAGCCTCGGTCGAGCGGATAGCCGGTCCCAGCCAGGGCGGCGGACCCCAGTGGCATGATATTAGCACGCGTGCGACAATCCGTAAGCCGCGCGCGATCGCGCTCGAGCATCTCGAACCATGCCATCAGATGATGCCCAAAAGTCACCGGCTGCGCGACCTGTAAATGCGTAAAACCGGGCATCAACGTATCCGCATGCGGCTCAGCCAGCTCCAGCAGCCCCCTCTGCAGACGTCGTATTTCCTGTTGGATTGAATCGATTTCCGCGCGCAAGTACAAACGCAGATCGGTGGCTACCTGATCGTTACGCGAGCGGCCGGTGTGGAGCTTCTTACCAACATCGCCCACGCGCTCGATCAGCCGCGCCTCGATATTCATATGCACGTCTTCTAACGCCACTTGCCACACGAACTCGCCGCGCTCGATCTCTTGCAGAATGTCGGCCAATCCCGTCAGTAACCGCTCGCACTCAGCCTCGGTGATAATACCGGCCTTAGCCAAGGTGCGGGCATGGGCGCGCGAGCCTGCGATGTCGCAAGCATACAGCCGCCAGTCAAAACCGACAGAAGCGGTAAATTTTTCGACGAAGGCATTGGTTCGTTCGGTGAAACGACCGCCCCACGGTTTATCCTTATAGAGTTTGTGCTTATCTGTGCTCATACCTGCGCCAGTACGCTTAGACTGTAAGTATAACATTGCACTCAATTATCTCCGGAAATTGACCGCATCGATCTCCATGCACCACACTACCCACAAACGTCCATGAACACTGTATAGGGCGCGAACATAGAAACAACCGCAGCAGAGTCGACGTTTTAGCCGACTTCTACAATGCGCGATTCCTGTTCCAGATGATAGTCAGCGCGGAACTGCTAGCTTTCGTATTGACATTGGCGTCCGGTGCGATCGGCCGCGAGTTATGGATTAACCTAGTGCTCGTCTCGCTGTTTATTCAGTGGATCGCGCTGGGCAATATTTGCGGTGCTTTGCTTATGCCGTCCCAAACTCAAGCGCTTAGATCCATTGACGGCGGCCCTCAGTTGCTATGGCCTTAGCCTGCTGGTGACGTCAGTGGCATCCGTGTGCGCAGCATGGCTCACGCCAACACAGTTGGCGCTGTTAGGTGGCGGAATTTTCGCTACGGAAAAACTTCATCCTGCGCAATCTTTTGATTAGCACCACCGTGTCGGCAGTGGTGCCGCGCTATTTTTATGTGCAATACCAGTGGAAGCAAAACATCGTAATTGAAGCCCGTTCGCGCATTCAGACCTGTAAGGCCTGAATGCGGCCGCACTCTTTGTTCAACAGCATGAACACCATCGCGAGCCTCACCCGCACCAGCCCGGAAATGGCTGAAAAGGCGGTGGAGGATCTAGCCGGGCTGTTCTGCGCCTCACTAGGTCATCAGGATGAGGTCAGGCTAATGAGGAGCTCGCATTCACGCGCCGTTATATCAACATTGAGGAATTGCGTCTGGGCGATCGGCTGAAGATCGAGTGGCATATTGAAGATGATGTCGACCGCGATGCCAAGGTTCCGGTACTGATTCTTCGCCGCTGGTGGAAAACGCGATATACCATGGTATCGAGCCTCTGCCTTCGGGCGGCATGGTAAACATTTTGATCACACAAGACAAAGGAGGTCTGCAGTTTACGACCAGCAATGCACTGGTAGAGCAACGCCCTTATCAGCAGCGTTCCGGCAAAAAGATGGCGCAGGACAATATCCGTCAGCGTCTCAAATTGGCCTATGGAGACAAGAGCACTATGGACATCATCAAAACCGATAAACTATACACGATCAGCTTTTCCATCCCACTAGGGGTTCAGCCATGAGGGTGCTGGTTGTTGACGACGAACCGCCGGCGCGCGTGACGGGTACATATGCTGAATTCCCTACCGGAGTTCGAGCCCATGTGAGGCTCGGCTAATGGCATGGAGGCGATGCAGTTAGTGCGAACGCAACGTCCCGCAGTGGTTCTTATGGATATACGCATGCCCGGCATGGATAGATTGGAGGCATCACGTCATCTGGCGCAGATGGATGAGCCACCTGCCATCATATTCACTACCACCTGCAGCGAACACGGACTGGAGGCATTCGACTCCCATGCCGGATCTTACCTCGTCAAGCCCATTCGTCAGGAACGCCTGGAACAAGCGCTAAATAAGGCGCGCAGGCTCACCCAGGCGCAGCTTGCCGCGCTGTCGATGGAAGCGGTCCACAAGGCCGTAGTCATATCTGCGCCCACATACGCGGCAACTTGGAATTGATCTCGGTAGACGATGTAATTTTCTTTCAGGCCGATCAAGAATACATCACCGTGCGACATCGTAACGGCGAACTGTTGATGGAGGATGCACTAGAAAACCTGGAGACGGAGTTCAAGGAACGATTTATCTGCATTCGTCGCAACGCCTTGGCCAACATCGCGCATATCAGCGGCATAGGAAAAAGCCGTGATGCCCGTTTTCTGATGGTGTTCAAGGGCATCAGAGACCGCCTGGGAATCGGTAGGCCGCAGGTTTGAGTCGTACACGGACCACCGAAACAAACAAGCACTTAAATATAGATAGCACACCCATACCTCCTTTATCATATCTGTGATAACACTTGGCAGGCTGCTTTATAGTGGCGCTTGGCTGTAGTGGAGCCGTATTCCCTGTTTAGTCATAGAGCGTGCTGCGCACTACCCCATACCGCTCTTATCACCAGCGGCCTGTTACTCCCCCATGCCGGCCCTCATGCCAGTATCGCTCACTAGGCCTTTTTATTTACTCCTCCGATACCCCTTGAAAAATCGTGGATTACATTGCGTCGCCTATAGTCATCGAATCGGAAAGGCTGCAAACGCTTTGCCGAGTCATAACGGCATCAAGCCAAGCATTTATCTTGGGGTCGCCACCATGGCAAGAGAACTCAGCCACACGTTTGATCAAGCCATGCATGCTGTCTGCCTGGCAGGATGAGCTCAGGGTAATCCGCAACCTAGCCTTAAGCGAGAGTGCTTACGGCGAGGGTGGCGAGACTATGTTCTAAGACGCCGCCATTTATCACAATAGGCAGCGTTCTCGTAAGTGCGGGTAATACACCATATGGTCTTCGAGGATCTTTAATGTTCTGCCCTTATGTTGTTGTAGAATCCTTCTAGTAAGGATTACCATGGCACATCATAGACTAGCTCAAAGCCCTACGGCCTAAGCGGGGCAATTCAAGGCGATGGAGGGGGCTAGTACCGGTTCCCTTGACTCATGTGTAAATCTGGCCTAGAAGCTATTGCTATACCTATCCGGATAGGGGATAGCCATGCCTATCTACATCATGTTGGTGAACTGGACACAGCAGAGCGTCGGCAATGTCAAGGAAAGTCCGATGGGATTCGATGCCTTCAAACAGTCGCCCGAGCAGGCGGGAAGCCAGCTGAAAAGCTTCTACTTAGTGATAGGGCAATATGACATGATCTGCGTTGTAGAAGTGCCAAGCGATGAAGTAATCGCTAAGCTCGGGCGTACCAACGGTGCTAAAAGGTAATATCCGCACTCACACGCTACGTGCGTTCACAGAGGATGAGTACCGTAAGCTGATCGAGGCACTCCCTTGAAGGCTTAATAGCAGCAAAGAACTATCGTGACGCCCTTTAAAGTAATAGGGATTAATACAAGCCCGGGCGTGAGCAACAGCCTCTAAGGCGCATAACACTGATCATTTATATCAACGGTAAGAGAGGACAAACATGAATATTCGCATCTGCGGTATTATGGCGAGCGCCATATTCTTCTTAGCCACAAGTACGGTGGCATTTGGTCAAACTGCTGGTGTGCCTGCCTGGGATACCCTCTTTGCTGTTTTAGCGGGAGGTAACGAGGTGAGCCCGAATGGCCAAGCGGCGGCCGGAGACCCAGATGGCCACGGTTCTGCCACAGTCATTCTTCATCCAACCACTCGGACGCTCTGTTATGCCTTGCTCGTGCACGGCATT
>DATACK010000023.1:0-3300 GCA_036259115.1 Gammaproteobacteria bacterium | reverse complement strand
ATCACAAAGAATCTAACGGGCTCATAGCGCCTCGATCCATGTGCGCGTTTCATCGTGCACTGGCTTGACGTTCACGATGCAGTGCCTTGCGTGAGTTCACTAGATGGAATCTAGTGAACTCACCACGCCTCGGTACACGGCTGCGCTGCATCGCTCTCCCGCACGGTGTTCACAAAGCTTAAGCGTTTTGCGTCCGTGTCCCCTAGAACAAGTCTAGCAGCCTGAGGATGCCTCGCCCACCCCGATTCAAAACCTGCATGTAAATCATCGTCGCTTGTACATCCTTAATGGCTGAGCAACTCCCGCACCATACAAACATGGCAGCCCCTCTGCAACAAATGTGTCGCAAATGAGTGGCGCAGTGCATGCGGCGTCACCGGTTTCGCAATATCTGCCCGGCGCACGGCCTCACGCACGGCACGCTGAACACTTTCCGGATAAATGTGGTGGCGACGTTCAATGTCGGAGCGCAGACCGCATGAGCGCACCGGCGAAGGAAAAACATACTGCCAGCCCCACAAAAGACCGGCTTTAAGGTATTTTCGGGCAAGCGACTCCGGCATATAGACTTCATCAAAGCCGGCTTCGAGGTCGCACTCATGCAGGGGCCTAGCATTCCAACTGATCGCAACGCGGATGTATAAGATTCTCGGGCAAAACAGTGACTCGATCCTTGTCGCCTTTCGCTTCGCGCACCATGATTTCGCGCTGCTCGAATTCGATGTCCTTCACCCGCAGCCGCAACCCTTCTAACAACCGCATGTCGGGGCCATACAGCAGGCATACGACGAGCCACATCGTGCCGTTCAGGTGATTAAGCAGTTCATGCATCTCGTGCTGGGTCAACATAACGGGCAACCGCTTGGATGGCCTGGCGCTTATGGTGTCGGTCAGTCATGGCAGGTCCAAATCCAAGACCTCCTTGTAAAGAAACAGGAGTGCCGACTTGGCTTGCTTCTGTGTTTAGATGGACACGGACACTCGCACGCATTAATTTGTCGCCTACAGTCAGCGAGAACAAAAGAGTCTCAGTTATGCCACAGCACGAGATCAGGTTCACCGTCCCGGAACGCCCCTGGGCTCGGTTGCTCCAGCGGCCGCTGAGCTTAGGCGTTAAGGCATGTGATCTGTCCATGTTCGTACTCAAGCAAGGCATATCTTACGAAGCGACTAGACCATGAAGATTATCCAAGTGAAGGTCAAGCCCAACGCGCGGGTCAGTTCTCTGCAAGAGCCTAGCAGTGATGGCCCATGGCAAGCACAGCTGAGATCGCCGCCTGTCAACGGCAAAGCCAATGAGGCGTTGGTGGCACTTATCGCGGAGCACTTCGGATGCCGCAAGTCCGCAGTGTCAATCAAGCATGGAGCGTCCGGGCGTATGAAGCTGATTCAAATCAAAGGCCTTTGAACCGCGGCTTCATTGAGAATATGCCCCGATCTTCCATTAAGCGGATAGGCTAACGCATGCGTTTGACGGCAAGACAATATCTCAAACCATTAACCTAGGTGGGCTGCTATCGCTAAAGATGCCTTGTTCGCTGAATGGAGAGCACTGATTCCAGGCCGAGAGGAGGCCGCGCAAAAAGTACTCAACGAAACGATGCAGTACCTCAAGCGACTACAGAATGGCACGATCGATAGCTTCCAGGTGGTGGTGCTTGAGCCACACGGCGGGGATCTCGCCAGTTTCGTCCTGGTCAAAGGAGACGGTTGCCCAATTGCGGGTGAGCGGCGAATTCGTGCAGCTTATCGCTCGAATGCAACTCGTGCACAGCAAGGTAGGCGTCATCGGCGCGCGCACCGGCGCTGAAGTGCGGGCGCTGTTCAAGATATGGGATCAGCAGAGCGAGGACCTAACCTAATGTCGTGAGTTGCTGAGAGATCGACATCCTAGCATGGGTAGTGTGGACGGCCAGATCATTTCCCGTCGGGCCTTAATCGGGTCTATATCCTGCGGACGCGCCGGCTCGCAACGGCATGCATCCGACGCCCGCCAGCAAGCCTCTCAACATAGGTTGAATAGGGGAACAGTTGATGCCGAGTATTGGCGGCATAAGGAATAGAAAGAACGGACGCCATCATGAGAGCAATCGATGTGCTTGCATTGGAGCATAGGGCTATGGAAATGGACGACCACAGGAGAACATATGTCTCATACAAGCATGTCATACAACCATGTCACACACGCCTGCATGGTTGGCATGCCTAAGTTGCGCGCTAGACGATGGGCATCGCGATACCGGATCAAATCAGGTAGAGGGATGACCGGTTGATAGGTGTCATCTCTGACACTCACGGCCTCGTACGCGCCGAGGCGATCGCAGCACTGCGCGGCGTAGATCTCATCATTCATGCCGGTGACGTCGGGTCGCCGGATGTGCTTGAGAAACTCCGCGAGATCGCCCCTGTGGTAGCGATTCGTGGTAATGTCGATCGGGGGCCTTGGGCCAGTGCCCTGCCGGAAACCGAAATCGTCAAGGCAAACGGCGCCTTCATCTATGTCATTCACAACATTCAGGAACTGGATCTCGATCCTGAAGCCGCTGGCTTCAAGGTCGTGATCTTCGGCCATTCGCATAAACCGTCAATCGAATACCGGGATGAGGTGCTGTTTCTCAATCCCGGCAGCGCTGGCCCAAGGCGGTTTAGACTGCCGATTGCACTCGCTTTGCTTCGCGCGCGGCGAAAATCGTTCGACGCGGAGATCGTGGAATTGAGCTTATAATTACCGAATGAATGAGTGGTCGAACCAAGGCAACGGATTTGGCGCCTGTATAATTGAAGAAGACGCATGAAAACGCGGACCACCCAGACTACTTCCTATCAGTCATTATCGTATTAGCAGAGTTCTTAAACCGCATGACAGCAATGCACGCCAACTCGTCGTCGGGTCGAGCAAAGATTGCAACCCTGGAGCAAGTCTCCGCAGGCGGTGTTGCTTTTCGCCATGGCGTGTCCGCAATGGAGATCGCGATCGTGTCCGTCGGCGCGCAATCCCGATGGCAGCTCCCTAAGGGCCTTATTGATGCGGGCGAGATACCAGTGCATGCGGCGCTGCGCGAGGTGCGAGAAGAGGCAGGCATTGAGACCACAATGGTCGCGCCGCTCGACACAATCGAATATTGGTATGTTGGCAACAAAGGCCAACAGCGCGTGCGCTTCCACAAATTCGTGCACTTTTTCTTGTTAGCCTACCGCGCAGGTTGTGTCGATGCGCACGATCACGAGGTCAACGAGGCGCGATGGGTGACCTTGGAGAAAGCAAAAATGATGTTAGTCTTCAAGTCAGAGCGCCAAGTG
>DATACK010000022.1:0-4742 GCA_036259115.1 Gammaproteobacteria bacterium | reverse complement strand
CAGCGCGACTTCCCTCGCGAATTCGAAGGATAGATAATCATCTTCAGTATCCACCTGGTTCCCGATCCAGTTCAACACGCGCTGCCGAGCAACATAAAGCTGCCCGACAGGCGCGGCCGCAGTGCCACATGAACGTTGGTGAGCGAAGGCTCAACATGGCGAACAGCGAACAGCACAGCGTTGTCAACCAAAGTCTGTCCTGCAGGGTGACGGCTTGAGCAACATGCATGAACCGCGCGCGCAATTGAATACGCTGAGCGATGTAATCGACGCTCTGGCGGGATATGGCGAGCGTCCCGCGATACGGACGCCCGGCAGACCGGACGCCTTACAGTGGAGCTACGCTCGTTTGAGCAAGCATGTGCGACGTTTGGCATGTGGGCTGATCGCTCGCGGCGCCAGGCCGGGCGCTTCCGTGGCTTTGCTTGCGGGCGCGCGCGCTGAGTGGTTCGTGGCCTGTCTGGCCACAATTGCGGCCGGCGCCGTGGTAGTGCCTGTGGATGAACAATTAAGTGATGAGGTACTCAAGCACGTTTTGGAAGACAGCGCTAGCCGTATAGTCTTCACGACCTCAGAGACTGTGCAGCGGCTAGTCCGCCTGGACCTCCAAATTGAGGTAATACTGCTGGATGCAGCTGATGATCCGCAGCATGGTTGGCGCAGAATGCTGGCCGACGGCATGGATTTGCCCAAGGTCGGGCAATGTGATGTGGCGGTTCTGTTCTATACATCGGGTACTACTGGTCCACCTAAAGGCGTGCCGCTCACGCACGCGAACCTTATTTTTCAAATTAATACCTTAATCGCGGCCGAGCTGGTGACCACGCACGACCGCGTGCTGTTGCCCCTACCGCTACATCACGTCTATCCCTTCGTTATCGGATTGTTGCTACCGTTGAGCGTCGGGCTACCCGTGATCCTGCCCCAAGCCCTAACCGGGCCGCGCATCGTGGAAGCTATTCGCAACGAGGCGGTCACCGCCATTGTGGGCGTGCCAAGATTGTACAGCGTGCTCTACGCTGGCATTGAGGCGCAGGCGCGTGGGAGAGGCCGTTTGGCGGGCGCGATATTTGCACTGAGTAGCACACTGTGCACAGGCTTGCGCCGGCGCTTTGGTTTGCGCGCCGGCCGTCTATTGCTGCGTCCACTGCACCGGCAGTTCGGCCCCAGCCTGCGCATCCTCGCGTGTGGCGGATCGGCGTTGGACCCGGAGTTGGGCTTCAGGCTGGAAGGGCTGGGCTGGCAGCTTGCGATCGGCTATGGACTAACCGAGACTGCGCCCCTGTTGACCATTGATCCGCCGGGTAAGGTAAGAATGGGTAGCGTCGGTTTGCCGGTGCCGGGTGTGGAACTGCGTATCGATCCTAGCGCCTATCCGGGAGAGATGGGAACCGCACGCCGGCATGATCGAGGCGAGATCCTGGCGCGCGGCCCAAATGTGTTTGGCGGTTATCGCAATTTGCCCCAACAGACTGCCGAGGCGTTCACCACCGACGGCTTCTTTCGCACCGGTGACCTGGGCCATTTCGATGCTGACGATTATCTTTATGTCACCGGTCGTATCTCGACCTTGATCGTCACCTCGGGTGGCGAAAACGTGCAGCCTGACGAGATCGAGGCGGTATACCTCAAGGCGCCAATCATCCGCGAGATCGGTGTATTGCAACAGGACGAGCACCTAGTGGCGGTGATAGTGCCGGAGCTAGAAGCAACAGACGATCGATCGCCGGAGGGCGTGGCGGCGGCGGTGCGGGCCGCAGTCGACCGTGGCTCAAAGGAACTGGCCTCTTATAAACGCATTTCGCATTACATCATTACGCCCGAGTCCCTACCGCGCACCCGACTGGGTAAGATTCAGCGCCATTTATTAAAGATCCGCTACGTGCAGGCCTTGCGCGAAGGCATTGGTGCCGCCGGGGCGCTCGCGGTCGAGGAGATGTCCGACCAGGATCAAGCACTACTGGAAGATCCGACAGCGCGACAGGTATGGACGTGGCTTAGCCAGCGGTACCCCGACGTGCGCCTGAGCCCCGATTCCAATCTGCAACTCGATCTCGGCATCGACTCGCTCGCGTGGCTGAATTTGACTATGGAATTGGGTAGCCGCTTCAAGTTAGAACTAAGCGAGCAGGCGACCGCACGCATCAAGACCGTGCGCGACCTGCTGAGCGAGATATCGGGAGGAGCCGAGTCGAGAGGGGGTATTGCGTACGCAGAGCCGCTTTACAATCCTGAGCAGGTGCTAACTGAAGCGCAACGCCACTGGCTAGAGCCGCAGGCTACGGTCATGCAAATGCTAGCCAACGGCTCCTATTACTTAAATCGCGCCGTCATGAAAGGGCTGTTTCGCGCGCGCGCGCGGGGGCTGGAACATCTGCCAACACGGACGCCATACGTCATCGCGCCCAACCATGTTAGCTATCTCGATGCATTTGCAATCGCCTCCGTGCTGGAGCTTGCGCGCATGCGACAGACCTACTGGGCCGGTTGGGCTGGAGTCGCGTTCAACAGCCGCTTCAAACGCGCATTCAGCCGCGTTGCGCACGTCCTGCCGATCGAACAGGGCCGCGCAGCCAGTTCCAGTCTCGCCTTTGGTGCGGCGGTACTCAGCCGTAAACAGAACCTGGCGTGGTTTCCGGAAGGTGAACGTTCCGCGGACGGTGAGCTTATGTCATTCAAACCGGGCCTTGGCATATTGCTCGATCATTTCCAGGTGCCGGTCGTACCGGTTTACATTCAGGGTAGCTTCGAGGCGCTACCGAAAAGCCGACTTTGGCCGAGGTTTGTGCCCATTACTGTGGTATTCGGCCGGAGTTGCCATCCTCGGGAATTAGCGGCCGAAGGAGAAGGTAGTCAGCCGTACGAGCGAATTGTCAATGCATTGCGCGCGCGCATAGCAACGCTGAGGGATCAGGCTTCGACCGCGGCCGGTTGCGGTTAGCCATACAATCAATTGTAGCGGGAGTTGATGCCATCGTACGCGCGGGTCACGACCTAAAAGGCTGTTGAAGAACAGCCTCTAACAGCCAATACACGGCAGTATTGGCCAAACCGCAAGCGGTCCAGGATAGCCCAGCAGGCATGGCTAGCCTGCCCAGCAAAGTCAGGAGTGAAGCAGAGGCAGTACGGGCCGGACCTTGATGTGCGGCAGGATCGTCTTACATCAAAGGCAAGACACTCCAAGGACGTTTTCAACATGCTCTACTAACAAACACACTGCAAATAGAGCTGAGCCTGGTGCATTAGTTCCGCCGTGGTTGTGCGGGACTTTGTACTCCGAAGCCGTGACCTCATGACTCTGTAATTGCTACAAGCCGGATGTAATTCCTACAATCTCGGTTGTGCAGCTACCGGTAACTCTTCTCAATGCAAAAAAGCTCGGCGGCTGTACACCGGCATGCGAATTGCTGCGTTTTTACATCATCTTATGTAACGCATACAAAGAGAGGTGCTGGCGATGTCATTTACGCTTCCGGAACTCCCTTATCCCCGAAACGCGCTCGAGCCGCATATTTCAGCTGAGACGATGGAATATCATCATGATAAGCACCACAAGACATACATTGACACTGTAAATCAGCTCATCGAAGGCAGCGACTTGAAGAACGCGTCTTTAGAAGAAATCATCAAGAACACTGACAATGAGAAGCTCTTCAATAATGCGTCACAGGCCTGGAATCACAACATGTTCTGGCAGTGGATGAGTCCGAACGGAGGGGGAGAGCCACGGGGCTCATTAGCTCAAGCCATTGAAAGTAACTTTGGGTCTTTTGACGACTTCAAGAAGCAGTTCAAGGCCACCGCCACCGCGTTGTTTGGCGCCGGCTGGACCTGGCTGGTAAAAGACAAAGACGGCAAGCTTGCGGTACGCGATTACAAGCACGCCGCGCGCAATCCGATAGTAGAAGGCGAAACAGCATTGCTCGGGCTGGATATGTGGGAGCATGCCTATTACCTCGATTACCGTAACGTCAAGCCCGATTACGTCGATCACTTCTGGAACGTCGTAAACTGGGACTTCATCGCGAAAAATCTGGAGACCTGACGGTTCATCGCCGAGATTGAGACTCATCTTTGGAGGCCTATCTACGGGTAGGCCTCCAGTCTCTCACGGAGATTGCGGGGTGTGCGGCACTTTCGTGGTGAGCTGAGGAGGCGTATCGACCATCCTCGTTTTGACCTCGTTTCCCTGTGGAGAAGGCATGGGTACGATGGCGTAGCATAAACTTTGGAGATCACGTATGGCCAGATCAGCACCCAGCGGCATGGTGGAAGTCCAAAACTTGCAGCCATCGATCGAAGACTCTAGCCGCATCAACGTAGGTCGAGGAGAGCGCCTCGTCTCTGCCATTGGGGGAGGTCTACTCGCGCTTCGTGGGCTCACAAAGGGTTCGTTCGGCGGTCTTGTATTGACGGCAATCGGCAGCGGACTGGTGTACCGAGGCGTCTCTGGTCACTGCGCGCTTTACAAGCGGCTCGGCATCGATGGTTCCACCGCGGGCGAGGCGCCTGGGTCCGACAAGGTTACGGTGACACTGACCATCGCGCGTCCACGCGAGGCGGTGTATGCGGCGTGGCGTGAATTTGAAAATCTACCACGTTTCATGCGCCATCTTGTATCAGTACGTCGCACCGATGATCGGCGTTATCACTGGGTGGCGCGTGCGCCAGGCGGGCTGGTAAACATCGAGTGGGATGCTCAGGTCGTCGAAGAACGTGAGAATGAATTGATCGCCTGGCAA
>DATACK010000021.1:0-2549 GCA_036259115.1 Gammaproteobacteria bacterium | reverse complement strand
GCTGTATGACATGCGCGAGAGCTCACCCAACTACGATCCCTATCAGCTTGAAAGCCGCCATGCCGATAGTGCCTACAGCCAGATCATGGCCGAACTCGCGGGCAAGCTGAATCAGCTTCGTGTATGTTCCGGCGCAAGCTGTGAGGTGCAGTAACCCTGAATGACGCAGATCCATGAGCGGGAAGACGATGATGTATTCTGCGCAAGCAATGCCAGCGAAGCCCTCCTGAGCCTTTTGTGGCGAGCACAAGCGCCTTTCTGGAGCATAGAACATCGCGATGAAGAGAAAGCTATGGGTAGCAGCAGTTCTGCTGGGCCTGTGGCCCACCATCATTCTGGCAAGGCGATCGCGAAGTCCAGCTATCGGGCAACGGCAGTAACGACAATAACTTCAACACCAACAACTTCGGGGCGTCGACTAGTCTGCGCTATTATCTCACGGGCCCTCAAGAGATCGGTGTGCGCCAAGGCATCAACATCGCCAGCTTCGAGGGCGCGCGCGATGCTTGGAATGGTACCACCCAAGATTTCTACGATTTCGACTTCGAGCTCGATACACTAAGGCTATTTATCGGCATGAATGCCGGTTACACATATGGTAGCCAAGTCGATGACGCAGTCATCGCCGGTCCAGACACTCACGTAAAGTCTGAGACGTTCATCTCGGTGGGGATTGAATACCCGCTTCTTTCCCACCGATCGACCGTGTCGATGAGGCCTGTGATAAGGGATTGCTGGTATACACGTAGGGCATCGGTTTCAACTTTTAATATCGACCTTGATCAGCCAAGTTCCTGTCAAGGTCGTTATGGCGTGCGCATCCTGCGCTGCCGTGCGGAACTTTATTAGGATCTCAATACCCGCACGGCTTCGGAGTTAGTTTTTTCTCGCTAACTGATCCGTCGCCTGTGGTAGCCGAATCGCAGCAATTTTACTTCTCGCACGTTTACGCGCTGCAAGCAGCCGGGCGGCAAGCAGCACTGGCAATGACCGTACTTCTTATGCAACGTGCGCATCGTGCATTCTCGTTCAAATTATGAATGCCAAGGGTGAGACCAGGCCCTTCGCGTTGGGCGCTCAACGCAGGCTTTCGTTCTGCTTGGCAGACTGACTTGCCAGCGTAAGCAATCCAACCCCAGTAAAGATAAAGTTGATGCCGGCCAGCGTACCGATAGCCCATGCTGCCGACGAGGGCCATTCCAACCATAAGAGTACGCCGACGATCACGCCGGCGATACCGCTCGCGATCAACCATCCACGGCCGCGTTGACCTTTGGCCTGGATGCCGTGATAGATCTCGAAACCACCCTGAACCATAAAAAACGCGGCCAGTGCTAAGGTTAAGGCCAGCATTCCGGCCGGCACGAAGATCAGCAGTACCAGACCTGCGATGATGGTCAGGATCGCCAACAAGATCGAGCTCCCGCGGTTGGGCACACCCTTGGCCCTGAACGCGCGGATCGCGGTCGCGATACCGCCGACCAGTAACAAGGCGCCCAGCAGGGTGGTCATAGCAGCCGAGGCGACCAGCGGAAAAACAATCGCGATAATCCCGAGGATCAAAAACACAATACCCTCGAAGATAAACAAGCCGCGATGCTGTCTTATCAGATCGGCGAATTGCTCCGGCGTTACGTATTCAAGGTTTGTAGCCATATCGTTTATCTCGCAGATGCTAATATGTACTTGCTAGTAGCTGCGCGCCTTTCGTGCAGCACGCCAGCCGACCGCTGATAACTTAGCTCGTCTAGACCACTTACCCGATTCATCCTCATCCCGTTCAACGTGTGCCGCAGGCGGTGCACAAAGCCTGCTCTACTTATGCGGCGCAACCAACTTTCCAGCTCTCTCGATTGCTCTGCCCAGATCAGCGAATAGCTTGCCACCTTCAACGGCAGCCCAGCCCGAGCCTTCGACCAGTTTACCGGCTGCTATGCGAGTGGCATCAATCGCGCCGGCTGTGGCTTTGTCAATCTCACGGCCGCTCCAAAGAACTGCGTGCCTAAGCTGCTGGGCAGCCGCCTGCATATATTTACCCGCCAATTCATCATTATCGTTTTTGTGAGCGGCTTCGGCCAGGGCATGATATTGCTCTGCTAATGCATGTTCTGCGCGGGCAAAGGCGTTATCCAAATCATGCACGGATTTCACAGCGCCATTTTCAGTTGCTGTGGCAAGTTTGTCCAATTCTTGCGCAGAGGCTTTAAGTGCATGTTTGGTATCGCCAGCAGCGCGCCCTGCCTCGATCTTCAGAAAAGCCGCGCCTTCGCGAAGCTCTGCTGCTGCAGCTTTATAATGGGGCTTGAAAAAGTTCTCATGAGCTTGATGATACTGGTCAAAAGGCTCGTTATGCAAAGGCACCCAGACATCTTCTTCGGTAGTTATTACACCCCCGCGCGGTTAGCCGCTTGTTTTAGGTTGATAGATTCAGCATCGCTCACAGCCGTTGCCATACCTGCGATCATTGCAATGCAAGAGATCATTACCGACTTTATCATTACGATCTCCTCAAAAATGGATCGTCAGCGGCACAAGGAAGAGCCGCTGAC
>DATACK010000020.1:0-1915 GCA_036259115.1 Gammaproteobacteria bacterium | reverse complement strand
AGGACACCGCTGAAGACTGGCTTGCACATGGCAAGGCGGATTTGATCGCCTTCGGGCGCAAGTTTCTGGCTAACCCGGACCTGCCGGAGCGCTTCCAACACCGGGCGCCGCTTAACGCGGACGACCGTTCTACTTATTACGACTGAACAGTCATCAACCTCAAATTACGGGAGGAAGTACTGATGAGCTCGATCCGTGCATGGGCATCGCAAGTCGCTGGTCGACCGCTGGACCATTACGAATTCGATCCTGGACCTTTGGGCGCCGCGGAGGTCGAGATCGCCGTTGAGTACTGCGGCATTTGTCATTCCGACCTTTCCATGCTTGACAATGAATGGGGTATGACCACATATCCATTAGTGCCCGGGCACGAAGCCGTCGGCCGGGTCGTTAGCTTGGGCGAGCACGCCAAGGGGCTTGAGATCGGTCAGCGAGTGGGTGTTGGCTGGAACGCCTTCAGCTGTATGCATTGTCATTCCTGCATCGCTGGCGATCAGCACTTGTGCCCGAACGTCCAAGGCACAATAGTGGGTCGCCCCGGCGCCTTTGCCGAGCGTCTACGCGCCCATTGGGTATGGGTGATACCGATACCAGAGGCGCTGGAAACGAGCGAGGTGGGGCCCCTCCTATGTGGCGGCATCACGGTGTTCGCTCCACTGCTCAACTTCGACATCAAACCGATTCAGCGCGTCGGCGTAGTCGGGATTGGTGGCCTGGGGCATATGGCGCTCAAGTTTCTCAACGCCTGGGGCTGCGAAGTGACCGCGTTCACCTCGAGCGAAGCCAAGCACGAAGAAGCAAAAAGACTGGGCGCGCATCATGTAGTGTCCAGCCGCGATGCTGAAGCAATGAAATCCATTGCCGGATCGCTCGACCTGATCTTGGATACGGTTAACGTGGCACTGGACTGGGACGCACTGACGGCGACCCTCGCGCCTAAGGGCCGTCTCCATGTCGTCGGGGCAGTACTCGAGCCAATTCCAGTCAATGCGATGAACTTAATCCTGACACAACAGAGCGTATCAGGCTCGCCCACTGGCTCGCGCGGCGCCATTGACGCGATGCTCCAATTTGCCGCCAGGCACAATATTGCCGCGCAGGTGGAGCAGTTTCCTATGAGCAAAGTCAATGATGCGCTGGATCATCTGCGGAGCGGCAAAGCACGGTACCGCATCGTGCTGGAGGCAGATTTTTGATCGAGGCGAGTTCCGCGGTGCGACAGATAAGCTCCAGAACTCGCTGAAGGTGCACTTGTGCCCACCGCAGGAAACCAGCTGTTTGCACCACCTAAGCTGCGGTTGATCTTCAGCCTCGATCAGCATCAGCGCAGGGGAGAACAGTGAAAACTCGAACCAAGAGCTACCTATCGCGACACTCTTTCAACGCTTGTCTCTGCTCCCGCAATGCGCCCGACAGCTTCCGCAGGAGCCGCCAAGCTCCACCCTTGTGAACATTGCCTGAGGCCTTGCGCTTACCCCATTGGTTTTTGGGCCAGTTGATCGCTCCCACGGCCTCCATTGACGTACCAGCATAGCTTGCTTGGCTTTTCGCTCCGAAGTCCAGCCGTTCGCCATCTTTCGGCGCCTATAGTTCGTTGTGCGCTTATTCCTTTTCCAGCCCAGGTAAGCCTGCATGTGCGGAAGCTGGTACAGTGTCACCTGCCGGGGCCATGAGCAAGGTTAGCTTGGCTCAGATAGCCCAACATTGGGGGGTTTTTATGGCTGCCAAGGCCTCCCAAGTCGCCCGACTCTGAGCTTACGCGCGTAGGCCCAGTTTTAGGTAGCACTCTAATTGATTGTGTACTCAGCCTTGGTTGCTATTCGGGCTAGATTATTGAAGATAGCATCTGAGGTATGCGCTTGCACCGTCAACATCGCCTCGCCACGTCTGGCACCCATGCACCTATAGGGGGCGA
>DATACK010000019.1:0-5336 GCA_036259115.1 Gammaproteobacteria bacterium | reverse complement strand
CTTCAATCCCTCTCGACCGGTACCTTGGCCTGGAAAAGGAACGTGCTCCACGAAGTCTTCAGCGACGAGTTGATCAACGACATCAACATTCTTTTTGTTGATGACCTCCTCCACAAATCGCTGCATAAGTTGCTTATTGTCTTCAAACATGACCGCGTTAACTCCCTTATCTGAGAATGCTTGCCCAGCCGGCTAATCCCTAAGCTCAGCCGTAGTCGCATCTAAGGTACCATTGACCAAAGTACGCCCAATTCAATTGGGTTGAGTATGCGCGTAGTGCTCCTATAGTTTGCACAATGTTTGTGGCTGGACAGATTAGATGCAGAGTTCAGCAACCGGTTCTTTATCGCCTCGTCGTACACCTTCAGTAGAGCGCGTATCAGTGCCGGCAGTTGATCAACGCGAAAGGTAAGCCCTTTCATGCCGCCGCTACAGGCGGGGAAGATGTCGACCAAATCGATTACTTCCGGGATTTGCTTGAGCGAAACCGTCCTTGCCTGAAACTGATCGCCCGGCAACCGCTCGCCAGTTTTTTAGATTCCCAGCGCTTGCCACTGCTACATCTGCTACTTTTGCTACATTTTCCTGCTCGCGAGTCTTATCTGTAGCAGATGTAGTAATTGTAGCTGTAGTAAAGCTCCCAGGTACAAAGAGCGAGTCGCGCTCTTTGCCTCTTGAGTCCTCAACAGTTGATGCGGCACCCCTGTTACTTTTGCTACGGGTATAAGGTTGCCAATACTTTTCGTGTTCTCAAGAGCCGTGAGGGATTTGTATTCACTGTCAGGTTTTGAGTTTCTGAGGGTTGCTACTGCTACATTTGCTACATCTGCTAGGGAATGGTGCCCAAAGTCGATAATGCCCTGTACTACGGCTCCGACGCCATCTTCACACTGTCTCCGACGAGTAGTCCCTCGGGCGTGTTTAATCGCATCGACTATTGGTTTTCCTGATCCAAAACGGGGGTCGAAATTTGCTATATCCAGTGCTTTGCTCTTGCCGCAACGTGCCCTTGAAGACCTTGCAAAAACCAAGATCAATAATCTGGGACTCCCGCACAATAATGGCTTCTAGCGCATATCATCTAGCATTTCATACATGTGAGGGCTCATAATCTTGAACAACAGAGCCGACGAGGGTTGGTGTGCTATGCCCGAGCAGATTTCGAAGTATCCGGACGTAACGCTTGAGGTGTTAAAGGGCGCTGGTGCTGTGTGTGGTGAAGGGGCACCGCAGAAGATTCTGACCCAATGTCCCAGTGAGCGGTTCTGTTCCCTTACAACCGGTGAGATCTGCGTTTACGGGATCAAGCAGATTCCGCAAATGACCCAGATTACACCGCAGGAACTGGCTCAAGTTGTCTGCCCAATAGCTCCACAAGGCCCAGCAATTTCAGGGGCGATGTCGGGGACGGAAGGGATACTGCTCGGTGCTGTTTTTCTTGTGGGCCTCCTGCTGGGAAGCTTCTGGCAAAAGTTGCGGGTAAGCAGTTCTCGATCACACCACTGATTATGAGCCCCTAGCAACACCGTTGAACCGAGGCGGGAAGTGCTTGCAGCTTTTTTGATGCCAGGTGGTCGCGCGGTTCAAAGCAGGCGTTGGCCACTTTCCGCCACCAAGGATCTGCTCGAACAATAGCCTCTTTGGCGTGAGATGACCGGACGAGTTGAAATTGAATACTGTACTCAGTGCCGCTGGCTTCTCCGTGCGGCTTGGATGGCGCAAGAGCTACTCACGACTTTCGAGAATAATCTTGCCGAAGTGGCGCTAATCCCCGGAAGAGGGGGCATCTTCGAAGTGCGTTTGGACGGCGTGACGATCTTTTCTCGAAAGAAACAGGGGCGCTTCCCTGAATCAAAAGAACTGAAGCAGCTGATCCGAGATCTTGTCGCTCCTGAGAGGGACTTGGGGCACAGCGACCGTCACTGATTTGATGATCCATTGACATCGTAACTGAAGGTACCTGGCCACCTCCCGCCGGAGATCGGCGCGGCATAATGAAAGCTGGCTGCGGCCGCAAGCCCCTTTGCAGCCCTTGCCTGGTATTGAAAATACTGACCGGGAATGTGAGCGACTTTTACTCGCGCCGTAACCATATTCGGCGCCGCTGTCTATAAGATCCATGTTGAGCATAAAATTGTGCATGTTTTGCTGTGGACGCACCGCGAATGACTTCGTTGTTTAGGATAATCTCCGGCGGCCAAACTGGCGTCGATCGGGCGGCGCTCGATGCGGCAATGGCGGCCGGTCTGCCCGTGGATGGCTGGTGTCCGAAGGGGCGACACGCGGAGGATGGCGTTCTTCCGGATCGTTATCTACTTGAAGAGACGCCGAGCCGCATTCATCGCCAGCGCACCGAGTGGAACGTGCGCGATTCTGACGGCACGTTGATCCTGTATTGGGGCGAGTTACAGGGCGGCACGCTGACCACGGTGAACTTCGCGCATGACAAATATCAGCGTCCCTTGTTGATGGTCAATCTACTTGAGCCTATGGATACAAAGGAAGTTGTAAATTGGATCGACGGTAACAACATCAAGATCCTGAATGTCGCCGGGCCACGGGAGAGCAGCCGAATGGGAATTTACAAGATGGCGCGGGCCTATATAGAGAAGGTACTTAACAGGCATCGCGCATGAACCTTGTTCCTCGTCATCCGCAAGGCTTGTCCCGTACCGCGATAAGGGGCCGCAATCGAGAAAGTCAACATCCATGTTCCTGGGTTCTAATCAATCCTTGGCCGGAATGACGGTTTAGGGCCTGCTTTCTTCTGATCTCTCAGTTATGCCGGTCAAGCTCTATACTGACGGCATCGGCGCGAAGGTTGATGCGGTCATTCCCAGCAGTGGCGCGCGATGTGGCCAGCGATAGACGTAGATAATGAACTAATCGATACAGTGCACACGTCAAGGCGTTGCATGTCGCTCACGCAGAGCACGAAGTGATGCATGGTACCGCGCTTGCTCATTTTTCCTCCAGTGTGTTTTCAATTCAATGCATCAGGCTGCCTGATTTCGGCGCAGCGTTGCTCTAAAATCGCACCATGAATAATACCGAACTCGCACAACGCATTGATGAGCTCCTCCCACAGACGCAATGCCGCCGCTGCGGCTTTGCAGGTTGCCGTCCTTATGCCGAGGCCATCGCCAAGGCCGAAGCCGACATTAATCACTGTCCTCCAGGCGGCAATGTGACGATTCACGCACTCGCGCGGCTCTTGGGACGCGAGCTAAAGCCGCTGGACATAACCCGCGGCGAACATAAAGCGCCGCTACGCGCAGTAATAGATGAACAGAGTTGCATCGGCTGCACAAAGTGCATTCAGGCCTGCCCGGTCGATGCTATCTTAGGCGCTGCGAAACAGATGCATACGGTCATCGCAGACGAATGTACTGGTTGCGAGTTGTGTGTGCCACCCTGCCCCGTCGATTGCATAACAATGGTTGCGGCCGGAGCGGGCGGTGTACCGGCGAACGATAGACGCGCGCGCGCCAAAGCCGCTCGCGCCCGTCGAAGATATCAGTGGCGCAACCTGCGGCTGGCGTGCGATGAGGCCGAGCGACAGGCAGCAAAATGCTCCACCACGGCCGATCCCGCGCGCCTCACGCTGGAAGAAAAGCAAGCAGTGATTGCAGCCGCCGTGGCGCGGGTGAAGGCCAAACGGGCAGCAAGGCTTTGATGAAGGCATGCTTAATCTTCCTCAGTGTGCCTGCGGCTTTCCTGCTTCTCTGCACATCGCTTGCGGCGCGTTCAGAGCGACAGCTTAACGGCCAATAAAAACGCCGGTCTTGATCTGATGTCTGACTATGCACTCCTTGTGATCGGCGCCGCGCTGGTCAATAACCTGGTGCTGACCAGGTCGCTGGGGCTGTGTGCGCTTATGAGTGGCTCGCGCAGCGTCGAGATCAGCATCGCAGTGGCGCTGGCGACAAGTCTAACGCTGATGCTCTGCACCGTTGTTAATTATCTCATCGACGCCTATCTGCTGCGGCCGCTGACCATGGAATACCTGCGCACGATGATCTTCATCGTGGTGGTCGCCGCCACGGCGCCACTCAATGGTCTGCTGATGCGCGCGATCAATCCAACGTTACATGATAGAGCCGGCGCCATAATGCCTTTAATCGGCATAAACAGCGCGGCGCTGGGCGTGACTTTGCTTAATGCGCGGGCGGCGCGCGGATTCTTTGAATCGATGTTGTACGGATTCGGCGGAGCAATCGGGGTTTCACTCGTGCTGATCCTGTTTACGGTTTTGCGCGAGCGCGTGGCGGCCGCGGATGTGCCTGAGGTGTTCAGAGGTAGCGCCATCGATATGATTACCTTAGGACTGATGTCGTTGGGGTTCATGGGGTTTGTCAACCTCGCGAAGTTGTAAGTACGAACTGTGCTGCATAATATCCATCGTTTATGGGACTTTCCCGGTGGCGTGCGCTTGGAAGGACGCAAGACCCAATCGCTGCAACAGCCGCTAGCACGTATGCCTATACCCGCGCGTATCGTGCTGCCGCTACAACAGCACATCGGCGAGCCCGCCGAACCGGTGGTCGAAATCGGTGATAGAGTGCTTAAAGGTCAGCTCATCGCGCGCACCAGCAGTTACATCAGTGCGCCAGTGCATGCGTCTACCTCAGGCACGGTGATTGAGATCGCGGAAAAGCCAGCGCCGCATCCGCCGGATTTCTCGAGTCTGTGCGTGGTCATTGAGACTGACGGATGCGATCAATGGGTAACGCAGAGTGCGCAGCCTATGCGAGATTACCGTGACATAGACAGCGCCTTGCTTATCGCGCACACGGGTCTGCGGCATCGTCGGCATGGGTGGCGCCGCATTCCCCAGCGCAGTCAAGCTAGATTTCCCAAACAAGATCGACACGCTGATCATCAACGGCGCCGAGTGCGAGCCATACATCAGTTGCGATGAGATGCTGATGCGTGCGCGCCCGGAGGCCGTCATCGAGGGTGCACACATAATGCGCCACGCCCTGCGGGCGGACATCTGCGTGATCGGCCTCGAGGATAACGCGCGCGAGGCGTTCGAAGCACTTTGTGGCGCGTTGGGCGGTGTTGAAGTCGATGGCCTGCGTATCGCGCGGGTACCGAACCGTTATCCGGTCGGCGGTGAGCGGCAGTTAATAAAGGTCTTAACCGGCTTAGAAGTTCCCAGCGATGGACTACCTGGCGACATCGGTGTCATCTGCCATAACGTGGGCACTGCCGACGCGATGCGGCGCGCGGTGATTTACGGCGAACCGCTGCTGTCGCGCATCGTTACCGTCACGGGCCAGGGCGTAAAGCAACCGCGCAACCTCGAGGTGCCACTAGGTACGCCTATTGCC
>DATACK010000018.1:0-9351 GCA_036259115.1 Gammaproteobacteria bacterium | reverse complement strand
GAACTGACTTCCGTCATTCATCAGTAAGGACGGCACCTACTAAGCGACAACACGCTATCTTCGTACAACATACGCTTGAGTGACCGCCCACTGCGCGCTGCGAGAGGCGGCGCCTCGACACGGTCGTTTAGGCGGCGCGGTGAATTACCCTTTTTGTCCGCTCACGTGCTCGGGCATTCCGCCACTTTTTCCCCCTTCCTCACTCCCGATACGACGGCCGGTTCGAGCGCCTGCTTGGCCGAATCGGTCACAACTCGAGGGTAACCGCAAATCTCATATTGCGCGAGACGCTGAATCGAATCCTGACAGATCGGTGCTCGCCGATGTGCACCGCCAAAAATGAATACGATTCAGTATTCGGGAAGCCGATTGATTGCCTTGATGGCTGTACATTGACTCGGAAGCGCAGGACAATAATGCATTATTAACAACGGATGATAAATCCAGCCGACAACGTGGTGAACTTAATGTTGAACCATTCTTTTATTAACCATCCCCGCCCAAACCGGCGAAAAACGTTTCGACTTTAGATACTATGCCGGCATCAGCACAATTGTAGCCAGCCATGGTCGCTGACCGCTGTTGGAATTCATGGCTCGTGAGTAGCTTTATTACCGCAGCAACGCCGGGCGTGTTTAGAGCTTCTCGCCGCACGGCGAGCATATAGCGTTCGGAAAATGCAGGCTTGAAGCGCAGTCCAAACCGTGCCCCTGCGGCTTGAATGCCCAATGCGATGTCCCGGCTTCTCCCGCCAGCATGGCTGCGACCGCCAAATGTGTAAACTCTTCCGTCTCAAAACCTCGGATCGTCTGCGGGTCAGTCCCTGCGTCCTTAGTCATCTGGTCGAACGCAAGTCGCGTGCCCGACCCTGTTTGATAGTTGACGAAGCGCAGCTTCGAATTACTAAGCGGTGATAGCATTTCGCCCGCAGTTGGGTCACGATCACGGGCCATCCATCCGTGCGTACGGCGCGCTACCGTAATTAGCCGGTGTGAGCCATTGTTTAGCCATGGCTTGTAACGTTTCGACAGGCGCGTACTAAGTCGGCCTTCAGCGTGCGAATCGCCAGGAATCAAACTGCATCTTAAGTCCAACTTCCCCAACTCAAATCCATACACCGCCTGCGCAATAAAGTTCACGCGCCTATAACCGGGTTATTCGACTCACGGCGTTCAATGCGCGCTGGGGGGAAATCACATGTAAAGGTGCTGCCATGCCCCGGTCTGCTCACAATACGCAGACTAGCGTCATGCCGCTGTAACACATGCTTAACAATGGCAAGGCCAAGTCCAGTGCCGCCGCTGGCGCGAGAACGATCCTTATCGACACGATAGAACCGCTCGGTAACGCGTGGGATATGCTGCGACTCAATACCGATGCCATGATCCTGGACGGAAAAATGCGCCCCCTGATGGTCGCCATACCAGCGCAGCATAATGTCGCCGCCCGCCGGCGAGTAGTGGATCGCGTTGCTCACTAGATTCAGAAACGCGCTGTACAATTCCTTAGCATTACCTTTAAGCCACAGCGACGCATCGCTTTGGCTCACGATCCTATTACGTTGAGTGCGGGCCAGCACATGAGCCTCAGTCTCTATATCGACGATGAGTGAAGCCACTGAAACGGCGCGCACCTCGTCGGCGGCCACAATGGTGGTCTCAAGTCGCGATAGCATCAGCAAATCCTCGATCAAGCGCTGCATACGCGCCGCTTGTTCCGCCATTTGTTGCACGGTGTGCGCAGTTAGGTCCGACGACTTCACGCAATCGTCGTCACTGAATGTCTCCAGGTAACCTGTGATAACCGTCAGCGGTGTGCGCAGTTCGTGCGACACGTTCGCGACAAAATCGCGCCGCATGGCCTCCAGCTGATAAAGCCGCGTCACATCCCGCACAGTAACCAGACGTTGATTCTGGCCGTACGGCACCACGCGCGCGCTTAAATACAGATCCCTGCTGAGGGGCGAGCTGAATTCAATTGGCTCGCGGTAGTCTTCCGCTGTGAGATATGAGGTGAAAACTGGATCACGGAGAAGATCCGTGAGGTGCTGTCCCGTATCCTGACGCGGACGCAGACCCAGCAGCTGGGTGGCTGCATCATTTATCCATTCGATTCTTGCAGCGGCGTCAATGATGATCACGGCGTCCGGCATGGCCGCGGTCAATTCCCGAAATCGGGCAAGCCATGAGGCTAACATACGCTCACGCTTGCTATTAACATTACGCAAACGTGCGGTGACATCGACAACCTGGGCCCATATGCCGTTCACTTTGGGTGGAGGGCGCGCTTCCCCTTCAGTCAACCACAGGAGAAGGCGGCGCAACTGTATTGAATGCCATACAAGCAGACAGGCAAGAGCTGACGCCACCAACCAGCCCGGGTAGCCGAGTAGCGCACCCGTGACCCACGCGGGCCCGACAACAAGCGCTATTCGCCATAACTCGGTCGACCAAGCTTTAAACACGGTTAGGTGCGGTCTTGAATTATATTCGGAAATCTTCGCGACTCAGTGGAAGTCTTGGTGCAACAGAGTGGCAGCGAAAGAACCGTTGGGCGATCATTCATACCATGCCCATTCTGTCCTCTTCAATAAAGGAAAGGTACCTGCAATCGCGTGTAATGACGCAGGATATAGTGCCCTGCTGGTGCTCGATAAATGCGGGATTAATCGCTGCTGGAGAAGCGATAGCCGGCTCCTTGCACGGTCTGAATGTAGCGATTGTGGCCATGCGCCGTCAGCACCTTGCGTAATCTATAAATATGCACATCCACGGTACGTTCGTCGACGAAGCTGTTATGCCCCCACACGCGGTCTAGCAATTGACCGCGGCTATAAACACGGTCGGGATGCGTGATGAAGTAATGTAACAATCGGAATTCGATGGGGCCGATGGCGACCGGCCTATCTTGTATCGAAACTCGGTGGGCGGCTGGATCTAACATAAGATCACCGGCTCGCACTGGCGCATCGTCGGCATCTGGACGAGAACGACGCAACAATGCTTTGATGCGCGCGGTCAGCTCGCGCGGCGAGAAAGGCTTGGTGATGTAGTCATCCGCACCAGCCTCGAGCGCTAAAATCTTGTCGTTCTCCTCGACTCGCGCGGTGAGCATGATAATCGGAATGTCGCCGATGCGATTGTCGCGCCGCAGGCGCCGGGCCAGATCCAGACCACTTTGGCCTGGCAACATCCAGTCAAGCAGGATCAAGCATGGATTGGTTTCGGTGATTTGCAGCAACGCTTCATTAGCATCTCCTGCTTCCACTGCATCGAAATCCGACTGCCTGAGCACATAGCTAACCATCTCCCGGATGGCAACTTCGTCCTCGATTATAAGTATCTTCGGTGCGTACATATTAAATGGCTTTGTATTGATGAGCCTTTATTACTACTTCATCTGTGTTACACACGTATGACAACGAACCGCTCAATAGTGAAAGGATTATGAGGCCGCGGCGCTCTACGATCTTGAGACGCTCAAGGGCGCAACACAGATATTAATGCCTTCGAGGAATTTGGAAGCAGGTTGATGCGGTCCGTCAGGGGCGTCAAGCTCCACCAGTACTTACCGGCCCGCACTGTACACCCGAGTCCAAATGTGGTTCTCACGCCTGGTACTTAACAGGCCCCACTAGGGGATGGGCTGCGGATTTGACCTCGACGCGCACTCGGTCAACTTGCCGAATACATAATCCTACACGAGGTTTATCAGCATGCTGGTCCTCATCTTCTCGCGGGGTTGAGGTAGCTGAGTCAGGTTCTTTCTGGTGGCCATATTTTGAGTCTCAAACTACGACATTTTTACGTCTAAGTTGCTGGTACGACCAAGCTTATCGACCTGACTTGTCCTTCAGTCTGCCGGGTAATCTCAGCTCATACAGACCCACCGACTGCTTTTGCTTGATCATATCGGGAGCGCCCCGGCGGATTACCGCCGTGGCCATTCTTAAATGGCATTGTTTACGAATTCCAAGTGTTAATTCAATTCATTCTACAAAGACAGCGCATAGCTATGCCGGTGCTTCGCTGACAGGTCACAGCACTGCAAGCGTTCACTATAAATGCCATATCACACACAAGCGGTTTGATCTTTTCACTGATATTAGGCTCCTCATTAAAGAACGATGTGGCTCTAGTGTATCACCAGCGTCACACTCGCCCTGCGTCCAGCGCTTGGCCGTGATCCATGGCGGCTATGCAACACATCCATCCTCGGTCACATGCACAGCTTCTAGTGCTCAGGTAGCCACATCACAACGCAGCGGGTTCGGTAGCCTACGGGATTTCCGAATTACGAGTATAAGCAGCGCTAGGTTGCGCATAATGCTATCGCGGCCCATCGCATGCCTTCCGAATACAATACCGGCTTCGCTAGATAGCGCGCCCGATGAGAAAGGCCTTCGTTTCCGCATTACGACTTAGAGCAGGTCAGGAGGGCAGCGATCTTGCTTCTGTAAAGCGTTCGGCTAAATTGCTTTTTCGCGTCAGCGCCAGACGCCAGCCTATAAAATTGCCTACATTGATGCAATGACGCCTAACCCTGTGGCGCTGCAACACAGGCTCATTCATAATGCTGAGCCTTGATACAAACGTGAACCTTAAAAAAGGCCACTGGACGTGAATAAGCGAACGTCGCTCGCGACGACCATGCTGCGCAAGAAGCCCATCGATCCGAATGTGCAGCGTGACACCGGGCTTAAGCGCGCGTTGGGAGCGTGGGACCTGACGCTGCTTGGCATCGGCGCGATCATCGGCGCCGGCGTCTTTGTGCTGAGCGGGATCGCCGCGGCCACGCATTCCGGGCCCGCTGTGATGTTATCCTTTGTCGTTGCTGGCGTCGCGTGCGCATTTACCGCGCTGGCTTATGCGGAGCTCGCTGCCATGATCGGCGGCAGCGGCAGCGCCTACGGCTACACCTACGCAGGCTTCGGCGAGCTGATGGCCTGGATGATCGGTTGGGATCTCATCTTAGAGTATTCTCTGGCGGTCTCGGTGGTGGCAATCGGCTGGTCGGGATATGTTAAGAATGCGCTTGCAGCGATCGGCTTGCATCTGCCGCCGGAGTTGCTGCACGGGCCCGCGCAGGGCGGCATCATGAATCTGCCGGCCGCAGCTATCATATTGATCCTGGCTGGATTATTAATCTTGGGTGTGCGTGAGAGCGCCAGGTTCAATGCCGCCATTGTGTTCGTCAAGCTTACCGCTATTGCCATATTCATAGTGGTCGCTTTTGCCCATTTCGACCCGCGGAACTGGTCGCCCTTCATGCCATACGGCTGGATGGGCGTCATGCAGGGCGCGGCGCTGGTGTTCTTTGCTTACATCGGTTTCGACGCGGTCTCCACGGCGGCGGACGAGACCCGGCATCCTCAGCGAGATCTGCCGCTGGGCATTTTGCTGTCTCTATCCATATGCACGGTACTATACATTACCGTAGGCGGACTGCTGACCGGCATCGCACCCTATCAGACCTTGAATGTGCCGTCGCCGGTCTCCGATGCCCTGCTTAACGTCGGCGTGCGCTGGGCAGCCGCGATAGTCGCCGCCGGCGCGATCGCGGGGCTGACATCGGTGATGCTCGTGATGTTCTATGGCCAGACGCGCATCTTCTTCGCGATGTCGCGAGATGGCCTATTGCCGACCCTATTCGGTGAGTTGAATCCCAAAACCCGCACCCCGATCAAAGTGATAGCGGTATGCGGTGTAAGCATGGCGGTGATCGCGGGCTTTGCTCCGATTTCGATGGTGGCCGAGTTGGTCAACATCGGCACCTTGGCTGCCTTTGTGCTGGTATCTGGCGGTGTGATTGCACTTCGTCATCAACAGCCAGATCTCAAGCGTCCCTTCCGCACGCCTTTTAGCCCTATTGTTCCGGCGCTCGGCATCCTGTCGTGTCTTTACCTGATGTTTAATCTGCAGCGTCTGACGTGGATAGGATTTGCCGTGTGGACGATGCTTGGTCTTGCTATCTACTTTGGCTTCTCACGACGCCACAGCGTATTAGCTACTTAAGTCCTCTGCACGACGGCGACTGCATCTCGGCGCAAAGCCGAACCGTGTCGGTACATGTTTTGTAGTATTCCTTTTAAATTCAGCGTAGAGCGGCGGGCACGGATAACGCGGGGACACTAGATGACATCATGGCACGATCTCAAACACCGCGTGCATCGGCTGGTCATCGGCCCGCCGCGGGATCCGATGGCGCCCGAGACGCGGCAACACGTCACGCTCGCCGCCTTCCTCGCCTGTATGGGACTTGGCGCAAGTGGATTATCCTCATCAACCTACGGCCCCGAGCAGGCGTTTGTCGCATTGGGAGAGCATACGGGCCTGGCGCTGTTTCTCGCGCTGCTCACGATGGTAACGGTATTCATACTAGCGCTCTCCTATAACCAAGTGATCGAGCTGTTCCCGACTGGCGGCGGCGGATATAAAGTGGCGACCCGTCTGCTCAACCCACAGCTGGGTCTAGTCTCCGGTGCGGCGCTGATCGTCGACTACGTGCTGACCATTGCAATTTCTATTGCAGCCGGTGTCGATGCGTTGTTCAGTTCCCTACCCGCATCCTGGCATTGGCTGAAGCCCGAGGCAGCGATGCTGATTTTGGGCATCCTGGTGATTCTCAATCTGCGCGGCGTAAAGGAGTCCATTTACGTCTTGCTGCCCATCTTTTTAGGCTTCGTACTCACGCACTTAGGGCTAATCGTCTACGGCATCGGCGCACATACCACTCGCCTTGACGATGTTGCGTCCAATAATATCGGCGACATCGTTGAACTGACTCAAAATACGGGCGTTCTGTTTGTAGTCGCACTCTTTATGGGCGCGTATGGGGTCGGCGGCGGCACTTACACGGGTATAGAGGCGGTCTCGAATACGGTCAATCTACTCAAGGAACCACGCATCCGCACCGGCAAGATTACTATGATCTATCTGGCGTTATCGCTGGCGATCACGGCCGGCGGCGTGATGCTATTGTACCTGCTGTGGAATTCGCAGCCCGTGCCAGACCAGACGCTCAATGCGGTGACGTTTAAAGCCATTTTGCAAGGTTGGCACTGGGGCGATTGGAACATCGCGGATACCGTGCTCGTACTAACTCTGTTGTTAGAAACAGGACTATTGTTCGCTGCGGCCAATACCGGCTTCATCGGCGGCCCGGCAACCTTGGCCAACATGGCGGTGGATCATTGGGTGCCGCATAGATTCAGTCAGCTATCAGATCGTCTGGTCACCAAAAATGGCGTGCTGCTCATGGGGCTCGCGGCCTTGACGGTGTTGCTGGTAAGCGGTACTCATGTAGAATTTCTGGTCGTCGTATACAGCGTCAGCGTATTTCTGACGTTTTCGCTTACGCTTTTGGGGCTCAGCGTCTATTGGTGGCGACGTCGGCACATCAAAGGCGGCTGGTGGCGACGCATGATGCTCACGCTGACCGGACTTGCTGTCACGCTCAGCATCTTTGTCACGCTGATCGTCGGACGTTTCTTCGAGGGCGGATTATTCGCCCTGCTGTCAATAGGCGGGCTGGTCGTGTTCTGCTACGGCATCTATCGCCACTATCAGAACGTGGGCCAACAACTAACGGTCTTGGATGGAATCCTCACTCAACTACCCGCGCCCACAGACGGTGAGGAACCGCAACTGCATGAGGGCGAGCCCGCAGCGGTCTTCTTCGTATCCGACTATCGCGGTGTCGGTATCCATACCTTGCTAAATGTACAGCGCCTGTTCCCTAACCGCTTCAAGAACTTCGTATTCTTGAGCACCGGCGTGGTCGATACGACATGCATCAAGGAAGATGAACAGATCTTTGATCTGCAGCGCTCGGTTGATAATCAACTGGAAAATTATGTCCGCTTTTGTCGTGCGCATGGCATGGCCGCCATGAGTTACTCGGCCTTTGCCACTGACCCTGTCGAGGCGGGCATGCAGCTTGCGGATAAGGTGCTGGAACGCTTTCCCAACAGCGTATTCTTTGCCGGTACTTTGATATTCAGGCACGAAAACCTATTTACGCGCCTGCTCCACAATTACACCGCTTATGCCTTGCAACACCGCTTGCATCTCAAGGGCGTGCCACTTGTCATCATGCCCATGCGGCTGGAAACGCCGGCTGGAGCGGCTGCCTAGAGCGGTGCTTCGTCTGTTTGCATCAGCGACAAGGTAGCGGCGCGATCGCCTCATTCGCTTATCGAGCACAGGCGAGCGATCGTGGCTTTTTGAACATACCCCTATACCATCGTCGACCTAGTTCTGTGTCGTATTGGGACCCGGCCCATTACAGGGTATCGTAAGCGCTGGCTAGCTTCTTGTCTTGACAGTTAGTAACGCCATGTTATAGCGGCCTATCCTCGTCTGGTCATTGAGGTATTGTCGCCTGCAACCCAAGCGCGTGACACTCAGGAAAGGCGTATCACCCACCATAGAATGGCGAGCCTGCTGGAGTATGTCTTGGTCACTCAAGAGCGTGCGCAGAATCCATATCTAACTCGCAGGCCGAAGAAATGGGATCTGGAAACTTGCACCGAGCGCCTGCGCCTGGCCGCGTTCATCTAGATGCCTCACCCTTGGCCGTATAAATGTGTGGCGGTAAACAAGACTGGAGTTACCCTGATCCCGCCTCCACGTCCTATCGCGCCAGTACAACTACTGCTGCATACACGCCCTGCACCACCATAGCCATGCGTGTATAGTCCAGGGTGTCGGGCGTATCGTGCGGGGTATGGTAATTGGGATTTCGATAAAAAGCCGTGTCGGTGATCATGACGGCGTCGTAACCTGCGTCCCAGTAGTTGCGGTGGTCGGAAAAGTCAATGCCTGGCACCCAAAGTGGTGCGTTGATGGAATAAACCGGAAGCTTTGATGCATCCCGCATGGCGCTTTTCACGCGCCGTACGATTAACGGCTGATCGAGCTTGCCCACTACGGCGATGAAGTTGCCGCGCGAGGGATAGAACAATTTCAGCAGTGGATGCGGATAGTGCTGGCTGTCGGGCACATCGGTGAAATAACCCAGCATCTCCAGCGACAACATGGCACGCACCGGCACACCTCGTTCTTTCAAAGAATGTGCGTGCACAGCGCTACCCATACGCTGTGTGCGAAAGTGCTGGCCTTCTTCCAAGGTGTAGGCCACTAGCTCGATTTTCATCGGCAGCGTAGCTTGACCTAACAAACGCGCAAGCTCGATTAGCCCTGCCACACCGCTGGCGTTATCGTCGGCTCCAGGAACATTTGCGGCGACAGAATCATAATGCGCGCCCACTACAATGCGTTCATCTGTCTCAGGCCCGAATGAGGCGATGATATTGCGATAAGTCTTGCCATTGAGTTCGTATGGCTGCTC
>DATACK010000017.1:0-14262 GCA_036259115.1 Gammaproteobacteria bacterium | reverse complement strand
CCTAGCTCCAGCATGCCGCGATAGAATGCCTTGAAGCGCTCGATGTCACACGCGGTGACCTGCGAGTAGCGCGTAACCTGGTCGGACTCGGTGAATAACAGGCCGAACATGCCACCCAGCCGGTTGGCGGTCATTGTCACGCCGGCTGCTTTGGCCTCGTCTAGGATAGTGTCGATTAACTGAGCTGTTTTATCGGTCAGGCTTTCAAAAAAACCCGGCTCGGAAATCAATTCTAGAGTCTTTAGCCCAGCCGTCATGGCGATCGGATTACCAGATAGAGTCCCTGCCTGATAAACGGGGCCAAGCGGCGCCAGCTGTTCCATGATCTCGCGCCTGCCGCCGAAGGCGCCCACCGGCAGACCGCCACCAATCACCTTCCCGAGCGCAGTCAGATCCGGCCGTATACCATAATGTTCTTGAGCACCGCCTAAGGCTACTCTAAAGCCGCTCATGACCTCATCGAAGATCAACACTGCGCCGTATTCATCGCACACCTCCCGCAGCCCTTGCAGAAAACCTGGTGCAGGAAGTACGCAATTCATATTGCCGGCTACGGGCTCAACGATGACGCACGCAATCTCTTTGCCGTGTCGCGCGAACGCCTCGCGCACCTGCGAGATATCGTTATAAGTGAGCGTCAGGGTCAACTCGGCGAGCGCGCGGGGCACACCAGGCGAACTCGGCGCACCTAAGGTGAGTGCACCAGACCCCGCTTTGACCAGCAGAGAATCGGCATGACCGTGATAACAGCCTTCGAACTTGACGATTTTTTCGCGTCGGGTGAAAGCCCGCGCCAACCGAATCGTACTCATCGTGGCCTCGGTCCCGGAATTGACCATGCGCACCATCTCGATGGCCGGCATCAACGCGCAGATTCGATCCGCCATCGCAGTCTCTAACTGGGTGGGCGCACCGAAACTCAAGCCTCGCGCAGCTGTCTTTCTTACGGCCTCGATGACCTTGGGATGTGCATGGCCCACGATCATCGGGCCCCATGAACCCACGTAGTCCATGTAGCGGTTGCCGCGGCCATCGTAGAGATAGGCGCCGGCCGCGCGCTCGATAAAAGGCGGGTCGATGCCCATGCCTGCACATGCGCGCACGGGCGAATTCACGCCGCCCGGAATATGCCTTCGGGCCGCTGCAAAGAGATTCTGTGATGTCGCCATAGCCAATACTTCATAGTAATAGAGTTAAGATATACAAGTTAAGTACGGCAAACCTTGGTTGCAAAACACCTCGTGATATTGCGCGCGGCGGTTCTTGGATCCGGTTGCGCAAACACGCCACTGATGACAGCCACAAGAGTTGCCCCGGCGCGGATGAGCAATGCGGCGTTCTCGGCCGTAATTCCGCCAATTGCGCATACGGGAATCCCAAAGATGCGTCGCGCGTGCCGCAATAACTCCAAGTCTGCGGTGATCGTCTGTGGTTTAGTGAGTGAGGGATAGAAGCTGCCGAAAGCGACGTAATCGGCGCCGCCGCGCCACGCGTTTTCAGCACGCGCAAAATCGTTATAACAAGAGGCGCCGATGATTGCAGCATCGCCAAGGATGCTGCGTGCCTCGGCTATTGTCATGTCATTCATACCTAAATGCACACCATGCGCGCCAACTGCACGCGCTAGCCGGGCATCGTCGTTGATGATCAGCGGAATGCGGTAATTGTTGCACAGCCTTGCTAATGCCATCGCCTGCCGCTGGCGTACGACCCAGTCGGCGGTCTTATCGCGGTATTGAATCATGCATGCGCCGCCCAAGATCGCCAATTTGGCCTTGTCAACGATTGATGCAGGCGGTGTGAGGCCGGGATCGGTGATCGCGTAAAGTCCGTGCGGTACCCGCTTAGCCTGATGCCGCAGATTCTCTATCAAATGAATACTGATCTTGATACAGGACGGCCTCTGGTTGCATGATAGGCAATTCACGCGCATCTTGTTTGTTCATGATCGTGATTGATTGGCCCAAAATAAGCGACGAGGAATGGATTGCCCCATACCGATGCGATAGCCATGTTTCAGTGTCTGCCAGGTGTACTCCTGTGCCTTGTGCACCGCGGTAAAGGGCTCAACGCCCTGCGCCAACAAACCGGTCAACGCCGCGGTCAAGGTACACCCCGACCCGTGATAATGGCCCGCTAAACGCTTCCACTCGTAACGTTCCAAGATACGATTGTTTCCATACAGCACATTGACCACATCGACCGTATTTTCATGGCCGCCGGTGATTAAAACGTACTGAACGCCCTGTGCCAGTAAGGCCATCGCGCAGGCATCCAGGGTATCGGCCTCTGGCGCCAGCGCGCGCGCCTCCTGCGTATTCGGCGTAACGATGGTCACCTGTGGCAGTAACAGTGTCTTCATAGCGGCGATCGCGGCTTCGTCTGCAAGCCTGCCGCCTCCGCCGGCTACGAGTACCGGGTCGAACACCACTGGCAGTTGGGGGTAATCCACGAGCAATGTGTGGATGGCCTCGATGACCTCGACACTGCCGGTCATGCCGATCTTGATCGCAGCCACTGGAATGTCCTCTAATACCGCGCGCGCCTGCTGGATGACTAGACCTGCGCCCAAGGGTGTATAGCCCACCACATTGATGGTATCTTGCACTGTGATCGCGGTCACCACCGGTGCCGCGTGGGAACCCATACTCGCGATGGCTTCGATATCGGCCTGGATACCTGCCCCACCGGTCGGGTCCAGGCCAGCTAGCACCAGTGCTATGGGAACCTGAGTTTGCTCGTCGGGCATTAATCTCATCTGCAACAACGCTCACATGCATTTTAGCACCATCAGCCGCCTTTGATGTTGGCTCTGGCCAATCAACGGCGTGCGCGATCTTGATCGATGCAAGCGCAATTCGCAAGAGGGGGTAACATTGGAAGAGTATGAATACAAGACGTACATGTGTACGGTTTGTGGTTTTATCTATGACGAAGCGCAAGGTTGGCCGGAGGACGGCATTCCACCCGGCACCCGCTGGGAGGATGTGCCAGAAACCTGGGTATGTCCCGAATGCGGCGCGACCAGAGATGATTTTGAGATGGAGGAGATCTGATGGCGCGTAGGCGCGACTATCCGCCTGAAGGTTATAAATGAACCTTTTTCGAATAAAGCGAGGGATCGCTCCTACGTCTTTTTAACCGTCCCTGCCTGTCTGGCGATGAATGCGGTCTTGGCGCTTTGTTCCAGTGAACAGGTCCACTTATAAGCGAGGTTTAAATCCTTGCCGCAGGCGTACACGCCATGGCCACGCACGATCGCAATTGGATATTCAGTCAGTGCCTCGGCCACTCGCGCCGGTGACTGGCGTACGTAGTCTGAATAGGGAATTGTGATCACCGGTACTTTAGGAAAATATAACTGACCCTCGAAATCAATCGGCGCGAAGTCCTCGCCGTTTAGCGTAAGTGCTACGCTATATGGACCATGACTGTGCAGCACAGCCTGTGCCTGCGGGTTATGTAGATAGACTTGAATATGTAACGGGGCGTCCAACGAGGCACCTTCGCCGCATTGACCCTCTATATCGCAGGCGATCAGCTTATCGGTGTCCAAGGTGTCGGCACAGGCGCCGGTAGGTGTAATCCAAATTGTGCCACCGTCCCGCACCGAGGCATTGCCGCTGTGCGAATCGTTATAGCCGTACCGGCGCAGCCATCGGTAATAACGGACTAGTTTCTCGCGTAGGTTCATCCGGGCCTCAGTTGAGTGCGTATTGGGTATCAGCATCCGCGTGCTAGATGCATGATAACCGATCGTGAACTGCTAATCGTTGAGTACCGCGCAGACATGTTTTACGATGCCGCGACCCAATACCAAAGGCAAGCCGATGACAGCCTTAATCTGCGGCTCGTTCGCATTCGACACCATTATGGTATTTCCCGATCGATTCAAAAACCACATTCTTCCCGAGCAGGTACATATCCTAAATGTCTCATTCCTGGTGCCGCAAATGCGCCGCGAGTTCGGCGGCTGCGCGGGCAATATCGCTTATAACCTGAAGCTATTAGGTGGCGACGGCAAGCCGATGGGTACCGTAGGCCACGATTTCGGCGTCTATCGCGACTGGATGGATGCATGCAGCATTAGCCTCGACTATGTCAAGCAAGTCGACGAGGTCTATACAGCGCAGGCATACATCACCACCGATTTGGACGACAATCAGATCACCGCCTTTCATCCCGGGGCCATGAATTACGCCCACCTCAACAAGGTGCCGGCAAATGCGGGTATTACCATCGGCATCGTCGCGCCGGACGGCCGCGATGCCATGCTCCAGCATGCCGACCAGCTCGCGCAAGCCGACATTCAGTTTATCTTCGACCCCGGCCAAGGCATCCCGATGTTCAGTGGCCATGATTTGTTGCGCTTTATCGAGCAGGCGAGTTGGCTGGCGCTTAATGATTATGAGTCACGGCTTATGCAGGAGCGCACGGGCTTGTCATTAGAGCAGCTTGCCCAGCGTGTGCGGGCCGTGATAGTTACCCGTGGCGGCGAGGGCTCAAGCGTTTACACTGACGGCCGGTGCATCGAGATTCCCGTCGCGCCGGTTCCTGCGCCGAAAGATCCTACCGGCTGTGGCGATGCCTACCGCGCTGGGCTGCTATACGGCTTGATGCGCGACATGGATTGGGAGACCATCGGGCGCGTGGCCGCGCTGCTAGGCGCGATCAAGATTGCGTATCATGGCACACAGAATCATCGTTTCACACAAGCTGAGTTTCGCGCCCGCTTCAAGGAAGCATTCGGCTACGACTTCTGAGTGATGCCTTGTTAAGAGGGTAAGAGCGACTTGGTCGCGATGCTAATGTTCGCGCTGAAGCGCGTCCTGCGCGAGCTTGGAATGTGCTTTTGCCCGTCCGTCGCGCAGCGAGATCATTGGCCAGCCTCGTTCGCAGGCATGTTGAGTGAGCTTTTCGTCTGCATCGACCGCTACGGGATACGACACGCGCTCCAGCAGTGGTATGTCGTTGTGCGAGTCACTATAAAACCAGCTTTCATCTAGATCGCAGCCATGTTCTTTTAGCCAAGCTTCCAGGCGCTCTACTTTGCCTTCCCTAAAGCACGGAATGCCTGTTAACTCGCCCGTGTAGCATCCATTCCTAAATTCAGGTTCACTGGCGATCAGGTGCTCCACTTCCAGCGCATGTGCGATCGGTTCTGTAACAAATCGATTAGTCGAAGTAATAATCACGGGTACGTGGCCTTCTGCGCGGTGCTGATGAATCAGTTCGCGTCCTTTCGGCAAAATGAGCGGGCGAATACGCTCCTCTAAAAATATCTCCCGCCAACGGAGTAACGCCGTCAGCGGATTATCGGCCAGGGGCTTGTAGGCAAAACGCAAGAACTCATAGATATCTAAGGTGCCGGCTTGGTATTGTGCGTAAAAGCGTCGATTTTCGCGTTCGTAAAAGGCCGTCTCGACAACACCGCAATCGGCGAGAAAGCGACCCCACTCGTAATCGCTGTCGCCGGCGAGCAAGGTGTTATCAAGGTCGAATATCGCCAGAATCACATACGTATCCCATTTCCAATCTCAGTGCTTGGCAAACAGATGCTTATTTTAGCCGCCGCACTATACTCTGATAAGGAACGGCTATGATTGCATAGTCGGCCGTCAAATATCTATTGCGCGATATTGGTTTGCCCCGCCGTGTAGCTTATGGAACAATGAGGCGGTGATATATACCGTATGGACTAATGCAAGTGATTGACGCAGAAGGGTATAGGGCCAACGTTGGCATCATCCTCAGCAATGCGGAGGGATTTGTATTATGGTGCAAGCGCATCGGCCAGGCGGCTTGGCAGTTTCCGCAGGGCGGCATCCTTAGCGATGAAACCCCGGAACAGGCGATGTTTCGCGAGCTGCGTGAGGAGACAGGCCTGCGGAGGGAGCACGTAAGGGTTATCGGCTGTACGCGAGGGTGGCTACGCTATGAGCTTCCAAGTTACCTGATTCGCCGCCATTCCGTTCCGCACTGCATCGGTCAAAAACAAATCTGGTTTATGTTGCGGCTGATCGGCGATGAGGCCTGCGTGAGACTGGATTGTGCTGTCAAGCCCGAATTCGATCGCTGGCGTTGGGTAAACTACTGGTACCCTATGTACAGAGTAGTCTTTTTCAAGCGCCGGGTTTATCGGCGGGCACTCCACGAATTAGCGCCGCTTTTGTTTTCAAGCGCGCAAAGATCCATGACTGATGAGCCTGCGTGTGTATGGTCGGCAATACGCGAGGATTAACCGGACCTCAGGATCCGCGCCTGACAGATGGAGTTAGCACCATCCGCCGCATCGTGCGCTTTTTAGGCCCTTGGCAATGTTAGTCGGCGCCAGGTGCGCGATCCGGCGGCCATCGGCGGACCTGCACAATGCTTGATACCCTGCGGCGCATCGTCCAAGAGGTCAACGGCGCGGTTAATCTGGCGCAAGCCCTGGAAATCATCGTAATGCGGGTAAAGCAGGCGCTGTCGGTAGACGTTTGTTCGGTGTATTTAAGGACAGCGGGCAAGGATGAACTCGTATTGATGGCGACCGAAGGGTTAAATCCCGCAGCCAAACGGCGTGTGAAATTGAAGTTCACAGAAGGCTTGGTGGGATTAGTCGCCCAGCGTGCGGAATCCGTCAACCTGGACGATGCCGCCAATCATCCTCGCTATAAATATTTTCCTGAAACCGGCGAGGAACGTTACCATAGTTTCTTGGGCGTACCGATCGTTCATCATCGTCAGTTGCTAGGTGTAGTCGTGGTGCAAACGCGCGATAAGCGCCGTTTCGATGATGATCATGCCTCTTTTCTTTTTACGTTAGCCGCGCAGCTGTCGGGCGCGATAAGCCATGCGGAGGTCAGTGGCGAGATCGAGGCCTTACGGGGCAAGCCCGGGCAGGGCGATGTCTTTGTGAAAGGTATATCCGGGGCACCAGGCATAGCCATCGGTACCGCGTTAGTCGCTTATCCACACGCCGATTTGGAAGCAGTGCCTGACCGCGTTCCGGAAGACGTCGCGCGCGAGGAGCGCCTTTTCCGTGAGTGCGTATTGCGGGTCCAGCAGGAGATGATACTGGTCAAAGAGCGCATGGGCGGGGTATTGCCGTCGGAGGAGCGCGTGCTTTTCGATGCCTACGTCATGATGTTAGGTAGTGACTATTTGGTGGATCGCACCATTGAGCGCATTCGCGCGGGCAATTGGGCGCAGGGTGCCCTGCGCGATACGATCCAGGAAAATACGCGTAAATTCGAGGACATGCAAGACACCTATTTAAGAGAGCGAGCAGATGATATCTGGGATCTCGGACGGCGCATTCTCGTGCACCTGCAGCAGGATAAAGGCCTGGCTCGTCGTCAGCATGCGGAACACATCGTGCTGATGGGAAAGAATGTGGGCGTGGTCGAGCTGGCGGAGATTCCTCACGAGCGGCTCGCGGGCGTGGTCTCTGAGGGCGGTTCGAGCTCATCGCACGTCGCCATTCTCGCACGCGCATTGGGGATCCCTGCCGTGATGGGCGCAACTGATCTACCAGCGGGGCGCCTGGATGGTCGTGAAGTGATTGTGGATGGTTACGCGGGAAGGGTATTTATCCAGCCTAGCAGACAGGTGCGCAAGGAATACGAGCGCTTAGCACGCGAAGAGCAGGAATTCGCGGCCGGGCTGACGGAATTCGCGGAGCAACCAGCGATTACTACAGATGGTGTACGCGTGCCCGTATATTTAAACGGCGGTCTGTTAGCGGATGTCGATTCGCCCAAGCAACTGAACGCTGACGGTATAGGACTGTATCGAACGGAGTTTCCGTTCATGATACGTGAGCAGTTTCCCAGCGAAGATGAGCAATTTCGCATCTATCGGCAGGTGCTTGCATCGGTTGCGCCGCGCCCTGCTACACTGCGTACTCTGGATGTAGGCGGTGATAAGGCGCTGCCGTACTTCCCGCTCAAAGAGGATAATCCATTTCTGGGCTGGCGCGGGATCCGCATCATGCTGGATCATCCGGAAATTTTTTTAACCCAATTACGCGCGATGTTGCGCGCGAACGAAGGTTTTAACAATTTGCACGTGCTGCTGCCTATGGTGGCCTCAGTAGGCGAAGTCGATGAATCGCTTCGGTTGTTGCAGCGCGCCTTTCAGGAGCTTATCGACGAGGGCCTGATGGTTACCATGCCTAAAGTAGGCGTCATGATCGAGGTGCCTTCGGCTGTTTATCTCGCCCAAAGCCTAGCACAGCGCGTGGATTTCTTAAGTATCGGAACCAACGACCTCGTTCAGTATCTGCTGGCCGTGGATCGTAACAATGCGCGTGTAGCTGATCTGTATCATGCCTTGCATCCAGCAGTACTGCGCGCATTGCGGGAGATCGTTGTTGGCGTACACAAAGCCGGTAAGCCTGTAAGCATTTGCGGTGAAATGGCGAGCGAACCTGCGTGCGTAATCTTGTTGTTGGGCCTTGGAATCGACAGCTTCAGCGTCAGCTTGGCAAGCTTAGGCCGCGTCAAATGGGTTATCCGCAGTTTTAGCCGAGCACATGCACAGGCCTTATATGAAAAGGCATTAAATGAAGAGACACCCGAAGCCGTTCGCGATTTGCTAAGCGATGCCCTAATTGAGGCCGGGCTCGGTGGGTTGGAACGCGCTGGAAAGAGATAGATGTTCACGCGTGCAGGTTTATGACCTAGGAGCGCGTAAACATTTTCTCATATGTGCCTTGCGCTTGCGAGAACGCTCAAACCAAAGCCAGCAACCACTGAACCCTAGGAAACAGAACAAAAGCGCTGCTACATCAACCACCAAAACACCCCAGCTCCCTAAGATACGGCCGCTGTGCAGGTCCAGCATTACCCGTTCCAGCGACAGAATGTGCGTGCGGTAGTGGTGTATTAGCTCCTGAGCTAATGCCCGTGGTGCTAGCTGCGGTCGTGACCATACAATAGGTGCTTTACCGCGGTATCGTCGCCAACCGAGAAAATCTTCGTCGGTCGTGTAGAGGCCATGTGCAGCTTTAACTACTACATTCCCGTCCTGTGTTCGGCCGATACAACGTAGCCCCAAGGGTACACCTTCAACACTTCCAAGCTTCTCAACCACCTCGCCCTGCGGCGTAAGCAATAAAATTGCGTCGTCGACGACTGTCGCAACCAGTCCATTGGCTTCCACCGCGCCGCGCAGGCTTGATGCCGCATTAGTCAATGGCCGGTGGTCTAAGTACACGCGATCCTCAACTTCTATAATCGCGTGATTCGCGGTGAGAAAGGCCGTGTCGATATGCGGAGGGCGGATACCGTACCAGTCAAGCAAGAGATCGGATTTAATATAGATCTGATCCAGAGCAAGGCCTTCAGTGTGGTTTAGCATGATTCCGGTCAGCGCAAGCATGATGACAAACAGGACCGCTGCGAGGCCGACATAACGATGCCACCGAAAAACTGAGCGCATGTTTTTGCGCGCTTTATGGCGCGACATGATTGCTCAGGTATAGTGCAAGGCGTGCCAACTTAGTCAGCGCGTTGACGGAGAGCGTCGCACCGGAAATATTATCGATCGGGCGATCCAGCTGACTATCGGCGCCCAGTTCGGCGCCCTTAAACTGATTGGTGAAAAAACCATAATGTACCTCCCAACCACGACTTTCGCGATAGATCAGCACCTCTATCTGTTCGATTTTTCCCTTATTAACCACAATCCCCGTCGTTATGGGTTTTTCCTTGCCTATTTCCTCCAAGATCCAGGCGCTACGTCCATGTTTCATCCAGTACCGTACCCTCAATTGATCTAAATCATGCCCCATAATTTTTGTAACGTCCTTTTTAATGTCGCCGATGATCCATACCACTTCGGGTTCCGGCACGCCTTTCGGAAAGGTTTGTTGCAGGAAGTTTTTCGGCTGTTGAAACACCTGGGTTGCATGGGCTAGGATCGAGGTCGCAAGCAGGAGCAGAAAAAGCGCTATACGGTGCACGGGATAAGAACTTGGATCTTTAATGATAAAGCAATGGTGCCCGCGAGCGCCTGATCACAAAAGGATCTAGGTGTAGAAGAACTCATTTCTCCACGGATAGAGCAGCTGTTTCATTTCCAGATGAAGCTGTCGATTTGATCGTTTACTGGCGAACGGGTACCTGGTTCAATCGCCGGGTTTGGTCAGCATAGGCGCGGACAGAATTTCGGCCTTCGCAAAAGGTTGCTTGAGGCCCTCTGGTACTCTAAGGGCAAGCATCTTAGATTGCTTAGAAGCCGAACGCCACGCCAGTCGTGAGCGCAAAAGCATCGTCCTCATCAGGCTGTGCCGCGATAAAGTTGGTCAGTCCCGCCAGGCTGTCCTGATTTGTCCACGTGTACTCGCCTGCTACCGTGAAAACCCACTGCGGTACGGGTCGGTAGGCCAGCCCTAGGGTGGCCCGATTCAATGTTGCGTCTATCGTGTCAAACTCTGTGATCGCACCGTCCTCGAATTCAAAGCCACGCAGTTGATCATTAAAGAACACCTGCTCTAAGCGGAGGGTCGGCTCGAGCTGTGGGTTCGGGAAATTCCAACTCAGAAATGTGCCATTAAGGGCCCGTGGCCAGAAGGGATATCGGAGCTCTACCCAATAGCCGGCCCGGCTGTCGGCGAGGCTGTTCTCGGCAAGCGAGATCTCGGCACCTGTGCCCTCTTGGTTAAAGGCGTTAGTGGCAAAGCCCCCAGCGACGTTTCCCACGCCTTCCCACCGGGTGAATATGGCTTCATACTCGAGTTCAAAGCCGCCCAGGTAGTGTAGACCATCGACACCTAGCGACCAAACGGCTTCGTCTTCCAAGAATTCAGGTGTATAGCGGCCCCAATATCCGGAAAGCGCAATCTCGTGGCTCGGGGTGGGTCTAAACGCTAAGCGGCCAGTAACCGCCTTGTTGTCATTAAGGTCTTCCGAAAACGTACCTTGCGTCGGCGCAAATTCAGCCTCGAGGAGGCTTTCGGTTTCGTCTGCGCCTTCCACTACCTCCTCAATCGCAAAATCTAGTTCAGCTCCATTCACCACATAGAACCAATAATCGAGGAGACTTTTCTGGCCTACCGGAACTGTGCCCAATAACCCCACACCAAGCTCCGGCCAAGCGGTGGGTACTGGGAGCACAGGCACTCCCCTGTCCACCAACGGGCGTCGCGTCAGGTTCCATAGGTTGTCGTCGTGGTAGAGATTGAAGCGTCCCAGTGGAACTAGCAAAGCACCTGCGTGGACATTGAGAGCGGGGGTCACTGCGTAGCGGGCCCAGGCTTGCTCTATTGCGATTTCCGAGCCGGCTGTGCCTTCAACCTCCTGCTCGGCCTCTAGTCCCTCGGGACCCGCGGCCACTCCCTTCTCCAGCTCGAGCTCAGCAAAGCGTTCAAATTCAAGCTCTAAGTAAGTTTGAAGGCGATCCGTAACAGAGGCAGCCAATGCGAGTACGAAACGTCGGTAAGTGAATGTGTCCTGCTCTTCGTCCAAGGTGTTGACTTCACCCCGAATCGAACCATAGCCGCCGATCGATACCCGCGCTTTCTCAGCTTTCGCTTCACGACGTGCCTCGTCAACGGCCTCTGCCGTGGCTTCCATGCGTTCTTTCATAATTTCAAGTTCTTCCTCCAGTTTCCGGATTCGCTCGTGTTCTGATTGTTTTGGTTGCTGTGCTAGAGCACTATTGGTTGCGGCAAAGATCACGAGCAACACGCCCCCCAAGATTAGCTGCTTACAGCGCATGATAGAGCCCCCTGATTGGTAATTGCGGCTGATTATAGATGCCGATTATATAGAGCAATAATCATAGTGAGAACATTTCTCATTATAATACGCTATTAGGCTTTATCGGTAGGTATGCTCGGCATCTACGATTGTTGCCGCTAAAACTCTCCTCTGTTCTCCAAACAGAGGCGTTGATGGTTAGGGCAATAAAACAAGGTAGATCGTGCTCTGTTCTGATAGAACAGGCGTGTCGAGTTGCAGGTAACAACAAGGATTCTAGCCAGAGGATGTTATGGATGAGGCGACATGACCGCCGCATTGTACTTAATTAGAGCACAGCGTTTGGCGCTATATATAGGCACATACTTCCATCAACACCTTAAGTCAAAAAGGCTTTACGATAGCTAAGCTAACGATGACTATTAGGAAGATGACTGGAATCTCATTGAACCACCGATACCACAGGTGACTATGGACATTGCAATCGTGTTTGAAGTCACGCAGTAGCTTGCCGCACCAGACGTGGTATACAAGCAGCAATGCGACCGCAATAAGTTTGATATGCATCCAGCCTGCGGACACGTAGATAAGCCAGTTTTCAAGAAGCAACCACAAGCCGAGCGAAATCGTAATTATCGCGCCCGGGGTCATTATTCCCCAGAATAGCTTGCGCTCCATGACTACAAAGCGCGTCTGGCTTATAGCGTCCTCGCTCATGGCGTGATAGACAAACAGGCGCGGCAAGTAAAAGAGACCCGCGAACCAGGTAACCATAAATATTACGTGGAAGGCTTTGACCCAGAGCATGCCGCGGGTCCATTGATATACGGTGGATGCAGCGTCCGTGCGTTTTGCAGGATAACAGTAACTAAGCCGCAGTCTACATCATTGACTGCAGGTAGTTCTCGATGCCGATACGTCCGATCAGCTCGAGCTGAGTTTCCAGCCAGTCAATATGTTCTTCCTCATTATCTAAAATGCCGCGGAACAGCTCCCTAGAGACATAATCGCTGATGGATTCGCAGTATGCCATGGCCTGGCGCAGCACAGGACAAGCTTCCTGCTCAAGCTGTAGGTCACATTCGAGCATTTCCTTTGGATCTTCGCCGATCTTAAGTTTACCGAGGTCCTGCAGATTGGGCAGGCCCTCCAGAAACAGAATCCGCTGTATCAATTCATCAGCATGTTTCATTTCGTCGATGGATTCTTCGTACTCTTTTTCGTTGAGCCTGTGCAGCCCCCAATTCTGGTACATACGGGCATGAAGGAAGTATTGATTGATGGCTGTCAGTTCATTGGTCAGGGCCTTGTTAAGGTATTCGACTACCTTCTTGTCGCCTTTCATGATGTATCTCCGAGCCGTTTCACTTGATTGAAGGCAAGGTTACACCGTAACTTGGCATTGAGTAAATGTGCTTTTCAAATTAAGTTATTGATTTAAGAGCTTAATTATTAAAGCGAATAAGAAGGATTTATATTTATAGCTCGCACTTAGCATTGTGCGGGGCTTGCATTGCGACGCGGTATACCGTTTTTTTAAGGCTGGGCAGGAAAGACGGCGTCGGCTTCAATGGTCACGCCTTGTTGCGATCCATCCATGGCGTGCTCAGTGAGAATGGCATGCGCGCACTCACCGCAGCGCCCACATCCAGAAGTTACCCCCAGGCGCTCGCGCAGATCACGCATGGTGCATGCGCCGTTGCGGATTTCGGTTCTGATCTGTTCGTCTGTAATGCCATGGCAGAGGCAAACGTACATGGGTCTTTACTCAACAGGTGAAGTGGCTATTAAATTGCTCACGCTTGTCTTCTAGTACTAATGAGAATTATTGTCAACACTAACAACGTCACTTTGCGATGATCGGTATGGTAGGACATAGGGTTGGAATAGCACGGCTAACCTGTCGCAAGATTCCGGCCAGCAAATATTCGCATATCAGCAGCGCTCGCGCTGTAATCCATAAGTGGTCGGAAGACATACCCGGTGGCTCACAATTCGCTGGCTCATCCCTTTTCTGAACCTATTTGCTCCGCTCATTGTGGTGCATAATGGCAGCAAGATCGTCGGAGTGGAGTGTGTTCCTGACCGGATTTCTCAGTATCGGTGGAGCTTTTGGACGAGCAGGCTGAACGTGACTTCATCAAGGGCAGGGAATGATAATCTACTGTCCAGTGATGGCAAGCGTGTAGCTCACAATGCCAAGCTTGCGCTGGGTGCGAATGGACGGCGCGCCCGAGACGGCCATCTCTCGCTGAATTTGTAACCATGCAGCAGACCACGGCACTTGCTTTTAGTGACGCTACGGTGTTTTCTTGAACCAGGCATCTTCTTGGTTGCCCAGCGTAGTGGCAGACAGGCTATTTCCTGCTACGTTTAACAAATAACTAATTGCGTTACGTGCCGCCTCCGGCGGTTTCAGCTCGGCGCTGCAGGGCTGTGCTAGAGTCCTCTTCTGCGGAGGCGGTTTATAATAGTTGCGTAATTCAAATCGAACGACTGCTATGTTGAATGTTGGCATTATCGGCGGCACTGGATATACAGGCGCCGAGTTACTGCGTTTGCTGGCCGGTCATCC
>DATACK010000016.1:0-2110 GCA_036259115.1 Gammaproteobacteria bacterium | reverse complement strand
TAAGCTGGCCTTGCCCCTTTGCGCCTGAAGAACCTTGAGGCCGAGAACCAGCCGCTGAGGACGAGCCTTACCGGACCTCAAAAACACTCGGCAGGCCGTTCCAGCCATGGCATGTGGTATGCTCGAGAACCAAACTCAGTTTTGGATCACCTCATCGGGGCAGGTCAGTTGATCCAGACGAGGTCTGAAGAACAGCAGGAGGCGAAGGCCTGCTTGTGTCAGGTCCTGGCCGTGACCCACGAGCAGCATGCAAGAATCTGGGAGCTGCGCGCCGCGACTATTCTAGGCGGTGTGGACGGATTTGACGATGATGAGGCCGAGTACAAGGGCCACGATGGAGCTGTAGTTTCTGGCTGTCTTCTCGCAGCGGAGTGCGATGCGCTTGAAGCGTTTGAGCTTGCCGACGGTCTGCTCGATGCGCGCGCGGGCTCGGTAGAGTGCCTTCGGGAAGAACGCGGGCTGGTTCTTCTCGTTCGCCTTGCAGGGGATCACCGGAGCGATGCCGCGCTCGCGGGCTGCCGTGCGGTTGCGACTGCCGGCGTAGCCCTTGTCGCCCACCGCAGCCCGCGGCGTGATGTCGGGACCGAGATCCAGCAGGGTCTCGAACTCAGGGCTGTCGCCCGCCTGACCACCCGTGAGGTGGAAGGCGAGCGGCAGGCCATCAAGATCGACCTTGAGATGGATCTTGGTCGAGAAGCCGCCGCGGGAGCGCCCGAGCGCCTGATCCTGCTGCCCCCTTTGGCGCCGGCCGCCGAGACGTGAGCCCGCACCACCGTGGAGTCGAACATCTGCACGAGAGGGGCGGTGCGGCTCATCCCGGCGAGCGCCTCGAAGAAGGCCTCGAACACGCCGGCCCGGCTCAGGCGCCAAAAGCGCTTCCAGACCGAGTTCCAATGACCATACTCGGCCGGCAGCGCCCGCCAGGTGATGTTGTGGACCGCGAAGTAATGCATGGCCTCGAGGAACTTGCGGTCGCTGCGGCCCTTGGCGCCCCGCCGCGAGCAGCAGGCCCGGAACACCTCCAGCACCCTCGCCCAATCCTCGTCCGTCATCCGCGTCAGCATGGCCCGTCCTTCTCCAACCGACCGGTCATGAATCATCGATGCGCGGATTTGGGAATCCACTCATGATCGACTCCCCCGAATCCGTCCACACCGCCTAGATGTTTGATCCCAGGGTTTGATGGTGCATTCTTATCGCCGGAATGGAGGGATGCACTATGGGCCAGGTTCTCCATGGCAGCGCCACAACGACAGAGGCAATCCGTCGAGCAATACAAAATAGTCAAGCGAGCCTGAGAGCCCTGGCCCGGCGCTATGGCATCAACCCGAAAACGGTCGCCAAGTGGAAGAAGCGCAGCTCGGCGGCAGACCTGCCGACCGGTCCCAAGGACGCCAAGTCCACGGTGCTGTCGGTCCCGGAAGAGGCGATCATCGTGGCCTTTCGCAAGCACACCCTGCTGCCACTGGATGATTGCCTCTATGCCTTGCAGCCCACGATCCCACACCTGACCCGCTCAGCCCTGCATCGCTGCCTGCAGCGCTATGGCATCAGCCGGTTACCTCAGGTGACGGGTGACAAGCCGGCCAAGAAGAAGTTCAAGAGCTACCCGATCGGCTACTTCCATATCGACATCGCCGAGGTGCACACAGAAGAAGGTCGGCTCTACCTGTTTGTGGCCATCGATCGCACCAGCAAGTTTGCTTTTGCCCAACTCCATGAGAAAGCCACAAGACGTGTGGCGGCCGACTTCCTACGGGCCTTGATCGCTCTCGTGCCCTATAAGGTGCACACGGTGCTCACCGACAACGGCACCCACTTCACCACACCCGGCAATATCAGTTCTACCGCTCCTCTGATCAAAGAGGCGATAGCCCGCGGCGAGATCTTCCGCGCCCACTCATTCGAGCTCGCTTGTGCCCAGAATGACATTGATCACCGCCTGACCAAGCCGCGCCATCCCTGGACGAATGGGCAAGTCGAGAGGATGAACCGCACCCTCAAGGACGCCACCGTCCGGCGCTATTACTACGACACCCACGACCAGCTGCGGCGCCACCTGAGCGACTTCCTGAGCGCCTCCAACTTTGCCCGTCGGCTCAAGACCCTG
>DATACK010000015.1:0-26141 GCA_036259115.1 Gammaproteobacteria bacterium | reverse complement strand
ACCACGTTTTCCATCTCGAGCAATTCTGCTGAGACATTGGGTTCCGCCTCATAGACGTCCAGCGCGGCGCCCGCGATTTTGCCTGACCTTAGCGCCTCTACCAGAGCTTTTTCGTCAATGATGTCGCCCCTGGCGCTATTGATGATAAACGCGTGTGGCTGCATCAGACCCAGGCGTTTATCGTCAAGCAGATGATATGTTGTGGCTCCCCCGGGGGTGTGTATGGAGACGAAATCTGATTCCTTCAAAACATCTTCGACACTGTTGCGACCTTCGGCGCCTAACGCCTTGGCGTCCTCCGGTTTGGGTGGGTAGGGATCGTGAAAGATCACTTTCATGTCGAACCCACTATGCGCGCGTTTAGCAACGGCACGCGCAATGCGCCCCATGCCAATCAGGCCCAGCGTCTTACCAGTTACGTGCGCACCCATCATGTGCGTAGGGCGCCAGCCTGTCCAATGGCCACCGCGCACGTGCCGCTCGCCCTCACCGGCACGGCGCGCGACCATTAACAGCAAGGTCATCGTGAGATCTGCCGTGGCGTCGGTGAGCACCTCGGGCGTGTTGGTGACGATAATGCCGTTAGCCTTCGCAGCCTCAACGTCTATGTGATTGAAGCCCACTCCAAAGTTACCCAAGATCTTAGCGCGTCGATTGCTTACGCTTAGTATTTCCGCTGTCATTTTGTCGGTCACGGTGGGGCAGACCGCATCGGCGTTCTGAAGCGCCTCTTTGAGCTGGGCATCGGAGAACGGCTGGTCGCGCTCATTCAGCTTGACGTCATAGCGTTCCTTAAGTTGTGTCTCCACCGCCTCCGGCCATTTGCGCGTGATGATGACTCTGGGTCTCGCCATGTTCTGCTTCCTTTACGTCATCCCGGCCAAGAAAGAGCCGGGACCCAGGATCAGGGATGAAAAATGAATCGCGGCTGAAGCCGCGCCTCAGCTCAAGCGGCCTTTGCCAGCACTTCCTTCGCGGTCTGGCCAAACTCCGCGGGGCTGGGGACGACTACGATGCCCGCCTCTTTCATGATTTCCAACTTCTCGGCTGCAGTCTCGCCGGAGGTAGAGATAACCGCGCCGGCATGGCCCATGCGGCGCCCTTTGGGTGCGGTGAGGCCAGCGACATAACCCATTGCCGGTTTGCTCATGTTCTCCTTGAAGAACTTGGCCGCCTCAGCTTCCTGCGGTCCGCCGATCTCACCGATCAGCAGAATTGCCTTGGTTTCAGGATCTTCCTCGAAGAGTTTAAATATGTCCTGGAATGAAGAGCCATTAATGGGATCGCCGCCGATGCCTACCGCGGTGGAGATGCCAATGCCTATCTCCTTCATCTGTGAGGCGGCCTCGTAGCCCAAGGTACCCGAGCGGCCGACCAGACCCACGTTCCCTTCCAAATAGATATGCCCCGGCATGATACCTAACATGCACTTGCCCGGGCTGATGGTGCCGGAGCTGTTAGGCCCGGTGAGGATCATGCGATCTTCATAGCGATAGCGGCGCATGTAGCGCTTGACCCGGATCATATCTTGCGTCGGAATGCCGTCAGTGATGGCCACGCAGTATTTAATGCCGCCGTCAGCGGCCTCCATGATAGAGTCAGCTGCAAATGGCGCTGGCACAAAAAGGATGCTGGCCGTCGCGCCTGTTTCTGCTACCGCTTCCTTGACGGTATCGAATACCGGTTTTCCCAGATGCGTCGTACCGCCTTTACCGGGGGTTACGCCGCCCACGACATTGGTGCCGTATTCCATCATCTCCTGGGCGTGAAACGTACCGATCTTACCGGTAAAACCCTGGATGATGACGCGTGTTTTTTCATCGATGAGAATAGCCATGTTCGTAATCTCCCGCTGGCTTTTAATGCTCGCCTTTGGCCACGGCCTCATTACGGGCCTTGACCACCTTTTCGGCTGCTTCGGCCAGCGTCTCGGCAGTAATAAGGGGCAAATTGCTCTCTTTCAGAATTTTCCGGCCCTCTTCGACCTTGGTGCCCGCCAGTCGCACCACCAGCGGAACCTTGAGGTCCATTTTCTCCAGTGCCTGTACTAAACCCTCGGCCACCCAATCACAGCGGTTGATGCCAGCGAAGATATTGACCAGGATGGCCTTGACCTTTTCGTCGGATTGTACCAGTCGGAAAGCCTTAGCTACTCGGTCTGGCGATGCACCGCCCCCAATGTCCAAAAAGTTAGCAGGGCTGCCGCCCGCCTGCATGATCATGTCCATGGTCGCCATGGATAGGCCGGCGCCATTGATCAAACATCCAATGTCTCCTTCTAGTCCGACGTAGTTTAAACCGCGATCGGAGGCGGCCGTCTCGCGCGGGTCTTCCTGGGACTTATCGCGTAGCTCGGAGATATGGGGACGCCGGAACAGGGCGTTATCATCAAATTGCATCTTGGCGTCTAGCGCCAGTAGACGACCATCCTTGGTGATCACCAGTGGATTGATCTCAACCATGATAGCATCTAGGTCACGCAGCGCGCGGTAGGCACCGGTAATAGTCGTGACCGCTTGGTGGATTAAGTTATTGGGGATTTTTAACCCATAGGCGAGTTCGCGCGCCTGAAAGGCTTGTAGGCCCACCGCAGGCTCCACCGGGACCCGCAAGATGGCCTCTGGCCTTTTCTCCGCCAATTCCTCGATCTCCATGCCTCCTTCGGCGGAGGCGACGACCACGACCCGTTCGCGGGCACGGTCCAGCACGAGCGCGACATAAAGCTCGCGCTCGATCTCGGAAGCGGCTTCCACATACAGGCGGTAGACCACTTTGCCCTGCGGTCCCGTCTGCCTCGTGACCAGACGCTTGCCCAGCAGCTCGTCGGCCGCATCCCAGATTTCGCGATCGTTGGAGCACACCTTGATGCCGCCCGCCTTGCCACGCGCGCCGGAGTGGATCTGCGCTTTGACAACGCACTTGTCGCCACCGATCTCTTTGGCGCGGTAGACGGCTTGCTCGGGGCTATACGCTAGCCCCCCCGGGGCTATTGGCACCCCGTAATTTGACAGCAGCTCTTTTGCTTGATATTCATGAATATCCACTGCTTTGGCCTCCAGTTTCTTAAATCGCACCCGCCACCGAGCGGGCGGCGATCTCTCTCCCGCGCTGGTGGGAATCTAGAGGGATTCTCTGGATTCCCGTCACGCCTGCGTAGATAAGCCTCGCGGGAGTATCGCTTTGTTTACCTTGATTTTGCTTTAATCGCCTCATCGGTGCGCACCACGTTTTCTGCCATGCGCGCAGACGCGGCGTCGATCATCTTACCGTCTAACTGTGCGGCGCCCTTACCCTGGCGCGCTGCCTCTTTTAAGGCCTCAAGGATACGCCTGGCCCTATCCACCTCAGCATCGGGCGGCGTAAATACATCGTTAGCCAACTCGATCTGCGACGGATGTATCGCCCACTTACCCTCAATGCCTAATGCCGCTGCGCGCTTGGCAGCCAGAGTAAAACCCTCCGGGTCATTGAAATCTCCGAATGGGCCATCGATGGGCCGCAGTCCATACGCGCGGCAGGCAACTGTCATGCGGGTGATCGCTGCATGCCATTGGTCACCGGGATAATCGGGATTTAAGCCGCCAATATTGGTGGTTCGGGCGCGATTACTGGCCGCATAATCGGCTACACCAAAGTGCATGGCCTCAAGCCTTTCGCTTGATGTGGCGATAGCTTCAACGTTAGCCATGCCTAGCGCGGTCTCAATTAATGCCTCGATGCCAATGCGGTATTCAAACCCTCTGGCCGCCTCTATCTGCGTGAGCAAGCAATCGACCATGTAGACATCGGAGGGCACCCCGACCTTAGGGATAAGGACCGTATCGAGATGCTGCCCGGCCTGTTCGACGATATCGACCACATCGCGGTACATATAATGTGTATCCAATCCGTTGATGCGGATGGACATGGTCTTCTTCTTGCCCTTCCAATCGATGTCGTTTAAGGCCTCGATGATGTTCTTGCGCGCCTTTGGCTTATCATCCGGCGCGACGGCATCCTCGAGGTCTAGAAAGATAAAGTCGACATCGCTGTTGGCGGCCTTCTCAAACATGTTAGGGTTAGAGCCAGGCACAGCCAGTTCGCTGCGTTGCAGCCGGGGATTACGTTGCTTGTATTGGGTGAAGCTCATGGCAGTACTCCTCTACGCCGCAGCGCTTTTACCGTGCTTAGCCGTCTGCGGTGCAGTCTCGCGCCAGTATTCACAAGCCGCCGCGACACCGCTACCGGGCTCTATTTTGGCACCTAGATCGCGCAAGGTCATCTCCGCACCGGCGATGGCAGAGATCAGCATCAACTCGTTCAAGTCGCCCAGGTGGCCGATGCGGAAGATCTTACCGGCGACCTTTCTAAGGCCACCGCCGAGATGCAGCTTATAGCGCTGCTGGGCGAGCTTGACGACCTCAGCCCCGTCTATACCCTGTGGCACGTAGACTGCGGTGACTGTGTCTGAATACCACTTGGGCTCCTTGGCGCAGAGATTGAGGCCCCAACCAGCGGCCGCACGTCGTGCCCCCTCGGCCAGCCGATGGTGACGCGCGAACACATTCTCAAGACCCTCTTCGAATAGCATGTTCAACGCCTCGCGCAAGCCGCGGAGCAGGTTCATGGCCGGCGTATATGGAAAGTTACCAGATGCGTTGGTCTGGATCATATCCTCAAAGTCGAAAAAGGTGCGGGGCAGTTGGGCCTGCTTACGGGCCTCCAGCGCTTTTTGGCTTGCGCCCACCATGCCAAGCCCAGTGGGCAGCATAAGACCTTTTTGTGAGCCGGTGATCGCGAGATCCACCTTCCACTCATCCATGCGGAAATCAATACTGCCGATGGAACTAACGCCGTCCGCGTACAGCATCGCGGGATGATTAGCCGCGTCCATTGCTTTACGCACCCCTGCCAGCTCTGATGTAACACCTGTCGAAGTCTCATTGTGGGTCACCAGCACTGCCTTGATCTTGTGATCTTTGTCGGCTTCCAGGCGCTGGGCGAAGGTCTCGACCGGGACGCCTTCGCCGGCATCGCAGTCGATCCAGTCCACATCGAGCTTGTGGCGTTGACACAAGTCTATCCACAAATGAGCGAAATTGCCGATGTCTGCGACAAGCACCTTGTCGCCGGGCGAGAGTGTATTCGTGATCGCCGCTTCCCAGGCGCCAGTGCCGGAAGACGGAAAGATGAATGCCTGTCCGGATTCAGTCTTGAAGACCTTCTTTAAGTCTTCGAATAGCGGTAGAGTAAATTCCGGTAAATCTGCCGCGCGCCAATCCTCCTGTGGGATGTCCATAGCGCATCGGACGCGATCAGGGACGTTGGCGGGGCCTGGAACGAACAGATGAGTACGACCTGGCATATCAGTATTCCTCTAAAGATGGCTGGTAGTAAATAAAGAACAGGACGCTGTATGGACAGCATCGCGATAGGCAATCGGGTTTTCAGATCTGGAAGGCAGCTCAAACGCGTCTGGTTTGATTTCCATTGTATATCCCCATCGATGCCTCTAGTCGGTTAAGTAGAGGCGGGTTGCTTCTCCGGATGGAGGTAGATCAGGCTCTTGCCCAATTTGCCGCCGTAATTGCCAGCTGAGATCATGATGAGCCCGGGTGTATCGACCGCCGCTTTGATCGCAGCCTGCGTCGCGCGGATAATGGCTGGCAAATCCTTGCCATTTATAATGATCTCCATGACCGATTTCACCCCCTTCGGCAGCCCCGCCTTGTCACCGAGCTTGTCCTGTAGCGTAGGACAAAACTTCTCGTAAGTGCTGGCGATGGCAAACTTGTATTTGCTGCCCGCTTTTGATCCGCTGCCGGCGATGCCGCCTGGAAAGGGCATGATGACGCCGGGCTCTTTCGCGACCGCAGCCGCGCCACGTTCGGCTGCCATCAGCGCCGAATCTATGCTATCGCCGAACAGCCATAAGTTGCCGCCCATCAACCCATCCGCATAGTTTAATCGTCGGTCAATGACGAACTCTCCGCCCAGAATAGGCACCACCCACACCTTGCGCCCGAAGCGTTCCTCGCGCGTCTGGTAACCATTGCCGAAATAGGCGACCTTACGCCCCATATGATAGTAGGTCTCGGTGTCCAGCAGGTTGAAACAGGCGGCGGTGGGGCAGGTCAATACGTTCTGGCTGATGCGCGCAAGTGCTGCTTTCTCCAGCGCCTCAACCCGATCCTTGCGAAAGCGCGGTAGGTGCAACTGCACTATGGCGCCGGGGCGTCCATCCGGCGTTTTGAAGGACTCGTCACCGCCAGGGCCAACATAGCGATCGAGGCCTGCTTCGCAATCACACATGATGGTGCTAGAGCCGTGGCCCGTCACGGCGTTAACGCCATGTTCTAACCAGGTGCGATCGCGCGCCGTGATCAGGAACTCAACGTAAATACTCTTGAAGGCTTCGGCATAGGTATCGTCGATCTTAGCGGTCAAGGTCAGGATCTCCCTTTGCCTTCGTAGATCGCCTTTTCGGTGATGACCTTATCCATGAAGATGTCGTGCGGCCCGACCAGAATCTCAGGAAACATTTGGGACTCGAACGCCAGCGCGATCAGCGGCGAATCAGGCCGGCCCCGCTCCAACAGACGGTCATAATAGCCCTGGCCGTTGCCCATGCGCCCGCCGCGACGGTCGAAACCAACCCCTGGCACCATGATGAGATCGAGATCTTCTGGCTCGACTTCCTTGCCTGGTTCGCCCCAACGCTCCTTGGGCGGCTCGAGAATCTTCCACTTGCCAACGACCAATTCGTCCATACTTTCCAGGTGCCACAGACCTAACTTGTTTTGGCCCTGCTCGTCGACCGTGCAGTAGGGCACGATAATTCTCTTGTCACTATTCAAGGCGTCACCAAGCGAATGCCGCGTGCGCACCTCAGAACGCGCGTCGATATACCACATGACCGTCTTGGCCTTGGCGTATTCAGGCAGGTTGACGAATTTCTCGACGATGATCTTGGAGAGCTCGTCCTTATTCTCTTGTGCGTTGCGCGCGTCATAGGCCTGACGGCGCATCTTCGCCTTGCGCTCCATCAAGGCATCCAATTCTTCACGGCTTAGACTCATAGGCGTGCTCCTCAACGCGGATTCAAGCGGCTAACGTAGACGATAACTTTAGCGTGTATCAAAGTTGTACAGCAAAAGTCAAACCAAGTCATCTCGCGTGCGTTTCTGTGATTGACGTCGCAGCCTAGCTGAATATATTCCGGCTTTGATCCTAAGTAAAACCGGGCCTTGCATATTATTACTGAACCGGCAATTGAAGATTCACATTCGCCGCCTGCGCGGACTCAAGCAACGCTTACCCCGCGCATCCACAACTTTGCTTCTTTTGGTGTATAGGGAGATTTCTCGGCGCTGCGCTGCGCCAGACGTCAAATCAGACGTGACAAGTGTCTCAATTGCGAGACGGTATTAGGCGGTGTGCGAAGCATGCCTTAGAGGGCGGTTAACTTTGTAATGGAAGGCGCCTCGGGCGTGATTTGCGGCGTGTGATCTAGGTGATGTGCAACGCCTGTGGCCGAATCTCTGGTTAAGACGGTCTGGTGGCTGTGTGCTTGGAAGGCTCCAGCGCATGGAATCTAGGGAACTGATGCTGAATTATGCTGCCGCGACTGTGCCTTAGGAACCACTTATCTTGTGTGCCGCCAAGGGCTTACTGAATAAATAAACCTTACCCCTCCTGACATCCTTCCTCCGCAGAAATTGTGTTGTTGTTCAGTTTCTGTGCCTTCGGCGATGATGCGAAGCTTAAGGCTGCTTGCCGCAGCGGTCGGGATCAAATAAATCCTGCCCAAGGTTAAGCGCCGCGATGATGAGCAAGGCCAACCTGAACCGAATCAGCGGCAATAAAGCGTCGATATCCGGCTGTGCCGCCATAGTGCACGTCCTTAAGATGTGGCTCGAACTGCGTGTGAGCCGTTTTGCAGAGGGGGACCGCCAGCGACGCTCAATAATACGATAATCAATGGGAGAGTGCGGACCGTGAGCGCTGCCGATCATCGGCGCGAGAGCGCGTCGTATCGAAAGGTTGCCTTTTCAGCCGTCGGTGATTGCACCTCGTGAGGCGGAACTCACTTGGCGCGCGTATTTGGCCAGTACGCCGTATGTATAACGCGGTTTGGGTGGTCTCCAGGCTTGGAGACGCTTTTTTATCTCCGCTGCAGAGATCTCAAGGTTCAGCCGGCGTTTATCTGCATCAATGGTGATCCGATCGCCGTTTCTCACCACTGCGAGTGGACCACCCTCTGCCGCCTCCGGCGTGATATGGCCTACGACAAAGCCATGACTGCCACCGGAGAAGCGCCCGTCGGTGATGAGCGCGACGTCCTTGCCCAACCCTTTGCCCATAACTGCTCCTGTCGGCGCCAGCATCTCGCGCATGCCGGGTCCACCTTTTGGTCCCTCATAGCGGATCACGATGACATCGCCCTTGGTCACCGTGCCGTCCAGAATTCTTTTTAGGGCCTCTTCTTCAGAGCCGAACACACGCGCCTTACCTATAAAGCGCACGCCTTCCTTACCAGTGATCTTGGCGACCGCACCTTGCGGCGCCAGATTGCCGTACAGAATCACCAAGTGGCCGGTTTTCTTGATTGGATTATCGAAAGACCGCACGATGGTCTGTCGCTTGGGGTATGGCTTGACCTTGGCGAGATTCTCCGCCAGGGTTTTGCCTGTGACAGTTAGGCAGTCGCCGTGCAGTAGGTTACGATTTAGCAACTCTTTCATCAATGGTTGAATGCCGCCGATCGCGATCAGCTCGGCCATCATGTAACGCCCGCTAGGGCGCAAATCCGCCAGCACGGGCACCTTTTTGCCAATGTGCGTGAATTCATCGATGGAGAGCCGAACACCGGCCGCGTGTGCCATCGCCAGCAAGTGCAGCACCGCATTGGTGGAGCCGCCCAGGGCGGTGGCGACTGCGATTGCATTTTGAAACGCCTTCTTAGTCATGATGTCGCGCGGGCGGATATCCTTTTTGATCAGCGCCATTACCGCGCGGCCGGCGTTAGAGCAGTCGCGGGCCTTATCTTCAGATAATGCGCCCTGCGCGGAGCTTCCCGGCAAGCTCATGCCCAGCGCCTCAATGGCGGAGGCCATAGTATTGGCGGTAAACATGCCGCCGCAGGCACCGGCACCCGGAATGGCGCACCTCTCCACGGCCTTTAATTCCTGTTGCGTGATCTGACCGCCGGACTGCGCGCCGACTGCCTCGAACACGGAGACGATATCCAAATTCTTATCGCCAAGCCGGCCGGGCAGAATGGTGCCGCCGTAGACAAACACGGCGGGGCGATTCAGGCGCGCAAGCGCCATCAAGCAACCGGGCATGTTCTTGTCGCAGCCGCCGATGGCCACCAAGCCGTCAAAGCCCTCGCAGGCGGCGACCGTCTCGATGGAGTCGGCGATGACCTCGCGCGAGACCAGCGAGTATTTCATGCCCTCGGTGCCCATGGAGATGCCGTCTGAAATCGTGATGGTGTTGAATATTACCGACTTGGCCTTTGCCGCATCAGCACCGGCGGCGGCCTTGAGTGCCAGCTTGTCGATGTGCATATTGCAGGGCGTGACCATGCCCCAGGTCGACGCCACACCGATTTGCGGCTTGCGAAAATCCTGATCCTTAAAACCCACGGCACGCAACATGGCACGGCTGGGTGCGCGTTCAATCCCATCTACCACGACGGACGAGTAGGTGCGCAGCGACTTTTTCTTGGCGACAGGTCTCTTGTTGGACATCGGGGCTTGTGCTCAATGCGTTCAATAGTGATCGGCAACGTTATTTCCGGCGTCGGCGATGCCTAACGCCGCACAGCGCGCCGGTTCGATTTCAGCGGGCGAGGCATTGCTAACCTCTCGCAGCGTCTTCCGGAAGCTGGACGTGCCTTTATCGCCTAGTGGCACCGCGCGCCGCGCAGCCTCGATTGCATCACGATGACAGCCGAGTTTCGATAGACCCACTGCGAGGTTGTTATAGGCTGCCGCCGAATGCGGATCGACGGCGATAGCGGCACGAAAGGCACGCACTGCGGCATAGATTTTACCCAATGCATAGCGGGTATTGCCAATGCCCATGCGCGCGATCAGATTACGCGGCCAGCGATGGACCGCCGCCGTATAGGCCTTTTTGGCCGCGCGTAGCTCACCAGTTTGCTCCAGTGCCGCAGCCGCCTCAAGCATTCTTAGAGGCGCTTTGTCGCGCGGCAAGATAATCGGCGGAAGTGGCACCAGCGCCCAATAACGGCTGCGTGCCCAGGTGCGCTCAAAGGTCGAAAGTGATGCGCGGTAAGCGGGATTGCGGCCAGTGTTTAGAATGATTTTTCGAGCGCCTAGATCGTAACCGATGGCGACCGCGTAGTGCCACACTGGATACCAGCTCACACCTAAGTTCTGCAGTATCACCACTGGATGCCCTGCGGCAATCTCCTCGAGCAGACTTTGAAGGTTCGGCGTCAGTACATAGGCCAGTAATCCGTGCCGGCGCGTGGCAGCCAGCATCTCTGCCTGCAAACTGCCCTTCAGCTCGGGGGTATAGACGGCCCGCGCAAGCGACGCCTGGGTAACATCCAGGCCATAAAAGCGCATCGCCATGGCCAAGGCCGCGGGACCGCAGTGATAGGCCTGCTGCGCGATAAAGGGCATGCCCTTCAGCATCACTCGCATAGGCAAACCAGGCGGCGGCGCTTCCGTTAAGCGCTTTGTCTGCGGCGTGGCGCAGGCGCACAGTAGCAGCACACCGGCGGCCACGCCCACAACGCGATGAAACCGCACTGAAACTGCGTCCGCGTTCAAAAACCGGCAAATATATCGGTAGTGCCTACCAGTTCGAGTATCACGACCACAAGCGCGGCGATGACTATCGCCTCAACGATAACTCCGCCAGCCGGTTGCTCATCGACATGCGCCGCTAACCGGCTCACCTCTCGGTCGGTCAGTGCATCGATGCGCTCTTTAGCTTGCTCAACAGTGACGCCGTGAGAGGTCAAGAGCTTTCGCGCTCTCTCGCGTTCCAAGATGCTTTTCAGGCGGTTGCGATCGGCCTTCTCGGCGGCCTGATTGACCATGGTTTGCGTGCCGATCATGCCGGCATTGGCCGGTGCGATTTGCTAACCTAGGAAACTGACAGCAAGCCAGCAGGCCATAAGTCTCGTTATTAGATTTAAGTGCATGGTCGTCTCCTTGGGTAAAAGTAGGTCGCGAGGGTCTCAGGCCGAATAGTTATTGAGCGCGCCTTAAAAAGCAATATCGCTTTGCGGCTTCGCTGCGTGGCGTGTGGAACGCCGCATGCGCGTACACTACTATGTGACTTGTTCAACTAAATTACGTCGTTCTCAGGACATGAACTTGCAGCCGACTTCCTCTGCCATTTTGGCGCATTTGCCTGAGCTTGCGCGCGTGGAAGCTCGCCGCTATTGGGAGGAGTTCGGCCCGCGCGAGGCGCTTGCGGATCACTGCCGGGAGATCCTGCGTGTATGGGCTGCCAGCCCGTTCGCCGCTAGGATCTGCATTCAGTATCCGGAGCTATTATCAGAGTTATTTGAATCAGGGGATCTCACGCGAGATTATCAAACCTCGGAGATGGCCGAGCGCGTGCGCAAGGCCGTCGATTCCGCTGATTCTGAGGATGCGCTCATGCGCTGTCTGCGCAAGTTTCGTCGGCGCGAATGGCTACGCATTGCCTGGCGGGACTTAAGCGGCAAGGCTGAACTAGACGAGACCTTGAGGGAGCTGTCAACATTAGCCGAACATTGTGTGGATAGCGCACTCGATTGGTGCTATCGAGCCGCATGCAAGATATTCGGCGCGCCGCGCACTAGAGCGGGAGAGCAGCAGCGCTTGGTGGTGCTGGGTATGGGCAAGCTCGGCGGTTGCGAACTGAATTTCTCGTCTGATATCGACCTGATTTTTGCCTATCCGGAGGAAGGCCAGACCGACGGCGCACGACCGCTAGATAATCATCAATTCTTCGTGCGGCTGGGGCAAAGATTGATCAAGGTGTTGAGCGAATCTACCGCCGACGGTTTTGTGTTTCGCGTCGATATGCGCCTGCGGCCGTTCGGAGATGTCGCACCGCTGGCGATGGGCTTCGATGCTATGGAACAGTATTACCAAGCTCATGGCCGGGACTGGGAGCGCTACGCCTTGATTAAGGCGCGCGCAATCGCGGGTGACCGCCAGGCAGGCGATGAGTTGCTGCGCCGCCTGCGTCCTTTCGTCTATCGTCGCTATCTCGATTACGGTGCCTTCGGAAGCTTACGCGACATGAAGGCGCTGATCGATGAGGAGGTCAAGCGGCGTGCGCTTTGCGACAACATTAAACTAGGGCCCGGCGGCATCCGCGAGATCGAGTTTATCGCGCAGGCGTTTCAATTGTTGCGCGGCGGCCGCGATTCAGAGTTGCAGCGTCGTGAACTGCAAACGGTGTTGACTTGGCTAGGCAGGCGCGGCCAATTGCCTTTCGCAGATGTCGACAAGCTACTGGCGGCTTATAGGTTTTTGCGATGCACCGAAAACCGCTTACAGATGATGGATGATAGGCAGACCCATGATTTGCCGGAAGGTGCTTTACCATGCGCACGGCTGGCGTTTGCTATGAATTATCCGGACTGGGATAGCTTCAAGCAGGACTTGGACGGTCACCGACACTTCGTCCACAACCAGTTTAAGCAGATCTTCGCCATGTCGAAAGTCAAGGCCGAAGCACCGCACAGCGGCGCACCTCCGGCCTTGGTAGACCTGTGGCAGGGACAGTTGGCCGCCAATGAAGCGCTTGAGCGGCTGCAGCAGGTCGGTTACGACGAGCCACAGCAAGTATTAATGGCGCTGAAAACACTGTATGCGGGTCGTGCCTACCGCGCCCAGGATGCCATCAGCAGGAAACGATTGGATACCTTAATGCCACTGCTGATCGCGGCCGTGGGGGCTTGCGATGACGCGGCTTTGGTGCTCGGGCGCATCCTGCCATTGATCGAGGCCATCGCTCGACGCTCGGTTTATCTCACGCTATTGGCCGAACACCCCGTTGCGCTCTCCCAATTGATACAACTGAGCGGCGCCAGTCCGTGGATTGCCGAATACTTGAGCCGATACCCGGTCCTATTGGATGAGTTGCTGGACCCGCGGGACTTGTACGCACCGCCGGACCGCACGGCTCTGACAGCGCAGTTGCGCGAGGAGTTTCGGCATATCGATCCGCTCGACACAGAAACGCAGATGGATCGTCTGCGCGTTTTTAAACATACCAACACCTTGCGCGTGGCGGCGGCTGACGTGATGAACGCATTGCCGCTCATGCGAGTTAGCGATCAGTTGACCTGGATCGCCGAAGTGATCCTGAATCATGTATTGACTATTACCTGGCGCCAGATGGTCACGCGTTACGGTCAACCGCGTTGCGTGATCGACGCGCGAACACGCGAGGCGGGATTCGCGATCATCGCATATGGCAAGCTGGGCGGCATCGAGCTCAGCTACAGTTCCGATCTGGATTTGGTGTTTTTGCATGACAGTGCGGGCGAACGTCAAATGACCGACGGCGATAAGCCCATCGACAACGCAGTATTCTTCGTGCGCTTGACTCAGCGTCTGGTGCATGCGCTGACAGCCTTGACGCAAGCCGGCCAGCTCTACGCAGTCGATACGCGCCTGCGCCCTAGCGGTGCGTCGGGAATGCTGGTCAGTAGCATACAAGCGTTCGACCGCTATCAGCACAGTGATGCCTGGACGTGGGAACACCAAGCCTTAGTCCGCGCCAGGCCTATCGCCGGCAGCGCTCGAGTCGCCGAGCGCTTCCAGCATATCCGCGCTGAGTTGCTAGCTAAGGCGCGAGACATCACGGCGCTGCGTCGCGAGGTGCGCGAGATGCGCGCGCGCATGTGGCGAGAGCTGGGCGGCCGCGATCCGCAGCGGTTCGATCTGAAGAAGGATCCTGGCGGTATCACCGATATCGAGTTTATGGTGCAATATTGCGTGCTTGCGCACGCGCACCAGTACCCTAGCTTATCCGAATTCACGGATAATATTCGCATCCTCGATGGTCTGGCGGCGTGCGGATTGCTAGCCAGTAGCCACGCACGCTTTCTGCAGGACACCTATCGCAGCTTTCGTGATCGCGTGCACGCGTTAAGCCTGCAAGGGAAAGAGGCTATCGTGGACGCGGCCGAATTCCATGAGCAGCGAGCAGGCATTAAGCGCCTGTGGCAGGAAATGATGGAAAAATGAATCTTACAATGCTGGCTTTACAGAGTGTAGGCGCGGTCCATTCGATAAGCTCAGGGCATACTTCAGTCGTAGGGCTCGCAATCTTCTAAAGCATGCCCAGGTTCTTTGATTCCGCTTAGGATAAACTTTGTCTAAGGAATCGCGCCTAGAAAAGCAATCCCTGGTGCTCACATAAATCGCAGAGGTATACACGATGTCCATGGCCGATCGTGATGGTCTGATCTGGTTCGACGGCGAGATGGTGCCCTGGCGCGAGGCCAAGGTGCACGTGCTCACCCATACCTTGCACTACAGCATGGGTGTGTTTGAAGGCGTACGCGCGTACGAGACCCGCCGGGGCACCGCCATCTTCCGTCTGCACGACCACACCGATCGGCTGTTCAACTCAGCCCACATCCTCGGCATGAGGATGCCCTTCGACAAAGAGACGATCAGCCGCGCGCAGCAGACCGTGGTAGGCGAGAACCAACTCAAGTCGGCCTATATTCGCCCCATGTGCTTTTATGGAGCGGAAGGCATGGGCCTGCGCGCGGAAGGCTTGCGCGTGCATTGCATGATTGCAGCCTGGGAGTGGGGCTCATATCTTGGCAAGGAGAACCTTGAAAAGGGGATACGCGTCAAGACCTCTTCGTTCACGCGGCATCACGTCAACATCACCATGTGCAAGGCTAAGGCCAATGGCAACTACATGAACTCCATGCTCGCGCTACACGAGGTCGCGCGCGACGGCTATGACGAGGCACTGTTGCTGGACACCGAAGGCTTTGTGGCCGAGGGCAGCGGTGAGAACATTTTTATCGTCAAAGATAATGTGCTTTACACCCCCGACCTCACTTCTGCATTGGACGGTATCACGCGCCGCACGATTATCACGCTAGCGGAGGAATTGGGCCTTAAGGTGCGTGAAAAGCGTATCTCCCGCGATGAGGTTTACATCGCCGACGAAGCGTTTTTTACCGGCACCGCCGCGGAGATAGCGCCCATCCGCGAGCTCGATAATCGCGCCATTGGCGCCGGCCGCCGCGGCCCTGTGACTGAGCGTTTGCAAATTATGTTCTTCGATCTCGTGCTCGGCCGACGGGATGACCACAAGGATTGGCTCACCTATATCGACTGACTTAAGAATATACCGATGCCAAACCCACACAGCGCGGATCAGCAAGACAAATTCAAAGCGCCCAATGCCCAGCGCCGTGTCGAGGTCCAACGGCGCGATCTACCGCTGCACTGTCCGCTGCCGGGCGCGAGTCTTTGGGACTCGCACCCCAAGGTCTACATTCCCATCGAGGAAAGTCAAGACGGCCATATGCTCTGCCCCTATTGCAGCACCGAATACGTGCTAGAGCCTGACTAGTCCGCAGACGCAAGCTGCGCACCATCCTTAATGCGCCACACTTCCAGCCGTGTAAGGGTTCATGTAGTTTGATGTAGTCATATGCATCACTTCTAAATGGGGATCTTTTTGATCTTATGCATATTGATGTGGACTGTGAACCGGCTACATAGATTTTTAACTGAATCGGTGTTCCCCTCCCATTGGGATCGCACTGGTGGCGCTGGACCAACCATTGAGAGTATCGGCTTGCTTGGCCTTGCTTTGATGGCGTTTGCCTTGGGACTGGGCAATACGCCGCAGAGCATCGGCATGGCGCTGTTGATTCTTGCGAGCTTAGCGGCCTGGCCTACGCTCTGGCGGGGATTGAGAATGGATTGGGTCGCCCGTCTTGCGCTTATCTGGTTTTGTTATGTGCTGCTGCGTACAGGCTGGGTGGTATGGGAGATGCCTGAACTGGCAAGCATGCAGTGGGATCGCGTGCGTTCCGTTGCGCGAATCCTACTGTTTCCGGTCGCTTGCTGGTGGCTGGGCGGCGCGCGTCGTTCTCTCTTGTCAATATGTATCTTAGTGCTGATGGGCGCGGCCGTCGGCATTTTCTACTACGGCGATTCGAGCAGTGTAGTTTTGCCTAATGGATCGCGGCGGCTCTTGTTTGGCGGCGATCCCCGCCTGCACGGGCTGCTGTACGCCAGTATTCTTGCCGGTATGATTGCTTTTGCGCGCGTCTGGTGGGGCCCATATACAAACAAGCCGATATTCTTTTTCCGTCTGCTGCTGTGGACGATAACCTACCTGCTGCTGTTATGGGCGCTGATTGCCGTGCAGGCACGCGCGGCCTGGTTTGCCGGTGCAATTACGGGATTGCTCTTTCTCGCCTGGTTCTCGCGCAAGATGCTACGCAGTCACGCCAGTGGGAACCAAAGGCTTGAACTTGCAATCGCCCTGGCCGTGCTAATGGGCACGGGCGCGGTGCTGGCGACGTTTGCTGACAAAATCAGCCATCGTGTGCTGGAGGAGCATGGAACATATGCGTTGCTGTTACGAGGAGACGTGGAAAAAATCGAGGACCCATCACTTGCTACGCGCATTTATATGTTCGGTGTGGGATGGAGAGCCTGGCTAGACAGACCGCTTTTCGGCTGGGGAGCGGGAACTAGCAAGTATCTTATTTCCCATGCGGATATACCGAAGAGGTTCCACACTTACCGGGAATTGCATAATAACTACCTAGAGATGCTGGTGCGCTTCGGTATCATCGGTGCGCTACTTTTTTTTGCGCTTTGGTATCAGGTCGTCGTGCCGTTCGCAAGGTGCTGGCGTGCCGGAAGTATTCCCAATGACCTGGGTGCATTCGGAATCTCGGTATCTATGATATTTTTCATTGTCAATCTCACCGACACGTATATCGATTTTCAATTTGGCTGGATCTATATGCTGTTCCTATGTGCGCTGTTGCATAGTCCGTTGATGCAGCCGTCGCTGTCGTTTGATGCGCCCCCATAATCAAAAGGCTAAGCTGGAGATTAAAAAGCATCAGTTCACTCTCATTATGCCTAGATGTTTCCTGATGCATTTCAGAATAACTCGCTCAAATCCGTATTCGTCATTCACCGCATTAAACGCCTCATAAACAGGATGAGGATGTGCTTCGATTTGTTCATTCATCCCGCGATTTGGATCCACATCATGGACGAGTATCAATCCATTCTCCCTCAACATCGGCAGACCATTCTTGATATCAGCCAAGGCGCCTTCGAAGGTATGATCGCCATCCACTAAATAGATATCAATTTGTTTATTAAGTCTTCCCGTAAGGTGGGGTACGATCTGTTTAGAGTCTCCGACTAGCGCCTTATAGCGGCACGGCTTAGACCAATTTTCGCTAGATTCTCCTTGGTGATTTTAGGATATGCGCCTTGAGGTCGCTGTCGACACATATCAGCTTCCCTGATCCTTGCTCAATAATAGCCTGGGCCCACCCGATCGCCGTTCCACCGCAGTAGTACCTATCCCTACCGTGATCTTCGGTGCGCAACATTTTGCTAGCGCGTAGATAAACCTTCCGTATCGAGGATGTTCCTTGCCACGTCCACTCTTCTTGTGGGGACTTATGAAATCGGGCAGGAAGTCGAAGGGAGTGGATAAGAATGTTAAGTAGTTACGTACTTGAGAAAGGATGCGACAAGTAAGATCGCGGCTGCGCCGTACAGTGCGCAGCCATAGAAGACAAAGCGTGTCAGCACGACGCGCAGTCTGTCTTGGTTCGCGCATATTATGCAGATTAGTTCAGGGAACCGATTGCCATTAGGGCGGCGCCTAGAATTTAGAGAAATGACAGCATCGTTCGATCTTACGGTGTCAGCGGTTCGTCAGGTTCGAAGCACCGTGACCGTGTGATGTACGGTTCGCCTAGTGCATCCACGTCGCGCAAGAAGTTCCCGCATCAGAGAGGCATGTCGCCGTCTATAACGTCGGATTCAATGTCCTCTTGGACGCTAAATGTTTGGACTACATTCAGATCGGGGCGTAATGGCCCCTCGATTGAACGCAGTTGCCAATTTCGCAACGCAAAATTCTCCAGCACTCTGATCAAAACTATCTCCTCCCCACGGAAAAGTCTTACGTCAGCGAGTGATCGCGAGTCGCTGCAATCATCAATTCAGGTTGGTCGCATTCATATGGCGTTTGGCTGCGGCGAAGACACCAGTTGCCTGCTTCATCATAGCATCGGCCGGTGCTGCAAACGGTGCGGTGAGTTCTAGCGCAGTATGCCCGAAGCCCTTTGCAGGCTGCAGCTTCTCACGGGCTGGTCTATGCTAACATAACCTGCTATTAGGACATGAGTTCGTAAAACCTTCAAATCCGTCCGAAATAATCTCTCGTATGCGCGCAACTATTCCAGACTTCTCCAAGGCCCGGGTGTTGGTGGTCGGTGATGTGATGCTGGACCGTTACTGGTATGGGGCTACCTCGCGCATCTCGCCGGAAGCGCCAGTGCCGGTGATCAAGGTGGGCGAGGTTGAGGAGCGCGCTGGTGGCGCGGGTAACGTAGCGCTGAATGTCGCGGCCTTGGGTGCTTGTGCCACGGTGCTAGGATATTCGGGCGATGATGAGGCTGCCACTTTACTGCAAGCACTGTTGACTCAGCGGGGTGTTGATTCTCGCCTCATCCGCGTGCCGGATAACGGCACGATTACGAAGCTGCGAGTCATAAGCCGTCATCAGCAGTTGATCCGCTTGGATTTCGAAAATGGATTTGGCACTGTGGATTTCAAGGCACTGCTAGATGTTTATCAGCAGGCATTACGCCAGGCCGACGTAGTTATCCTCTCCGACTACGGCAAAGGTACGCTGCGTGACGCCGCGGTCCTTATTGGGCGCGCGTGCGCCGTCGACAAGCCGGTGCTGATCGATCCGAAAGGCGCGGATTTCAGCCGCTACCGCGGTGCCACGGCGATCACGCCGAACCAGGCCGAGTTTGAGATGGTAGTAGGTAGCTGCGCGACTGAGCAAGAACTAGTCGAGCGCGGCGAGACAATGTTATTGAATCTCGGATTGCAGGCTCTGCTTATTACCCGCAGCGAGAAAGGTATGTTCTTACTGCGTGCGGGCCGAAAACCGCTTAACTTTCCTACCCACGCGCGCGACGTATATGACGTTACCGGTGCGGGCGACACGGTGATCGGCGTGCTCGGTGCAGCGCTGGCGGCAGGTCTGAAATTTCCCGAGGCCGCAGATCTGGCCAATGTCGCCGCTGGTGTGGTCGTGGGCAAGCTTGGCACCGCGACGGTAAGCGTGCGCGAGTTGCATGCCGCGATGACCGCGCATGAACCCCTGCCGCGCGGCATCATCTCCGAGCATGAGTTACTTGCGCTACTGGCGCGGGCTCGCGCCAGCGGTGAGCGTGTGGTGATGACGAATGGCTGTTTCGATATTCTGCACGCGGGGCATGTGGCGTATCTTTCTAAGGCGGCGCAGTTGGGTGACCGCTTAGTGGTGGCGATTAACGATGACGATTCAGTGGCTCGTCTGAAGGGCCTGCATCGACCGGTGAACCCGCTTGCACAACGCATGGCGGTGCTCGCCGGGTTGGAGAGCGTCGATTGGGTGGTACCGTTTTCCGAGGATACGCCGCTGCGCATGATCGAGGCGCTGCGCCCTGATGTACTCGTCAAGGGCGGCGATTATCGCCCAGAGGACATCGCGGGCAGCGAGTGGGTGATGAAGAACGGCGGCAAGGTGGTGGTGCTGGAATACGTTGACGGCTGTTCCACCAGCGCGATGATCGATGCGATTCGTAAGCATACCTAAAAAAGTATCCTATCGATGGAGGAGCTTGGTGCCAATGCCCTTTCGATCCGTTGATCTTACCTATAAGCCCGTACTGGTACTAGCATGGCTGAACGTGTCCAGATAAGCGTTATATTGCCCGTGTATAACGCTGAAGCCTATTTGCCGCTGCTGTTACCTTCGTTGCTGAATCAATCCGAGAGGGCGCTAGAAGTGATTGCCGTTGACGACGGTTCTACTGACAGTAGCCTCGTGGTGTTACACAAAATGACTCAAGAAGATGCGCCACTCATTGTGTTGAGTCAAAGCAATCGCGGCTGTTCGGCCGCACGTAACAGTGGACTCGAGCTCGCCCGAGGACGCTGGATTGCGTTCCCCGACAGTGACATTGGCTGATGTCCCCTGCCCTGGAGACTTGGCGTCGGCGTGCGGACAGCGCTGAATTAGATTTGCTGATCGGCAACGGCTTTCACTTTGCCGAGCACCCCAATGAAAGCAATGCGCCGCGTGTGCTGCTCGACTGTCAACCGTGGGATGAAGTGATCAGCGGTGTGGATTGGATCATTCGTGCGGTAACCGCGCGCGAATGGCCCCACCGCGCTTGGCTACAATTAGTAAACAGCGAGCTAGTGAGGCGACTCGGCGCGCGCTTCATCGAAGGTATGGGCATCAGGACATCCTATGGACTATGCAACTTGCACTTGCGGCACGGCGAGTGGGTTTTGTTCGCGATCCACTATACGGCTATCGCATGAATCCTGCGTCCGTCATGAACGATCCATCGAAGGCGGCAGTACTGCGGCGGGCTCGCAGCTACATCCGCGTGATTCAAGATTGCTACAACCGCAAATCATATCCCACGACGATCGCCTGTGCGTAAGGCGCTGTTGCGCCAAGCCAATCATGAAGGGGCATTTCCTGGGCCTAGTGCGCAAGCGATTTCAGGACGAGGCTGATCGCAGCCAAGTGGCGCGGGAATTTCTGGAATCAGGTCTATCCAGGGTGATGTTCCGTGGCGCAGTTGACGGACACGACTTTTGGCGAGCGCTGCGCGGTTGGGTTACGCTACGTAGGCATGTTGCGATTAGGGCTGGCCGCCGTTCAGCTAACGGGGATGAATCATTGGCAGTGACGCCCAAAGGGCATTCTCACCAGCATCTTCCGCGTCGTGCAACCGCCTAATGGATTCGAGTACTGATAGCGCATGATCATCGTCACCGGCGGCGCCGGTTTTATCGGTGCCAATATCGTTAGAGGCCTCAACGCACGCGGCCGCACCGATATCATGGTGGTCGACGATCTGCGTGACGGCGCCAAATTCGCCAATATCGCCGACTGTGAGATACAAGACTACGTGGATAAAGACAGCTTTCTGCGCCGTGTGGAAACCGGCAAGGCACTGACGGATCGAATCGATTCCGTGTTCCATCAGGGCGCCTGCACCACCACCACCGAGTGGGACGGGCGCTATATGCTAGAGAATAACTATGAATACTCGAAGTCGCTGCTGCACTATTGTTTAGCCCAGCGCGTGCCTTTGCTCTATGCCTCCTCGGCTTCGGTCTATGGCATGGGGCCGGTGTTCAAGGAAGCGCGTTGCTATGAGCGGCCGCTGAACGTCTACGCCTATTCCAAATTCCTCTTCGATCAGTATGTGCGACGCCAATTGCCAAATGCCAAGCGCCAGATCGTGGGCCTGCGCTACTTCAATGTTTATGGCCCGCGCGAGCAACACAAAGGCAGCATGGCAAGTGTAGTTTTTCATTTTAACGAGCAAGTGCTTAAGACAGGCAAGGTGCGGCTGTTTCAAGGTTCGGACGGCTACGCCGACGGCGAGCAACGCCGCGATTTTATCTACGTCGGTGACGTTGTCGACGTTAATCTATGGCTGCTGGACCATCCTCAGGTAAGCGGCGTATTCAATCTAGGCACCGGCCGCAGTCAGACGTTTAACGAAGTCGCGCGAGCGGTGATTGCCTATCACAGTCGCGGTGAGATCGAGTACATCCCGTTTCCTGAAACGCTGAAAGGGCATTACCAGAGCTTTACGCAAGCCGACATGACGCTGCTGACCGAGGCGGGCTTGAAACACCGCTTCAAGCCGGTAGAGGAAGGCGTGCCCTTGTATCTTGATGCCTTAAGCGAGACGCTACAGCACGCGCCATGACGCGTACCAGGCGCATGGATGCTTATTCTGCAGATCACCCACAGCGAATCCTGATCGTGGGACCCGCATGGATTGGTGACATGGTCATGGCACAGAGCCTGTTTAAGGCCTTGCATAGCGAGCGGCCTTGGGTACAAATCGACGTACTGGCCCCCGTCTGGTGCGCGTCTTTGCTTAGACGTATGCCAGAGGTGCGTGAGGCGATAAACATGCCGTTAGGTCATGGGCAACTCGGCTTGCGTGCACGTTATCGCTTGGGCCGTGAACTCACCAGGCGCGGCTATGCGCAGGCCATAATCCTGCCGCGCTCGTTCAAGTCCGCGCTCGTGCCGTGGTTTGCCCGGGTGCCGCAACGCACCGGTTATCGTGGCGAGATGCGCTTCGGCGTGATCAACGATATGCGCCCGCTTGACAAAGCTGTCCTGCCGCAGATGGTGCAACGGTATGTCGCTTTGAGCGTAGATGCTGGCGCTTCGCTGCCGCCAAGGGATATACCCAAGCCCGTTTTAGCCGTGCACCCTGACAATGCCGCGAGATTGATGGCGCAGCTTAACCTGTCGGACAAAAAGCCAGTGGTCGGCCTGATGCCGGGTGCCGAATACGGCCCTTCTAAGCAGTGGCCACTTGAGTATTATGCGGCTTTAGTTAAGCGGCTCGGCACAAATGACCTGCAAGTGTGGGTGTTTGGCTCGCATAAGGAGCACGCCGCCGGCGAGCAGATCGTGGCTGAGGCAGGTTGCGGCACCAATCTATGCGGCAAGACGCAGCTGGAAGATGCGATCGATTTAATCGCGCAAGCTAAAGTCGCGGTCAGCAATGATTCCGGTCTCATGCACGTGGCAGCGGCCGTCGGCGTTCCGGTGGTTGCCCTATTCGGCGCTTCTACGCCCGCCTACACGCCACCGCTGAGTGACCAGGCGGAAGTCGTGTATTTGGGGATTGAATGCAGCCCTTGTTTTGATCGCACCTGCCGTTACGGTCATTATCGATGTCTGCGGGATATTCCGGTGGCGATGGTATTCGCTAAGGTCTGTAGCCGATTGCAAGCCTTATCTATAAAAAATTCAGGTCTGGGTTGAGAAGATGATAAGTCAGCATTTTGTGCTTAACAGAGCGGATAAGATTGGCGATGTGGTATTGACCTTGCCGATGGCGGGGATACTCAAAGAGACGTTTCCCGGCTGCAAGGTCTCGCTGCTAGGCCAACGTTATACGGCGCCTCTGGCGCATGCTTGCGAACACATCGACGCAGTGTACGCATGGGACGAAATCGCGGAGCTGCCAAACCAAGCTGATCGAATCAAGCGGTTTAGAGGGTTTGGCGCGGATGTCATCATTCACATCTATCCTCAGCCCGCGATCGCTAAGCTCGCCAGGCAGGCGCGGATAGCGCTACGTATCGGCACCAGCAGACGGCTATTTCATTGGTCTACCTGTAACCGCCTGGTGTACGTACGCAGAAAAAACCGTCCGCTGCACGAGGCGCAGTTGAACATCGAATTGCTGCGCGGCGTAGGCATTAAGCGCTTTTACGATTTAAATGAGATCAGTACGTACTTTGGCTTGAGCAATATCTCAACATTACCCCCAAATCTCGCCGCTTGTTTGGCGCCTGGCAAGTTCAACCTGATCGTCCATCCCAAATCGGCCGGTACCTCACGGGAGTGGCCCATCCAATATTTCGCGCGCCTGATCGAGAGCCTGCCCCCTGAACGGTTCAATGTCCTGATCACCGGCAGCGAACAGGAAGGTCATTTGGTTAGAGATAAGCTGCCTGTAGAGCTTCCAAACGTTAGGGATTTGATGGGCAGAGCCTCGCTGACCGAACTGATCGCGCTCATCCACACCGCCGATGCCCTGCTCGCCGCCAGTACTGGACCCCTGCATATTGCGGCTGCGTTGGGAAAACCCACGTTTGGCGTTTATGTGCCATTTCGCTCCAAACATACGGGCCGCTGGGGTCCGATTGGCCCACGCACGCGCACCTTCCAACGGTCGCAAAGGTGCACCCACTGCCCTAATCCCAGTGACTGCCAGTGCATGCGCCTTATAGTGCCAGACGAGATCAAGGCCTGCCTGCTCGAAGTGGCTGCAGGGCATCGCAAGGAGTCACGACCAGACAATTTGCATACACCGAGTCCTATGATAATAGTCCATAGGTAAACGGCGGCGAGCCTGCTGAGCGATTTTGGCATATAACATTCATATCGTCTTGACGACAACGCGTGGTCTGCCGTCTGTGAGACATCTGCCAGAGTCCCCATGACGATACGAACTTGATAGCAGAGATTTAGCATGAGTAACCGCACGCTTACCATTGACGAGCGAATCTATGATTATCTGCTCTCGATTTCCGTCAAGGAGCCGGCATTGTTGGGGCGGCTGCGCGAACAGACCGCCCAAGATCCCCTTGCGAATATGCAGATCGCGCCGGAGCAGGGTCGGTTTATGGCGTTATTGGTCGAATTGCTGGGCGTGCGACACGCGATCGAGATCGGCACGTATACAGGATACAGTGCGCTATGTATTGCCATGGCCATGCCGTCGGATGGGCATCTCATCTGTTGCGACACCAGCGAGCAATGGACTGCAGTTGCACGACGGTACTTTGTCGAGGCGAGTGTGGCCGACCGGATCGAACTTAAAATTGCGCCCGCGCTGACTACGCTCGATGATCTGCTTGCTAAGGGCCAAATGGGCGCCTTCGACTTCGCCTTCATCGATGCCGACAAGGAGAACTATGAAAATTATTTTGAGCGCTGCCTAGCGCTGGCCCGGCCGGGCGGACTTATCGCAGTGGACAATACCTTGTGGGGCGGTTCGGTGGCTGATCCAGAGAATCAAGAACCCAGCACGCAGGCGATTCGCCGTTTTAACGAAAAGCTATACAATGATGAGCGTGTTTCATTGAGCTTGGTGCCAATTGGCGATGGCCTGACGCTGGCGCGCAAGAAGGGCGAATAACCGATTGTCGAAATGTGCATTGGCTTGTGAGAGCGATTCCAAGCACGAACGAATTTACGCTTTGCCGCCACCCTTTCCTTCTTGGATAAACCGCTGCTAATTGAGCTCTTTTAAAAAGATCTTGGAATTGCGCTGATAGTTATACAGCTCGCGGTGCTTGATCGGCAGTGATTTAATCGCGCCTTCGCGAAAGCCGTGCTCTAAAAACCAGTGCGCGGTCTGCGTGGTGAGCACGAACAAGCGCTTGAGCCCCAGCGCCCGCGCCTTTTGTTCCAAGTACGTGAGCAGCAGCTCCCCACGGCCCTCATCGCGATAGCGATTATGCACCGCCAGGCAAGCGATCTCGCCCAAGGCCTCATCGGCGAATGGATATAAGCTGGCGCAACCAATGATCATGCCGTCGCGTTCGATAACTTGAAAGCGCTGAATCTCCAATTCCAATTGCTCGCGCGAGCGGCGCACCAGGACACCCGCTTCTTCCAGCGGCGCGATCAATTCGAGAATACCCCTGACATCGTCAATCGTTGCCGCGCGTAATCCTTCGTAGATCTCGGCGGTGATCATGGTGCCCACGCCATCGCGCGTATAGATCTCTTTGAGTAGTGCGCCGTCGATATGACGACTGATGAGATGTACGCGCCTTACGTTGCTCAAGCAAGCATTCACGGCGGCTTCGATGTCGCGGCGGTACTCGTCGCTTAAGCGACACCTTCCGTTTAGCAGTGCCTGCGCCTCGGCAAGGCTCATTTGCCGCATAAGTCTGCGCTGGCCGTTGCGCAGGCCCGGATTCTCCGTAAGAAAGATCAGTTTGTTGGCCTGCAGTGAGGCTGCGGTCATGGTGGCGACATCGGCCGCGCTTAGATTGAATGCCTCACCGGTCGGAGAATAGCCAAGCGGCGAAAGCAGCACGATGTTGCCGAGGTCCAACTGCTGTTGTATGCCCTGGACATCGATCTTGCGCACCTCGCCGGTGTGTTGATAGTCGACGCCGTCGCGTACACCCAGTGGGCGCGCGGTGACGAAATTGCCGCTTGCGACCCGCAAGCGCATGCCCGACATGGGCGTGTTTATCAACCCAGTCGTTAGCAACGCCTCGATATCCACTCGCATGCGGCCGACCGCCTCCTTCACCGCGGTCAGTACCGCGGCGTCGGTGATGCGTAGGCCC
>DATACK010000014.1:0-1501 GCA_036259115.1 Gammaproteobacteria bacterium | reverse complement strand
CATGGGCGAACAGCCGGGCGACCATTGCCTCGTTGGGATCGTCCACTGCCGGGAGCGTATTAACCAGCCGAACCATATCGGGGTTGAATTGCTGGAGAACGCTCGGCCGAAGTAACCGACCGTAGTCGCATCCAGATAGCGCAGCAACCGCCAGTGCAAGCAGGGCCCCTAGCCAGAAGAAGCGTTTCATTGAAGAGACCTCTTAGACCGCTAGAACTTTCGCGCCTGACGAATAGGCAACAAGTCTCCTATTGCAAAGGAAGTGCCACAACCCATTATAAGTATATAGGCGTCCCTCCTTTGCTGCAGCCTCGTGCTTCGATTTCAATTTGGTCCGCCAGGTTTCTAAGAACTGCGGCCCGTTGGTTCGCAGGACGCAGCCGAAGATCAGGAAATTTCCCGATGCCGCCCTCGATCCAACTTTTGCATAGGTCTAATAAAACTCCGAAGCATTTCATTTTGGCGGTCCGCTGTGGCTTGATAGCTTGTATCTGCGCATTATCGATCCGGTTCATCGCCAGAGCTTCTGGGTGCCGAATGTTTGCCGAATTCGAGAACATACACGGCGCCGCTCTTTGCATTGTCCTCGATTCTTACTGTACTGCGGTGCGCGCGCATAATATCGCAGGCAATGGCAAGCCCAAGTCCAGCCCCTGTGCGATGTGCTGTTCGCGACCGCGCCAGAACCGCTCGAACACCTGCTCACGTAAAGCAAGCGGGATTCCTGGGCCTTGGTCCACCACCCGAATAATGCCGGGAGAAACGACATTCACCATGACTTCTGCACCAGCCGGACTATGCGCCACGGCATTCTCGATGATGTTGCGCAGCGCATCCGCAATGGCGTCCGCATTGCCCTTGATCCTAATCGGCGTGCCGGCGCGCTCCAGGGCGATTTCGCAGCGCTTGCGTAACGCAAACGGCGCCAGCGCACTGATCTCCCGCTCAGCGACTTCTTTCAGATCAAGCGTCTGCGACGTATCCAGTGCCACGCTGTCAAGGCGCGCCAGGCACAGTAATCGATCGACCAGACCATTCATGCGCGCCGCATCAATGCGCAGTGCCTGAATCTTGCCGTTACCCTTCACCACGTCGAGACCAGCGGTTAGGATTGCCAGCGGTGTGCGCAACTAATGCGCAGCATTCGCGGTAAACCGGCATTGCTGCTCGATGCTGGCTTCTAGTCGGCCCAAAGCCTGATTGAGGGTACACACGAGCGCAACGATCTCGGAAGGCAGCTCCACAGCCTTAAGGCGCACAGCCGTATCGCGTGGCCAATCTTGCTGGCCTGGCTGGATACTTCACGCAGAGGGCGCAAGCTATCACGTACACTCAAGATCGCGATGAGGAGCGCCGCGGCGGCCACGACTGGGAGTAGCCACGCGACGTCCGATAAGAATTCTTCTACAACCGCGCGTGCGAACTCCTCACCGGCCTCGGTCTGCGCCATCGGGGCTGAGCGAGTGGTCTCACGCGCTTCAAGAAAAACGTCAATCGTGAG
>DATACK010000013.1:0-2119 GCA_036259115.1 Gammaproteobacteria bacterium | reverse complement strand
GCTCGTCCACAACATCTGATCGGTCTTGCAGGGTAGCAAAGTGATGCGCTAGAGATGTGCCGAGTCTCTGGTTACCGAGGAACCGGATGAGGGAAATCTTCACGTCCGGACCTGTGGGGGGGCCGGTTGGGTAACCACCGGCTCTACCCGGAAGCCCAAGCACTTTTGTAAAAATCTCTACAAGTTATTGATTCCTCGTTCAGAGAGTCTCAAGCACTTCTGTAAATGACACCAATTCCCCATTTGATATATATCATCTCATTCTTCTTGCTCGAGACATGTCCCGGTCGAGAGTTGCAACCCCAGATACTGCGTTTGCGGTGCCTTTAGTGTCACCTCTAGCGGTAGTGCCGACTCGGTAAGGGTGTCCATCTCAAACTGACGGATTTTTAACGGTGTAAAACCGGGTGACCATCTGGTATAACGCGCTGGAAATCTTAACAAAAGCGCTACCAGGGAGATCACCCATGACTCAGGATAACATGTCTGCACTTTCAGGTCTCGCAAGCTTTGCAAAACACGAGGAGTTGCTCGAGGCCCGAAGCCAGGAAGGCTCCACACAAGCCACCCTGACGTTCGAAGCGTTTGAAGTCGATCTCGGGCACGCAATGCGCCACGTAGAAAACGAGCTCAAGACCATCGACCTGGCACGCTACGACATCGATGCCGATGCTGTTGTCATAGGTGGCAAGGAGTGGCGGAAGTGCCTAGCGGACCAACCCAAGACCTATCTGAGCGCCTCGGGGCCGGTCACGGTAAGCCGCAACCTGTATCGCCCCGTCGATGGGGGCAAGAGCATCTGTCCGCTGGAGTTGCGTACCGGGATCATGTCGGGGTTGTACACACCGGTTTTGGCACGACAGGTCTCCTACCTGATGGGTCACATGACCTCGCAGGAAACGAGCGATGTGTTCGTCGAGCTTGGTATCTCGGGGCCATCGAGTAGTAGTGGTGACCGTCTGCCTAAGGTCCTCAGCCCCGTATGGGAAGCGAACCGGGAGGCCTGGGAGGATGCCCTTCGGCAGCAGGAATTCGTGTCTGCTGAGGCATCTGTGGTCGCTGTGTCGTTGGATGGCGTGATGGTACCCGACAAGGATGGCCAGCGCGGCGCCAAGGCCAAACGCGAGGCGGTCAAGGAGCAAGGGATGAGCAAACAACTCAGCGGCCCTGCTGGCTATCGGGAGGTGGGTTGCGGCACGGTGACGCTCTATGATGCTGAGGCCAATCGGCTTGACACGGTGCGCTACGCACGAGCGCCCGAGTCCAAAAAGAAGACGTTGACGGAGGAACTTGACGCCGAACTAGCCTCGATTGTGGCGGTGCGACCCGACTTGGAGCTGGTGGCGCTGGCCGATGGGGCCGAAGAAAACTGGCGTTACTTCGATCGGCCGCTCTACGCGAAGGCCACGAAGATTGTCGACCACGGGCACGCGAGCCAGCACCTGAAGGCCGGGCTAGGCGCTTACTACGGCGACAAGAGTGTGGAAGGACGTGCCGAATACGAACGCCTGCGGATTATTCTGCGAGACCAACTCGGCGGTGTGGACCAGGTCATCACCGAACTTGGCGGGTTGGTTCGAAAGATGGGTGGCAAGCGGCTCAAACGGCGTCGCAAACTGCTTGGCGCTGAGCTCAACTACTTTAAGAACCCGCGGGAGCGCATGGCCTACGCCGATTATCAGGCGCGGGGGCTTCCTATTGGGAGCGGCGTAGTAGAAGCAGCGTGCAAAACGCTGGCAACCCAAAGACTGAAGCGCTCCGGCATGAGCTGGCGAGATGGTAAGCAAGCGATTTTGACCATTCGCAGCCTGCAACAAAGCAACCGATGGATGGCTGCGTGGGGACTGCTCTCTGGACACTTCCGAGTCGAAGTCATCTCGGTTCGCAAACGCGGTCACCTTCGGGAGCTGATTTTCACTCAGAAGGCCGCTTAGCAGTCTGGGGAAATGTCAGTCTCAGGGCGACACCCAAGACGTTTCTCGTGGCCCAGAACCTTCCAACCCAAGATGAATCGCCGCATATAGAGATTCGCGAGTAACGGTGAGATCGGAGAGCCCTGAGGACTTCCGCGTCCCGTATCTTTGTTGCGGGTCGTTCGACATTTGCGTCCGCGCTCATC
>DATACK010000012.1:0-1504 GCA_036259115.1 Gammaproteobacteria bacterium | reverse complement strand
GACCTGCTTATCATAGGCGACGAAACTAAATGCTCTTAAACGACGCTCAAATCGCCCTCAACGATGTTATCGTCAATTGCAAGGACGCCGCCGATCACTACGAAGACGCTGCAGGCATGGTCGAGCATGCTCCGACCGCGCAGTTGTTCCGCGAGCTCGCACGCCAGCGTCGCGAGCGCGCCACCGAGCTTGAGACGCACATTCGCCAGTTAGGGGGCCTGCCGCGCGACGCGGATGGCGATCGGGAGACGGTTAGCCGTCTGTTGGCGCGCCTTAGAGCAAGTCTTTCCGAGGACAGACGCATTGTGCTGCTCACCGAACGCGAACACGTCGAGGCACAACTCGATACAATGGTCCATACCGCGCTAGAACAGGATATACCGGATGATACCAAACAAGCGCTGCGCGAGTTACTGGCGGATATCACCCGCACTCGACAACGTTTGATTGAGGCCAAACACCATATTGCTGGCAACGGTTGAGGACGTGCCGGCAATATCGCATCGATAACTGGTCATTCCGAGCAAGGCGCATCTCTCTATCCTAACTGCAATGCCTAATTGCAGGGAGATTGCCTTATGCATCACAACTGACCGCCCTATAACCACCGCACCTCTTCCAATGACAGGCTCAGTACCACGTCACCATCCTCGCAGTTTTCGACCTTGACCGGTAGATAGTGCAGTTTGGGGGCGTACCAGGTCGTATAGGTGGTATTTTCCTCGTCGTTTTTTCGGCGCTCCAGTTTGATGGCTTCAAACGCTCCTAATGGTGTCTCAACCGCCTCGCGTCCTAGGTTGGTGAACGTATAAGTCTTGAGTTCGCCTTTGGAAATCACCGGATGCGTGATCTTTTTCTCACCCTGGCGCGCATCAAGCATGAGCGCGAGTTGTAGAGAGGAATTATCTAATGTTCCGTTTGGAATCTTGAGCGTCTTTTCCTCGCCCCGATAATTTACGTGCGCAACATGATGTTGCCAGTCGTAGACGTATTGCTCGTCGCGGTTTTGGCCGCTGCCCTTGAAAGTGTATCGGTATTCCAGCGGAATGACCCGCTCTGTGACCTGTTTAAGATCGCTGTATTGGTAAATTCGATAATCGTCGAAAAACCAGGCAGCCATACCGATAGGCTCGGCTGCGGATTGATACTCCAACTTACTGGGGCTATGCTTTAAGCTGGTAGTCATGCTGATAACATTAAGCCCAGCCTTTTCGACAGTGTAGCGCGCGCTAAAGTCTGGGATTTGTTCTACGGCCGGAAGCCAAGTCGGCAGCGCCATGAGCGTGGCAACAACCAGTGCTAGAATCAGGCGCTTCATTGCATACCGTCGGCAAACATGACGGGCTTTTTCAGCAGCGCTCCATCTAAATACGCCGTGCCCGCAGCAAATTTCAGCCTGCCCTCGCAAAACCAACGCACAGCCATAGGATAGACAATATGTTCGCGTTGCAAGACACGCGCGGCGAGCTTATCGGGATCATCATTCGGTTCAATCTTAACTTTG
>DATACK010000011.1:0-5148 GCA_036259115.1 Gammaproteobacteria bacterium | reverse complement strand
GCCTTGGTGCAGTGGACATCGTATCAACGCACCCATAACCTAGCCTATTTAGCACACGTGAGAGGCAATTCTGATGATTGAGATCAAGCTCCTCGATGATCTTGCCCGCAGGCTCGCCGCTAACCTGCCGCGCGGCTTTGCGACCTTTCAGCAGGAACTAGAAAAGAACCTGCGTGCCGGCCTTGAGGCGGTATTTCAGCGCCTGGATCTGGTCACGCGCGAGGAATACGATCTGCAGGTGGCGCTGCTGGAGCGCAGCCGCGAAAGGCTGACCGCACTGGAGGCGCGCATAGCGGAACTGGAGAACAAGGCGAAGCTAGCGCGAGTGCCCGTCGGGCAGAGGACCGATTAGCCGTCCTGTTATAATTGCATCGACCTTGCATCCAGCTAGCGACCACTCACACACGGCATTATCCCAACAACGACAACAGGGAACGGAAGCCTTGTCACTCGCCATCGTCTTAAGTCGCGCGCAGCAGGGACTCAACGCACCTGTGGTCAACGTGGATGGAAGTCCACTTGACCAACTGGTTGCCTGCGCTGCATATCGTTGGCCTGCCCGAGACTGCGGCCAAAGAAAGTAAGGACCGGGTGCGCGCCGCGCTGTTGAATGCGCGATCCGAATTCCCGATGCGATGCATCATGGTAAGTCTTGCGCCCGCCGACCTACCAAAGGAAAGCGGCCGCTTCTATTTGCCCATAGCGTTGAGTATTCTTGCTGCCTTCGGACAGATTCCGACACGAGGTCTCGAGAGTTATGAGTTTGTCAGTGAATTAGGCTTGAGTAGTGAGCTGCGTCCCATCCGCGGTGCTTGCCCGTGGCGTTGCAGGCGACGATCGCAGCGTACACGCTTATCGTGCCGCGTGGCAATGCCGATGAGGCCGCGCTCGTTCAGGACTGTGAGATTCTGGCCGCCGATCAATTGCTGCAGGTCTGTGCGCATCTCACGCGTAGTGGGCCCTTGTCCGGGTATATCAACAAGGCATTTATCAATCATCGGGCTCACGGACTGGACCTGGCTGACGTTCGTGGTCAGTATCGCGCCCCATGCGCTTTAGAGATCGCCGCGGCCGGCGGCCACAATATGCTCATGGTCAGACACCCGGAACCGGCAAAACCACGATCGCTAGCCGACTACCGACCATATTGCCGCCCATGACCGAGGTAGAGGCGATCGAATCGGGGGCAATCACCTCGATCAGCGAACAGGTATTCAGTCTCGATCGTTGGCATCAGCGGCCGTTTCGTGCGCCACACCACAGGGCCTCTGGCGTCGCTCTGGTCGGTGGCGGCTCCACGCCGCGACCGGGGGAGATCTCGCTCGCACATCATAACATGTTGTTCTTGGACGAACTGACTGAATTCGATCGACGGGAGCTGGAGGTGCTGCGCGAACCATCGGAGACTAGTCGCATCAACATCTCGCGCGCCGCGCGCCAAGCTGAGTTTCCCGCACGTTTTCAGTTGACTGCGGCTATGAATCCTTGCTCGCAGGGTTATGATTGTGATCTGCGTGCCAATTGTTCCTGCTCGCCGGAGCACCAGCGCCGCCACCACGCGCGCATCTCGGCGCCACTGCTGGATCGCATCGACCTTCACATCGAGGTGCCGCGTGATGAGCTGCGCCACGGCACCGCACCGCCGGCTGAAAGCAGTAAGCAGGTGCGCGCGCGTTATCGAGGCGTGGCGACGACAATATCAGCGCCACGGGATGACCAACGCTGTTATGCGTAATTGTGACGTGGCGGCAACCTGCAAGCTCACGGCGAAGGATTACGCATCGCTAGATCAGGCGATGACGAGATTTAAGCTTTCGACGCACGCCTACCATTCTATACTAAAAGTCGTCCGCACGATCGCGGATCTAGAGGGCAGCGAGATGATTCGTGCATCGCATTTAAGTGAAGCGGTATCGTACCGGACGTTAGACCGGCTGTTTGCCATTGAGGTGAGTAGCCCGTCAGCAATAAACCTATCCCGGATTAAATCCGGCAAGCAAGGCTTGTCTCCGGGGGATGAAGCGAGAATGCAAGGGACCCCGGCCGCGCCCGAGATGAGCCTGTCTCGGCCTATGCTTTGAAACGCGTTACATGAATATCATGAATTCCGAAACAGGCCCATCGGCGCAGGACACGCCGCTCAAAAGAGCAATCAGCAAACCCCTGCTGGTGTTGTTCGTCACGGGCGACATCCTGGGTGCCGGCATCTATGTCGTTGCCGGAGAAATCGCCAGCGAGGCGGGCGGCGCGATCTGGGCGCCGATGTTGTTAGCATTCGCGCTCGCGCTGCTGACCGCAACGTCCTACGCCGAGCTCGTCACCAAATATCCGCAGGCGGCTGGCGCCGCGCTGTACGTCCACAAGGCCTTCAAGCAGCCGTTTTTGACGTTCATCGTCGCCATCGCCGTTATGGCGTCTGGCATCTCCTCGGCCAGCACCTCGGCACTGGCCTTCGGCGGTGATTATCTAAAGGCCTTTATTTCTTTCCCGCAGGTGCTAGCTGCAGTGCTGTTCCTGCTAGTGCTCGCACTCATTAATTACCGCGGGATCTCGGAATCGATCAGAATCAATCTGGGCCTGACCTTGATAGAGGCATCAGGCCTGCTATTTGTAGTCATCATCGGAATCGTCGCGCTCGCGGGCGGTACTGGTGATGTTTCGCGCGCGCTCGAATTCAAGGGTGACACCACTTTGCCGCTCGCTATCTTAGGCGGCGCGGCACTCGCATTCTTCTCGTTTGTGGGGTTCGAAGACTCAGTTAACGTCGCGGAGGAAACGCAGAATCCGCGCCGCGTTTACCCGTTCGCGCTGTTCAGCGGCTTGACCATCGCCCTTATTCTTTATCTGCTGGTCATGATTACTGCCGCCATTATCGTGCCGACCGAAGAATTATCCGGCTCCAGCGCACCGCTCCTGCAGGTGGTCAAGATTGGCGTGCCGACGTTTCCCTCCAACGTGTTCGCGCTCATGGCGCTGTTTGCAGTGACGAATACCGCGCTGATTAACCTCATCATGGCTTCACGGTTGTTGTATGGCCTTTCGAATCAGGGCATCGTGCCAGCTGTCTTCTCACGCGTGCATACGAAGCGCCGCACGCCTTGGGTGTCGATCATCGTGGTGACCGGAGTCGCCATGGTACTCGTATCGACGGGTACCATCGGTGCGCTTGCCGGCACGACCGTGCTCCTGCTCCTGTCGGTGTTCACCTTGGTGAACGTATCGGTGCTAATATTGCGGCGAGACCTTATCTTTGCGCAACACTTCCGCGCGCCGACTATTATTCCCGTGCTGGGCGCGCTTTCATCCGCGGGCCTGGTCATTTTCACGATCGCAACCGATCCGCTGGCTGTGTTACGCGCGGGGATGCTCGTTGGTCTAGGCGTCGTTTTGTGGTTCATCAACCGCGCATTTCACGGCCAGGCAAAAGACATCGATGCGCAGCAACTCGATGCTTGATTACATAATTTCCGCAAGCGCGTTTGACAGACAAGACGTAGTGTTTGCACGATGAACGTGCGCGGCCGACTGTTTCATCGGCGCGCAAAGCATGTATTTTGGCGTAACGAATTGTTCCGCCAGTCTTTGCTGCCTGTAGCGCAACAACCAATAAGGGTTATTTGTCCTCATCGGTTGCGCGCTGTGAAAGGCATAAATCGTAACGGCGATCGCGCCTATCGGCACCCGGCTTTGGCTTTAAGAGAATTTGCACTGTTAATGATTGTCTACCACGTCTGCCGATCGGAAGACGTCACACGCTTTCTTGCCGAGGGTTTTTTCGCCGCGAAGGCAGGCACTATGTCTTCGCACACTGAGCGCACGTCTAGATGCTGTTTTCTGGGCTGCTGCCAGAGTCGCCATCCCCAGCGAAGTTCAAGCGCATGTCGCGCTAGTCATCAATGTGGGTCGTGACATGTTGCTGGGTGGCCCTATCACCACGCGCAAGGGCGTGCTGCGCTTAAGAGACAGTGACCGTGAAGTGCTCAATACGCACTCGCGCTTTCTGGAGGTAGACCTCAATCCAGAGCGCATCGTCGACATCAAAGACGCGTCCGGCAACTCAGTCTTAGAGCACTATCGATCAACACGCAAGCGATGCGCATCGATATGGCGTTTCTCGCCTATGTCAGGCCCTATTGGCCCTTTGTTGCCCTGGCGACCACGGCGGGTATCGTCAAATTCCTCATGCCAATGATATTCCCATGATGCTACGGCTGCTGCTGGATAATGTGGTATTACAGCATGGGCTCAGCGTCTCTGCGCGCAACCGCATGGTGCTAAACTGCATCTTCGTCATGGCTGGTGCCGTCGCGCTGTGGATGATCGCCTGCTACTACCGCAACGTGTTTGGTGCCCTGGCCGGTCACCGTATGATCCGAGATCTGCGGGTGGCTCTTGTTCAACCATGTGCAACGGCTGTCGCATCCGTTTTTTGCGCGCAATCAGACCGGCGCGATCGTCTCGCGCGTGGTCAATGACATGAGCCTCGCCCAAAACTTCGTCGGCTCTGCGCTCACTAACGTGTGGATGGACACCATCACCTTGCTGGTGCTGGTGGTGGTGTTGTTTTCGATAAATCCAAGTATAGCTTTAGTCTCTCTGCTGTTGATGCCGCTCTACGTGATCTCGCTCCGCACCATCGGCTCGCACATCCGGCTAGTGGCGAAGGAAGCTCAGCAGCGCTTGGAGATCTTATCGAGCGGCTTGCAAGAAAAAGTGGCGGGTGTTGCGGTGGTCAAAGGATTTACCCGCGAACCGCGGAAAGCCCAGGCTTTCGCCTCGCAGACCAACAAACTGCTCAACAAGATTCTATATTCGTTGCGCTTCATGGCCATGAATGGGGTAGTGAGCGGTCTAATCTTGCATAGCTCACCGGTGCTGGTGGGCTGGTATGGGTGTATCACATCAACGCCGGTCATCTTACGGTCGGCGAACTGACGCAGTTCCTGCTGTATCTGGCGATGTTCTTATGTATGCGCCCTGCAACGGCTCTCAGATTTGAGTGTGGTATTGACGAAAGCGGTCACTGCCATTGAATGGATCTTCGAATACTTCGACACCCAGCCGCAGATTAAGGAGCAACCGAGCGCAAAATCGATCTCAAGAGCGAAGGGTCGGATCGAATTCAATCGGATCCATTTCAGTTATGAC
>DATACK010000010.1:0-2229 GCA_036259115.1 Gammaproteobacteria bacterium | reverse complement strand
CGCGAAATGGGGGTCACTCTTGCGGAATTTCTACGCACCCGTCCCCGCGCAGCAGGCGACCAGCCCTACACGGTCGACCACGATACGATTATACTTAAGATCAATGGACGACAAGTAAAGATCAGTCCTTCACGGTAGCGCGCGCTGGCGCTGGCATCAATAAGACTGCCGACGACTGCCGTAGGGTTTCGGGCCTCCGGCTGTACCTGCAGTGAAGTCCAAGCATTCATGGATTGACTCGATCTCTATTTCATCGGGGAGGTGGTTGAGCACCAGCGCGTGCTCTTGTGTAGTCTCCTTAACTTAGAAGGTGGTGATCATGGCAACCGAGTCAACCAAAACAAATAAGTCGAGCAAAGTAAGCTCGAGTACGCATCTGAATGTCCCGGCCGAAAAGGTATGGGAACTTATTGGGCAGTTTAATGCCCTAGCTGACTGGCATCCAGCATTTGAAAAGAGTGAACTGGAACAGGGCGGTAAGGTGCGGCGCCTGAGCTTGGTCGGGGGTGGCACAATCGTCGAACGGCTGGAGCGTATCAATGATGAGACGTTTAGATATCGTTACTCGATCGTAGATAGCCCATTGCCAGTAGCTAATTACGTATCTGAACTGAAAGTCGTCAAAGACGATTCGGGTACGGGGTGCCGCGTTGAGTGGTCTAGCGAATTTGAGCCGGTAGGTGCGTCTGTGTCCGACGCGGAAAAATTGATCCGCGACACTTATGAGACTGGCTTAAAGAATCTGCAGACGGTGTTCGGCAACAAATTTGGCGGTGAAAAATAACGCTAGTCGCCACCGGGATTCTCAAAGCTATGGCAGCCCAGTTTATGACACTGACGGATAGCCTAGGTCGGTCGCTGCGCGATTTACGCATTTCAGTGACCGATCGCTGCAACTTTCGCTGCACTTACTGCATGCCAAAGTCGGCGTTCGGCCCAGGGTATCGATTCCTTCGCCAGGATAAGCTCCTGACCTTTGAGGAAGTAGTTCGTATCGCGAGGCTCTTCGTCGCGCATGGCGTAAAGAAGATCCGTCTCACCGGCGGTGAGCCGTTGGTGCGCCCAAAGCTTGAGGCCCTGGTGGCGTCCTTGTGTACGCTGCCTGGGCTGGATGATCTAAGCCTCACGACCAATGGTTCCCTGCTCACGCGAGAGAAGGCGCAAGCTCTCAAACGCGCAGGCTTGACCCGGATTACGATCAGCCTCGATGCGCTGGATGATGCCACCTTCATGTCCATCAATGAGGTCGACTTTCCAGTCAGCCGTGTGCTTTCAGCCATCGAGAATGCCACGGAGGCGGGGCTTGCGCCCGTGAAAATCAACATGGTTGTAAAGCGAGGCTGCAACGATCATAGCATTTTACCTATGGCGCACTTCTTTCACGGGACTGGGCACATCCTGCGCTTTATCGAATACATGGACGTCGGTGCGAGCAACGGTTGGCGGCACGACGAGGTGATGCCGGCGGCCCAGGTGGCCTCCATGATCAATGCGGAATTACCCCTCGAGCCGGTCGACCCCAATTACCGCGGCGAAGTGGCTAAGCGCTGGCGGTATGTAGATGGCGGCGGAGAGATCGGTATTATTGCCTCGGTAACACAACCGTTCTGCGGCGGTTGCACACGCGCCCGGCTGTCAGCCGATGGCCTCCTCTACACCTGCTTGTTTGCCACTCAGGGACACGATTTCCGCAGTCTACTGCGCGAGGGTGCGAGCGACGATCACATCGCGCAGTTGATCCGGTCAATCTGGACGCGGCGCGCAAACCGCTACTCTGAGTTGCGCACCATGCAAACGACGGTACCGATGCGCAAGATAGAGATGTCTTACATCGGTGGATAATACCGCAACATGGTCACCGGAAAGGTCAGAAAAGACGGACGGCGATAGCCCGTCCTGACCCTTCGGGCATTGTTAGGAGAAGTTTCGCAGGAGGTTCGCGCTGCATCGCAAACGAAACAGAGCGCAAAGTGTTTAGTGGCGAAAGGACAGCTTACAGCGCCATTGCAATCATCTAGTCCCTAATACAGATCCCTTGAACGAAGTCCGTTCTAAAGAACCGTCGGGCGGGGCTGGCGCTACAATAGAGGCCACTGAGCACGTTATTTCGCCTGTACGTGGCTTGAGAGAAGCGCCACAAGAAATAGGTCGCCAGCGACGCGAAAAGGCACATGCTCGCGCTCAAGGCGCACGATGCTCAGGTAAGCGCTTTTAACGCAGCAAACGAAA
>DATACK010000009.1:0-42010 GCA_036259115.1 Gammaproteobacteria bacterium | reverse complement strand
CCCACCCCCCCCCCCCCCCCCCCCCCCCCCCCCCCCCCCCCCCCCCGCGGCTCGATCCTAGTCGCCCACAGGTACGCCAAGATGAATGACCAAATGCCGATGAAGATATCGATGAAGAGCTTGACCGTCGTCGTCGCGCCCAGTACCCAACCGGGCTGGTACCGCACCCCCTGCGCCGCGGCGGATGAAAGCAGCAGTGATTCGGTGATCGCGCCGCTCGCGACCGCCGCCCCGTCGGTCTTGACGGCGAGGCCCATCCATGCGCCCGCGACCATCGGCTCGTTCACTAGGAAAAGGCTAGCAATCCACGGCAGCAACAAGAGCTCAATCACGGCGAAGATCACGACCAGCGACGAGACCATGATGGGCACGATCGGGCGCGCACGAATGGCGGCGGCGGTGGCCATGGCGGCCGAGACGCCGCAGATCGAAATGCCCGAGGCGAGTGGTGCAGCCCACTCGCGCGAGAACCTAAAGTACCGGCGCGCGATGAAGTAAACGATGGCCCAGTAGATCAAATAAGCCTCGATGATGGCGGCTAGCCCCCGGAACATCACTGTGGTCGCAAGCCCGAGCTGCTGAGCCGCAATTACACCGATCTTGGCGCCGAGCAGGACAATTGCGATCTTGATGTAAAGCTCGGGACGGATCGCCTCGCCGATCCACTTTGCCGCGCGCGGCGAAAAGTTGCCGATGATGAGCCCGACGAGGAGCGCGATGATGTATCCGCCCTCGGGTGTCAAGCGCAGCGACCAAGAGAGGCTGAATTGCTGCATTTCAGTCTCAGTGGTGGCAGCAAGATTCGCCTGATGCCCGAGGAGCCAGCTCCCATAGCTGACCCAGAACACCACCGTGAACGCGAAAATAAATCGCCCGAGCTTCGCTCGCAGCAGCCAGGCGCCCGCCGTGAGCAGGACGAGCAGGAAGATGTAGGTTGCGACTAGCGAGCCGAACGCGCTTATTCCTTTGTATGATTCGGAAACGGCCAACAGCGACTGCGAGAGATCTGCCCACACTTTAGCCTTCACCGCCCAGCCGAGGAGATCAAGGCCGACGAGTGGCCCGAGGGCGAGCACAAAGACGAGGATCCCGAGCCAGAACGCGAGCCAATCCTCGCCGATGACATGGGGTCTCACCATCGTATCTCCTAGCAAATCAACTAAGCCCTGAGCGGCTTCGTCGCACCTCTCCCGCACCGTTCGTTTGAGGGCCGGGGCGTGTCGGAGGAACAATAAAGAACAGCGGGCCAATGAGATAGACGACGAAAGTCCTGCTGATGAGTCCGCCGAGATTCTTTGCACCGGCGCCCATGACGACGACCTCTCCTTTCAGCGTTTGACTAGTCATTGCTTGCTTCCTTTTCAAATTAGTAATCAATTGGCCGCTGAACGAAGCGGCGCGATCCTTATCAAAGCGTTATTCTCTGCCTTCGAGCAAGGGTAGCATTTCCGTGAGCCATGCGCTGGCTCAGTGCCCAGTCCCATGCTAGGCTCCGCAAGCGCCCTCGCGGACCAGTTTTCGGCATAAGACTGTTGTGCTTTTATTAATATAGTATGTTTGGATTTTATCTTGGCTCAGCAAGTATCACGATGTTCAGATTATTTGCACGATGACGACACGACCCGATTTTGCTCGCTGCGAGCTCAGCGCCTTGGGCCAGAGTGATCTGCGCTTTCTCCTTGAGCGCTTCCCGGCGCCAGGTCAGACCTATGAGGCTATCGCGGCCAATCTTCGAGCACTCCCGAACACGCTGGAGTCCATGTTGGAGAGCGACTACGTATTCCACGAGATCGTGGACCGGCGCGAGTGGCTAGCCGACATCTCCCCATTTCTGTTGTTCAACGTGCTCTTGCGGCGCAGCTTAGGTCGAGTGCGTACGGCGCCCGAGCGCAAGACGGTGAACTACATCGCCAACGTGCTGGCGCTTTTCGTGCGTGCCGATCGGCTCTATCGCGTGCAGCCAAACGACGCTGAGACGCAGGAATACATTGTGGACATGCTGGCCGACGCAGCGCAAGCCGACAGCGTGCGCCAGTTTTGTATCTATGCTCACGTGGGCAATTTCACTCTGTTTTTGACCGGCGTGTTTCCGGCATGGATCGACCATCGCCACCGCTACAGGCGCCGACCGGTGGACCGCAGTTACTACACACAACAGGGGCAGACCAACTATCACCAGGCCGCGCTGCATCATCTCGCGCGCGAGTACGACCTGGAGGACGTGTTCATGCGCCTGGCATTAGATTTCGAGGGTTATGTCCGGGCACTGAATCACATGGTGGGCACCTGGTTTCGCAGTTGGCAAAGTCAAGGCGCGCGGAATTGAGTGCGCCCGCGATGATGCATGAAACCGGCAAGCTTGGGCTTGTGGATTTCTTCCGGGGCTTCTATCCAGGGGCCAGAAATTATTCTGGGAACGTCACACGGCTTATTGACTGACCAAGCGGCATGTGATTAGCGAACGAAACATCTGAGCGATGCACCTGTACTGGAGCCGCGACTATGTGGTCACGCGGTAGGATTTCGATACGACCCGCAAGGCAGCATGGATCGTCGATTCACTCGAAGCCGAACCCATCCTCATTTGGAAATCACCACGCCCGCGCTACTCCGGGAGGCTGATCTGGCCGAGATGCACGATCCGCACTACGTGGAGGCCGTGCGCACAGGCAAACCTTCAGCCTTGGCTGAATTCAGGCTTTCGCTAGGATCCTGGTCTCTGGACCATGGCCTGTGCGCACATCAGCGGGATGGTCGCGGCCGCAAAGCTTGCCGTTGAGACCGGACGCACCAACGGCTCAATCTCAAGCGGACAGCATCACGCCAAGTACGCTACCGGTGACGGCTTCTGCACGTTCAACGGCTTGGCTCTTGCCGCGAAGCGGGCACTGCATAGCGGTACAAGGCAAGTCCTGATCATCGATACCGACGCGCACTGTGCGGGCGGCACACATTAGCTTATCAAAGATGATGAGCGAACTTGGCAGGTCCACATTGTGGTCAATTCGTACGATAGTTACACACTACCGCCCACCAAACACCCTCGATTACGTGCGCTCAGCGTCCGATTATCTGAGCACGCTGAACCAACGCCTGGAAGCGTTGACAAGAACGCGTGAACGTTTCGATCTATGACATTTATTACGCCAGCAAGGGCCCTTTACGCGCGCTGCCACATCGGCGGACTGCCAAGGATAGATTGAATCGCGCTCACGGGCCGGGAAGCTCTCATATTCGCATGGTACCGGGAACAGGGCATTCCCGCCACGTTCGGCATCGGCGGTGGCTATATCAATGCCGAGTTTCAACGCGCTGAGTTGGTGGACTTACATAGGCTGACGTTGTACTCGGCGCTCGATCAGGTTGACTCGCCCGCGTAAACAAACAAGACTTGCAATATGTCCACGCCCCAACCGCTTTGGCGGCCTTCGCCCGAACAGATCCGTCAAGCCAATATGACCGCCTTCATGCGGCAGGCCGAACGCGAGTACGGCGTGTCTCTGCCGGATTATCCGGCGCTCTACCGGTGGTCGATCGATGCGCCCGAACCATTCTGGCGCGCGCTTTGGTGTTTCGCAGAGATCATAGCAAGGCGGCAAGACGAGGTTGTGCTCGAAAACGGCGACCAGATGCCCGGTGCACATTGGTTTCCGCAAGCGCGACTCAACTACGCCGAGAACCTGCTGCGTCACCGGGGCGAAGCGCCTGCCATCATCTTCCGCGGCGAGGACCGGGTGCGGCGAGTCATCACGCAGAAGCAGCTTTACAACCAGGTCTCGCAACTCGTACAGGCACTGCGCGCCACCGGCGTCGAGCCGGGTGATCGCGTGGCGGGATTTATGCCGAACATGCCGGAGACCATCATCGCCATGCTGGCGACGGCCAGTATTGGCGCAGTCTGGTCGTCCTGCTCCCCGGATTTTGGCGCACAGGGCGTGTTGGACCGCTTCGGTCAGATCGAACCCAAGGTGTTGTTCACGGCTGATGGCTATTTCTACCAGGGAAAGGCGCACGACTCTCTGGCCAAAGTTGCGGAGATCTGCGCGCACATGCCCGCGCTAGGAAGGATTATCGTCACGCCATATCTAGAAGCGCAGCCGGCCGTCCCCGACGCGCTTTCCAGAGTGCAAAGCTTAAGCGACTTCATCGCGCCTTATAGGACGGAGACGATCCGGTTCGAACAGCTCCCCTTCGATCACCCGCTTTACATCATGTATTCGTCCGGCACCACAGGGGTTCCGAAATGCATCGTGCACAGCGCGGGCGGCACCTTGATCCAGCACGTAAAGGAGCACTTGCTGCACGGGGATGTCAAGCCGGGGGATCGTCTGTTTTACTTCACCACCTGCGGATGGATGATGTGGAACTGGCAAGTTAGCGCACTCGCCGCGGGCGCCACGCTCCTGCTTTATGACGGCTCGCCGTTTTATCCTGATGGCAGCATCTTGTTCGATTTCGCCGACAGCGAGGGAATGACTCACTTCGGAACGTCGGCGAAGTTTATCGATGCTGTGCACAAGGCCGGGCTCGAGCCGGTCAAGACCCATAGCTTGGGCGCCTTGAGAATGATGTTCTCGACCGGATCGCCGCTTGCGCCTGAGAGCTTCGATTTTGTTTATCGAGCCATTAAGCGGAACCTGTGCCTGGCATCGATCTCCGGCGGCACCGACATTTTATCCTGTTTCGCGTTGGGTAATCCCATCCTGCCGGTCTGGCGCGGCGAGCTGCAGTGCCGCGGGCTTGGCTTGCGCGTGGAGGTTTTTGACGAAGCCGGTCACTCGGTGCGCGGCCAAAAAGGCGAGCTTGTCTGCACCGCGCCATTTCCGTGCATGCCCACCGGCTTCTGGAATGATCCCGATGGGAGCAAGTACCGCGCCGCCTATTTCGAGAAATATCCCGGCGTGTGGAGCCACGGCGACTACGTGATGCTGACGGAACACGACGGAATGATCATCTATGGCCGCTCGGATGCGGTCCTGAATCCTGGGGGTGTACGCCTGGGCACCGCGGAGATTTATCGTCAAGTCGAGCAGCTCGACGAAGTGCTGGAGAGCATTGCCGTGGGTCAAGACTGGCAGGGCGATGTGCGTGTGGTGTTGTTCGTGCGCCTGCGCGAAGGCGTTGCCTTGGACGATGAGCTGATCGCGCGTATCAAGCGCCAGATCTGGGAGAACTGCTCGCCGCGTCACGTGCCGGCGGTGGTGGCACAGGTCACTGATATGCCACGCACGCGAAGTGGCAAACTGGTGGAGCTGGCTGTGCGTGACGTGGTGCATGGCCGCCCGGTTAAGAACCAGAATGCGCTAGCCAACCCAGAGGCGTTGGAGCAGTTCAGAGACAGGCCGGAACTCGCAAGCTGATAATCTCCTTACAATCCACTGCAAGGCTTACTGCGTCATTTCGAAGGTAGTGAGGCATCTATGCGCATGCTTGTATCAGGTAAGGTCCTTCATTCGCGGAGTTTATGCCTTAAGCGCAGCTGAATCACACCCCTTTAAATGACAGCAGTTCGGTTTTAAGGCACGTTTATTCATCGCAACTGCCACTGACTGAATCGATTTATGTACACATCCCGCTTCTACCTGGGCCTTAACGCGCGCGGCTTTCATCGTCTGCATTATCTCCAATGGCCTGGGCCAGAGACCCGGCCACCGGTGATCTGCGTGCATGGCCTCACTCGCAACGCACGCGACTTCGATGCGCTCGCGACGACGCTGCAAGTCGATTGTCGAGTGATCTGCCCCGACGTAGTGGGCCGGGGATTAAGCGATTGGCTGGCTAACCCTAGCGCGTACAATGTCGCCCAATATATGGCCGATATGTCCGGCTTGATTGCGCGTCTTGACGTTGAGCAGGTCGACTGGGTCGGCACTTCAATGGGTGGATTGATCGGCATGGCGCTAGCCGCCCAGCCTGGCAATCCCATCCGGCGCCTGGTACTCAATGACGTCGGCCCCTATATCGCCCAGCCGGCCATGCAGCGCATCGCGGACTACGTTGGCGAGAACCCTTATTTTAGCGATCTTTGCGAAGCGGAGTTGTATCTGCGCCGCGTGCACGCAGGGTTCGGCCCCTTGAATGACAACGACTGGCGCCATATGGCCGAGCATAGTACGCGGCCGCTTGAAGGCGGCGGCTACCGGCTGCGCTACGATCCAGCGATCGGGGACGTCTACAAGAAGGGGCCAGCCGAAAAGATCGAGCTGTGGGACATGTGGGATGCGATACGCTGTCCGGTGCTAGTGCTACGCGGCGCCCACTCAGATGTCCTTACCGTCGAGACCGCCCGCGAGATGAGGCAGCGCGGCCCACGGGCCAGAATTGAGACGTTTGCCAACATCGGCCACGTACCCGCCCTCTATTCCGTAGATCAGATTGGTTTGATACAAGTATGGCTCGCGCAGATGTAGTGGCTGGAGCGAACTAGGCCCTGATCATCGATCCCAACGCTAATTGTGGGGGGACGCACTCGCTCATCGCACATGGTCACCGATTTTGGCAGCTCGATATCGCAATTGATACCTACGACAGTTACACACCTAACCGGCCCAATACATTCGATTACAGCCATTATCACGAAAGGGAACGCTGATGAGATCGCTCTCATCGAGAATATCCAGCGAGAAAAGACCTGAGCCAGATTGAGCAATCCGAAGGGCTTGCAAGCATGATGACGAAGCATGGTTATAAGCAGGAAGAACTTGCGACGGTGATTGGTAAATCGCACACGAGCGCCAATGAACTGCTAAGCCTCAACGGGCTGCCAGAGGAGATCAAGAACAACTGTCGGACGTCCGACAGTCCATCAAAATCCGTGCTGATCGAGATAGCCCACATTGGTACCCGCGAGCAACAGCTTGGCTTTTAGAAACTGTTCAAAGAGGGAGATCGCAAGACTGTACGCGCGGTGCGCACGCAAAAGGGCGGACAAACCGTATCAGAGCTAAGCACGTCATAAAACCGAAGAAGCTCTCTCGTACAACTCGACAGGCGAGTGTAATTGTGCAGAGCGAAGTCCTTGATGAGCTCTCTAAAGAGCAGCTAATTGGCGCACTCAAAGAGGCTCTCGAGCAAGCGAGGGCTACATAAATGTCGGATGTTCAACATTTCCGGAGGCTTCGCATTGCCCAGGCTTCCATGAAGACATCATTGCAAAACCTCGGATTGTGGAGCCGAGCTCTCTTAATTTATTTCTTCTTCCCGCGACCAGTATCGCCCCGACCCGGATTTGGAATCGAGTCTTTTGAGTTGAGCTAGGATGCCGTTCGGCATACCTCTTAGATACGAAGCGCCCGCTTTTAGAACTTCGGTGCCCCGTGTGGCTGTCTTTCTTGCCCATGTTTTTCTACTTATTGTCGGTATATAGTGGAACGCACCACAATATATAGATTAATTGTCTGAGCATTAGTTCCGGCATGCCTCTTTAAGTTAGCTTTATGGAATCGCAAGATGTAATACAACACGCCAAGCGAAGTGCTAATAGGATTGTTGCCACTAACGCACACTTGGAGGGTGTTCAAGCGGAGCTGGTGGATTTTCCTGCGTTGCAGGTGGGCCCTAGGCGTGCTTTCTATCAGCGAGCTAAGGAGGCCAGAGGCTATTACATCAAAGATATACTTCTTGCGATTATCAATTCTTTTATTGCTCATATTGAGGCCGGACTACAAGCGGAGGTATCCCCAGAAAGAAGAGCGCAGTTAGATGTCGTTTCCGATTTTCTAGAGCAATCCCGCGTGCTACTAGAAACGAAAGGAGTTCATCCTGCTGCTCCCGCTGTACTTATAGGAGCAGCCCGACGATAGTTCCCGAGGAAATTGTCCGAGGCTGGCCTTCATATCATGTCCCACGCAGCCTTGCAGAGTCGGACGCGAAGCGGGTCGTCTCCAATGACGGGATGGCGCGGCGCATCCGCTCATGGCAACGCTAATCTGGATTGCAGAGGCCCAGCATTAGCTTAAGGACCGAGTATATCGCCGCGAATAACCCGAGCACGGCAGCCCGCACCATAAACGTTATCTATAGGCGGGCGCAGGTGCTCGCGAATTTCCTGAGATGGCTGTCGCTAATCGTGTTCATCTCGTCACATACGCATTGCGCTCTACGGACATTACCGTATCGATAACCTGTCAAGGATGACGGTGACATCGACATCCTTGGTATTTTCACGGCGCAATCGATATTGAACGCTATCAGCTTTGAATGACACTCACCAGGGATACTCCCGTCCGTCGTAATTGAAGAACTTGCCGCTCTGATTCGGTCCGAGCCTTTCGATTAGCCGCTTCATCGCGGTGATGCTCTCCTGCGGCGAGAGAGTCGCAGTAGGGCCGCCCATATCGGTGCGCACCCAGCCGGGATTGACCACCATACAACTGATGCCGCGTGGTGCCAGATCGATCGCGAGGCTTCTCATTGCCATATTCACAGCGGCTTTCGAGGTACGATAAGCAATCCATCCGCCGGACGTGTTGTCCGCCAATGAACCCATGCCGCTGGTGACGGTGACGATGAGCTTGCGGTCGCTGCGCGCAACATGCTCGATAAAGGCCTCCGAGACCCGCGTCGGCCCCAGGGTATTGATGTCAAGCACGTCGATCCAGGCAGTGTAGTCGATGCTGCCAAATTGCTGCTGTTGGCGTGGGCCCATAACACCGGCGCCATTGAGCAAGACATCGATGGGCGCGCCATCAAAACGCTTGGCTGCGGCTTTGATGCTCGCGAGATCAGCCACGTCCAGCGCGACAATCTCCATGGCGCCATTGGAAGCGTCGGCAAGATTTTTGAGGTTCGAGGCGGATGCGGGATCGCGGCAGGTCGCAAACACGCGCCAGCCGTCGGCCGCGTATTGTCTTGCAAACTCGAGCCCAAGTCCTCGATTCGCGCCGGTGATTAGAATGGCAGGCATTGTTTTACTCCTCCATGCAAAGCCACAAGGTCCTAATAGGCCCCATCGCCGTGGCATGCATTTAAAGCAAGTTTTACCGACAATTAAGTGATTGCCTAAAAGGCCGACTCTGGCGCACTTTGAATGATCACACAAGAGCCATCGATCGCTGACGGGCTCGTCATACGGGCGTTAAAAGAAGAGGCCTAGGCTAAATCAGAACGAAGGTCGTCGCTCATCGTCCGCACCTCATGCGGTAACCGTATGTAGAGGGTAACGATGATGCTCATGTTTCAAGCTCGGCGCAATCCGCTGTCGACCAGTTGTTCACTAAGGAGAGCGATTTACTGATCGGCTATCAGCCGGTTCTCAGATCACCTCACGCCAAAACAGGCGTATCATGCGCGAGAAGTTTTCACTACTCTACGCCAGCAACGAAGCGATAAAATCACGGTGAGCTGCTCATGCTCAGGCGACTCATTGGATCTGCCGGCTCGCTGTTCATATGTATTATCCTCGCGTTGTGCTTTCCGATACCTAAAGCTTTTGCGCGCGAGACCTTGATACCGAAAATCGCTTGTCGGATGCGCTGATGATGCCCGGGAAAGGCTCGTCTGACCTTGAGCAATCTGCGCCAGGCGGCAAACATAGGCCACAACCCGAGGGCAATCGGGCACTCCTACCGCAATTCGGGTACAGCCCGGACGTGGGGCTGAACGCGGGCATCAAGTACACGGACCGCAATGTGGGCGCAGACGGACTAACCATGGATTTGGGGGCTCTCTATGCGGAGAAAGGGCAACGCGAACTCGATTTCGCCCTCTTGTCGCCGCATCTTCTGCACGATTGGGTGATCGCGTCGCTGGAAGTGAACTTCATGACCGACCCGACATACGAGTTTTTTGGACTCGGTAACAACGACGTCGGGCCAGAGCCAGTATCGACGCATCGCTACCAGACTGTCAACGCGCTGCTGAGTGTTGCTTTCAGACCGTTCAATCGTCTGCTTCTGGTTGCATCCATTGGTTTTGCCGATACCTTTATCGGGCATGGCAAGCTCGAAGATGAGACCCCTTCCACGGTGGACACATTTTCGGACCTGCCAGGCATCCATAGCGGACGGACCAACCCAATTGCGCTGTCACTCGTGTTCAATAATCGCGAGGACGTAACTCGGCCCTCGCGCGGTTGGCGCTTCATCGCCAAGGTCAGCGAGTCGATCATGCGCTTGGCAATGACTTCGAATTTACGCACTACATCCTGGATGTAAGCTATTTGCTTCCGCTTTTGACGCCGCGCCAAGTCCTTGGCGTCCGGGTGGGAGGGGAATTTATCGATGGAGATGTTCGTGACATTCCCTTCTTTGAACTCGCCTCTCTGGGCGGGAGTAAGGATCTGCGCGGTTTCTTTCAAGATCGTTTTCTCGGGAAACATCGGATCATGGTTAACTTGGAGTATCGTCTCAAGCTACTCGATTTTCGATTTTTTAATATGACGCACGCGCGGATCGATGGCGTGCTGTTTGGAGATGCCGGGCGAGTGTTCCAGACGAAAGAGTTGAGCGATGAATTCAAAATCAATGGCGATCTGTCCGGGCGGCTCGCCGGGCATTTCCGTTACAGTTATGGCTTCGGTACCCGCATCGCGCTTGGGCAGGCGATCTTGGCCAGGATCGACGTAGGATTTAGTGAGGAAGAGTCGGGCCTGGTGTATCTGACCTTCGGCCATACCTTCTGATGTCTCGCCAAGGGCGAGTGAAAGACGGCCGAGCATGACGCTGCGTTCACCGCCGGGATTCAATCTTGATCGTCATCGTTCATGTTACTGGGCGTGGTCAGACGCGGCGATGATCCGAAGCTTGCTGTCGCTAGTCGAGCCGCTAGATCTGATTGCTAGGCTGAAATAGACCTCATCTCGGATGTAGAATGTCGGTGTGGCGTTCTGCGGAGAGTCACGCATGTCAATCACCAGGCGCTGCGTTCAGTGGTGCATCATCGGATTGCTCGTCTTCAGTCCTGATCTTTTCTCGGCCAGTGGATTTGTTTCCAGTAAAAACGGCATCTTTGGCTGCGTAAGTGGGAATGGCTTTAACGGTTTAAACGGCGGCGAGAAGACCTTCAGCTTTGATTTCTCCAGCTCAACCCACGGCTGGATTGGCGGTTTCTCTGATTATCCGCAAGGTCAGGCGCTTTTCTTTGAACTGATCTTCGACTTCAGGCCGTTGCTGCCCAATTTGAATCCCAATCGAAGCGGGCTTTTCATCTCCGGCAATAACCACAGCGACGATCTTTTCATGTTTGTCAAACGCCAGGTATCAGGGCTTGCGCCTAATCGAAGTTATCTGGTCGATTTCGAGGTAGAAATTGGCTCTGAGGCCGGCAGCGATTGCTTTGGTGCGGGCGGTTCGCCGGCGATTACACTCAAAGCCGGTGCGTCGGCCATCGAGCCAGTCGCGGTGGTCGACAGCACCGGCTTTCTGCGGATGAACATCGACAAGGGCGACCAAAGCGTCGGCGGCCAAAATGCCAAGGTGCTCGGCGATATTGGCGTGGACGTGGATTGCTTAAGTCCAGTCTTTAAGTCAAAGCAACTACAAAGTTCAACGGGCGATCTTCTTGAGGTGATCACGGATAGCAGCGGGGCCGTATGGCTGATCGTAGGCACGGACTCCAGTTTCGAGGGCATCACCAGGTTGTTCTATACCAATATCAGTGCGCATTTCTCACCGGGGTGAGTGCGAAGTGGCCTCATCTTTGGCGCACCTTCTTACGAATTATTGAGGATAATGAGGTGCCTGGCTACGCGAGAGCAGTTCCTTGAAGATTTGTGCATTGAGTGCGAGAACATCGGCCAGCATCGACATGAAGCCCAAGGACGTCGGATGTCGCGCGACATCGCCTTTAAGAATTACTTCGCGCCTAGGGGGCGCGAAGATGGCTCCCGAAAAGCTTAAGGTTTCGTAAATGCGTCATGCTGTTGTTTCGGCCATGGCTGCCAAACGGCGGCAGTCACGACGATCGATAGCGTTTGAGGAAAGCGATGATGATCTCGCGCACGCCGGTGGATGTCGTAAATAATCACCACTACAGCGCCATCAACGATAGGCAAAAGCTGGATCGCGTGATCGCCGAGCTCATAGTCGATGGTTCGATCGAGCTCAGCGCCGCACAGGATCTGCATACGCTCGGAGAAGCACAGGCACTGCTGCCGACGGACATGGGTGTTTACATCGCGAGTCTACCTAAGCAGACGCTCATGTCTAGGCTCGAGCGCATGCGCGCCGTGCGAGCCGTAGGCTATGATCCGGTGCCGCACCTTGCAGCGCGACGGATTCCATCTCGACCGGAATTGCGGCAATTTCTGAACCAGGCGGTGCGGGAGTGCGGGGTGCACCGTGTGCTTCTGATCGGCGGCGATGTACCGAACCCCGCAGGGCCGTACGTCGATGCGGCGGCGGTCCTGCGCGAGGGCATTCTGGCGGAGCTAGGCATTCGCGAAGTGGGCCTGGCCGGGTACCCAGAGGGCCACCCGCGCATCCCTGCGCGAACTCTGGATATTGCACTGGAGGAGAAACTCAAGCTTGCCGGCGATCAAGGCCTGGGAACTTACATCGTCACGCAGTTCTCATTCGCGCCGTTGCGGATCGTCGAGTACTGCGCACGGCTCGCGCACGCCGCGCCCGAACTGCCGATCTACATTGGCATGCCGGGCCCGACCAGCCCGACCCAGCTTATTCGTTACGCCAGAATCTGTGGCGTCAGCACATCGCTGCGCGCCCTCATCGATCTGGGATTCAAAGCGGCCAGATTGATCCACCACACGGCGCCCGATGAGCAACTCACGGTGCTCGCTCATTACTGCGCCGCGCGAACGACATGCAACGTAGTAGGCGTGCATGTATACAGCTTTGGCGGATTTTTCAAGTCGGCGCAGTGGATGCACCGCATGTACACCCAATCCAAAACGTAAGACCTCGTTCTCGCTCCGGTCTCATAGCGAAGACCGAGCGCATGGCCGGCCGGCTCTTGGTTTGCCGGCGACCTGCCTAATGCCCTAAGCTGCATGGCCGACCGTGCTCTGTCGCAGCCTTCTGGCCGCCAACACCATGTTCTTGAGTGCGGCATCGACCTCTTCCCAGCCGCGGGTTTTGAGCCCACAATCGGGGTTGACCCATAGTCGATCCGGCGGCACGCGCGCAGCGGCTTTTTTCATTAGCTCGATCATCTCATCGGTGCTAGGCACATTGGGCGAGTGAATATCGTAGACGCCCGGACCGATCTCGTTTGGATACTCAAAGTCCACGAAGGCATCCAGCAGTTCCATGTCAGAGCGCGAGGTCTCGATGGTAATTACATCGGCATCCAGCTGCGAGATTGCAGCGATAATGTCGTTGAACTCCGCGTAGCACATGTGCGTATGGATCTGGGTCTCGTCGGCAACACCGCTCGAGGCGAGACGAAAACACCGTACCGCCCACTTGAGATAGGCATCCCAATCCTGACGACGCAGCGGCAGGCCTTCGCGAAACGCAGGCTCGTCGATCTGGATGATGTTAATACCCGTCCTTTCCAGATCGGCGACCTCATCGCGTAAGGCGAGCGCGATCTGCGTACAGGTCTGCTCGCGCGGTTGGTCATCGCGTACGAAAGACCACTGCAGAATGGTCACCGGCCCCGTGAGCATCGCCTTGAGGGGTTTGTTGGTTAATGACTGCGCGTAGCGGATCCACGCCACGGTCATCGGCTCGGGCCGACTCACGTCGCCGTAGATGATGGGCGGCTTGACGCAACGCGAGCCATACGACTGCACCCAGCCGTTTTGCGTAAAAGCAAAGCCCGCCAGCAGCTCACCGAAGTATTCCACCATGTCGTTGCGCTCGGGCTCGCCGTGCACCAGCACGTCTAGTCCGTATTCCTCCTGCCGGCGCACCACGTTCACGATCTCGGCCTTGATCTTGTCTTCGTAGGCCTTGGGCGTGAGCTTGCCGGCCTTGAAATCGCGGCGCATGGCGCGGATCTCTGCGGTCTGCGGAAATGAGCCGATGGTCGTGGTCGGGAATGGCGGCAAGCCGAGCCGCTCGCGCTGAATCTTGATCCGCTCAGCGTAAGAACGCTTGCGCTGGACCATCTCCGGCGTGATGCCTGCCACACGCTTAGCAACCGCCTCTTTGTGAATGCGATCGGATTGCCGACGCGCCTTGATCGCCTCGCGCTCCATCCTAAGCGAATCAGCAATTGCGTCCCGGCCGTCATTCAAGCCTCGCTTGAGGATCGCGACCTCCTTGAGCTTCTGCCGGGCAAATGCGAGCCAGGACTTCAACTCGGGATCGAGCTTGCGCTCCTGTTCCAGATCGACCGGTGTGTGCAGTAGTGAGCACGAGGGCGCCACCCACAGCCGCTTGCCCAGATAGGTCTGCGCGTCCTCAAGGACGTTCAGGCAAGCGTCGAGATCGCTGCGCCAGATATTGCGCCCGTCGATGATCCCTATCGAGATCACCTTTTGATTTGACAGATGGTCGATCAAGATGTGGACGTCGCGCGGCGCGCGCACCGCGTCTACGTGCACGCCCGCCAAGGGCAAACCCGCGATCAGGCCGATATTGTCCTGTAAGGTACCGAAATAGGTCGTCAACAGCAGCTTGAGCTCCCGCACCGGCAGGCGGTGATAGGCCGACTCAAACGCCTGTCGCCATGCATGCGGCAGGTCCATCACCAACAAAGGCTCGTCGATCTGCACCCATTCGACGCCTTGCCTTTGCAGTTGACTGAGAATCTGCCCGTAAAGCGGGATCAATGCGTCGAGCAGCGTGAGTTTGTCGAAGTCGCCGCCCTTGGCCTTGGCCAGCCACAGCCAAGTCAACGGACCCACAATGACCGGTTTGACCTTGTGCCCAAGCTGCTGTGCCTCGGCGACTTCGTTGAACAGCTTATTGGACGCCAGATGAAACGCCTGATTCTCATGCACCTCAGGCGTGATGTAGTGATAATTGGTATCGAACCATTTGGTCATCTCACAGGCGCGCGCGTCTGCGCCGCGCGGTGCGCGTCCGCGAGCCATACGAAAGTATGTATCGATGTCGACCTCGCCATCCTGCAGCTCACCGAAGCGCGGCGGCACGCAGCCGAGCAGCGCTGTCATGTCGAGCACGTGGTCATACCAGGAAAAATCACCGACCGGAATTAAATCAAGGTCCGCATCACGTTGCAGCGCCCAGTTCTGCGCCCGCAGGCTTTGACCTGTTTGCATCAGGCCCTGTTGATCTAGCTCACCCTTCCAGTAAGCCTCGACCGCCTTTTTCATCTCCCGCTTGGGACCGATGCGGGGAAAACCGAGGTTGTGTGCAATCGCCAACGCGTCCTCCTGCTCTTCGCTTGCAAAGCGCTGATGATGAACGCAGACTTGGTTGAATACAACTCACAAAAATTCAAGTTAAGTTGAATATCGCTCATGTTAGATCTCCGCACCTTACGCACTTTCACGGCCCTGCGCGAAGGCGGCAGTCTGGTCGCCGCCGCCGCGCGTCTGCATCTCACGCAATCCGCTCTTTCGCATCACATCAAAGCGCTAGAGCACCAATTTGGCACGGCATTGTACGTGCGTAAGTCGCGGCCGCTGCGCTTCACGCCGGCCGGCGAGCGCCTGCTAGCGTTGGCCGACGAGGTGTTGCCGCGCGTCTCGGCGGCGGAGCAGGAGCTGCGGCAGATCGCGCAAGGACAAAGCGGGCGGCTGCATATCGCAATCGAGTGTCACAGCTGCTTCGAATGGCTGATGCCGGCCATGGATGAATACCGATGCGCCTGGCCGGACATCGAAATGGACCTATCGCTTGGGTTCAGTTTCGAACCGTTGCCCGCGCTCACTATGGGCGACATCGATCTGGTCGTGACCTCCGATCCTCAACCGATTCTGGAGCTCGATTATCAATCTCTGTTCGGCTATCAGGCATTGTTGGCGATGGCGCCTGATCACCGGCTTGCAACGCGTGCCTGGATCGAGCCACAAGATCTACGTGCGGAGACGCTCATCACCTATCCGGTCGAGCGTAAGCGATTGGATATCTTCACGCGGTTTCTGGACCCCGCCGGCATTGAGCCCGCCGCGGTGCGCACATCGGAGCTGACCGTGATGATGATGCAGCTGGTCGCCAGCCGCCGCGGCGTGGCGGCCTTGCCGAACTGGGCATTGATGGAGTACGCCGATCGCGGTTATGTCGTCGCCCGTCCACTAGGTGAAAGTGGGATGTGGGGAACCTTATATGCCGCGACGCGCGCAGAAGATGCACGGCTCGCGTACATGAGAGACTTTCTGCGCATTGCCCGCCATCGTTCTTACACTACGCTCAAGGGGATTTTCAAGCCGGCGTAGCTGTCGGTGGTTGACTGTGCAAGGATTTCAGTGGTCGTCGTCTATTACATGCTCCTCACCTCTCGGCTCAAACCAGTGCAGTTTCTCGTGCAGGCGCACGACCTCGCCGACAATGGTAAGCGTGGGCGCTTTGACATGGCTGCGCGCCACCAGGCCCGGTAATGTCGCCAAATTGCCGATCAAGACGCGTTGGGCCGGGGTAGTTCCATGGGCGATCATAGCCACGGGCGTCGTCGCAGGCAGGCCCTGCTGGATCAACCGCGCACAGATGGTTTGAATCCCCTGCAGGCTCATATAGAAGACCAAGGTCTGGCGTGGCTGCGCCAGCATCTCCCAGTTGAGATCGACCATGTCGTTTCGCAAGTGACCTGTAACAAAGACGCACGCGTGCGCGTAGTCGCGATGGGTTAGCGGTATGCCAGCGTAGGCCGCGCAGCCGTTGGCGGCGGTAATCCCCGGCACGACCTGAAATGGGATTTTTTCGTCGATCAAGGTGGCGATCTCTTCACCGCCGCGCCCAAAGACAAACGGATCGCCGCCTTTGAGCCGCAACACCCGCTTGCCTGCCTTCGCCAGGCGTATTAGCAGCGCGTTTATTTCCTCTTGGGCAACAGCGGGGCCGCGCGGATATTTGCCCGCATAAACGCGTTCGGCCGAGCGATGCACCAGATCTAGGATAGGCGCAGATACCAGTCGATCGTAAACCACTACGTCCGCCTGCTGCATCAGCCGCAGTGCGCGAAACGTCAATAGATCAGGATCGCCCGGACCTGCGCCGACCAGATAGACCTCGCCGGTCAAGGCTGCATGATCTGGCGCATTATCAATCGCTGCCTTTAGCATCTCGCGCGCGGCATGGATACGTCCGGTGAATGCCGCCTCGGCTACGGGGCCTTGTAGCGTCTGTTCCCAAAATCGTCGGCGCTGTACGCTATCTGGGATCCGCAGCAGTACCTCCGGGCGGAATTCTTTGGCTAACTCGGCCAGTCGCCCGTACGCTGCAGGAACATAGTTTTCCAGGCTTGCACGCAACCGACGCGCCAGCACCGGCGAACTGCCTCCGGTAGAGATTGCAATCTGCACCGGCGAGCGATCGACGATAGATGGCAGGATGAAGTTGCCCACGCTGGGATTATCGGCCACATTGACCGGCAGACCATGCACTTTGGCAAGTTTCGCCACGCGCCGATTCACGGCTTCATCATCGGTTGCCGCGATAATCAAAGCCTGGTCCTTCAGATCGCTTTCGATGAACCTGCGTGCCCTGTGATGTGCGAACCCACTATCGATATAAGCCTGCATCTCGGCACTCAGCTGTGGCGCGACCACGGTCACCCGACCGCCTGCGCGTTGAAGCAGCCTCGCTTTGCGCGCGGCCACCGCGCCGCCACCGACCACCAGGCAAGCGCGATCTTTGATGTCTATGAAAATAGGCAGGTAGTCCATTATGCAAAGTATGGGTAGTTCATCGCTGTGAGGCTCGGCTCGAACCCAATCCAGGGCGTCGCTCCTGCAGGCAGTGCTAACATGTAGGCTCGATCGGGAGACGCGTGATCTGGGGAATTTATCTGTTCATACATCGGTGCAGGTGTCGCTCGCGGACAACTCGGCTGCGAGTTGCACGTCAAAGTAAGGCGTGATCGAATCTGATCTTCATTTCAAATCTTGCAGTCTTTACATGTCAATTGAAAGCTCACGCAAAGCTGAAGCGAGGCAGTGCCTGCGCGCCTGCATCGACAAGATCGCCACCGGTCCGGAGTACAGCAAAAACCTGTCGTTCGACGAGGCTTACGCCGCCATGCGGTATATTCTTGCTAAACAAGTCGATCCGGTGCAAAGTGCAGTGTTTTTGATTGCACTACGCATGAAGCGCGAGACCGATGCAGAAAACTCGGGCGCGTTACGGGCAATCATGGACCTGACTGGAACAGTCACCGCATCGGTCGATGAAGTTGTGGACTTGGCCGATCCCTACGACGGCTACACACGCTATCTGCCGATCTCGCCGTTTCTACCTGCCGTGCTGGCCGCCTGCGGCGTGCGGGCAGTAAGCCACGGCGTCGAGACTGTGGCGCCAAAGCAGGGCGCTACTCATCGCAAAATCTTGCGCGCGGCGGGCATGGATGTCGACTTGGATACAAAGCAAGCGGCGGCGCGAGTGGGCGATCCTAAGATTGGTTGGACATACGTAGATCAGCGAGCCTTCTGTCCGGCCCTGCATGACCTTGTTGGGCTGCGGGAACTGATCGTAAAGCGTCCAGTGTTCTCTACGGTGGAAAACTTAACCGGCCCGATCCGCGGCCGCAGTCGCACCCATCTTGTAACAGGCTACGTGCATAAGGCTTATCCGCCAGTGTATGCGCGACTAGCGCGCGAGGCCGGTCTTGCCTCGATGGCGCTGATACGTGGTGTCGAAGGCGGGGTGCTGCCTTCATTACGCCAATCGGTCAGAGTTTACTACTATCAAGACAAAGGCGAACTGCAGGTGCGGGAGTTCGATCCCAAAGATATTGGCATCCAACAGTCCATACGCGCGTTACCGCCGCCTGAGCATGTAACCTCGTGCGCGCATCAAGCAAACGGAGCAGATATCGATGCGGATGCACTAGCTCAAGCGGCCGCCGAGGCTGGTCTTGAGACCTTGGATGGGGCCCCGGGACCCGCCCGCGATGGTCTGGTTTATGCCGCGGCCATCGTACTCATGCACCTGCGCCGCTTCGAGGGCATGCCCCAGGCGGCCGACGCAGTGCACGCTGTGTTGGATAACGGTGCGGCATATGCGCGTTTTCGGAGTTCTTAATGCCTTTATACATGAAACGATATATCCATATTCGTATAAATTCTTTTTAGACATCAGCACCATTTGTTACCGTTTGTCTTTAGATAAATAGACGCCAAGCAAGCACGTTTTCGCAGGCATCTAGATTCAGGCACTATCCGAAAGGCGTGCGGGACGAGCAAGCTTACTGGTAGGTAGGCGCACGTAGACAGCCCCGCAGCACAGCGCACCAGATGCGCATCGATGATGGTCGAGAAGAGGCATTGAATATGGCATTATCCGCTCTTGAGATTCGGCGCCAGGCCAAAGCCTATGAGGGCCAGCATCCACGCAAGATCCTGAGCTTGGCGTTAGAGTCTTACCACAATATCGCGATCTCGTTCAGCGGCGCCGAAGACGTAGCAATCATCGACATGGCGGTACGTATCAACCCCAATGTGAAGGTGTTCTCGCTGGATACGGGACGCCTGCACGCGGAGACCTACCGCTTTATAGAGCGAGTGAGAAAGCATTATCGTCTCGATATGGATATCCTGTCGCCGGACGCATTTTCCTTGCAGGACCTGGTGCGGCGCAAAGGCCTGTTCAGCTTTTATGAGGATGGGCACCACGAGTGCTGCGGTGTCCGCAAGGTCGAGCCGCTCAAGCGCAAGCTCGCCACCTTGGACGCATGGATTACCGGACAGCGCCGCGACCAAAGCCCCACCCGTATGGATATCCCGGTCATGCAGATGGATACGACGTACGGCACTAAGGATCATCCGCTCACTAAATTCAATCCATTGGCGGGCTGGCGCTCCGAACAGGTATGGGCTTATATTCGCGCCAACGACGTACCCTACAATGAGCTGCACGATCGCGGCTTTGTCAGCATCGGCTGCGAACCCTGCACTCGCGCCGTGTTGCCCCACCAACACGAGCGTGAAGGCCGCTGGTGGTGGGAGGAGCAAACACAAAAGGAATGTGGTCTACACATCGCCACGGGCAATACGGGGTCCTGACAAACAGCGCCGTCGTGACGACCGCCGGACAAGAAACGCCCGGCACTCGGGGGATCGTGGCCGCTCATCGGGCCTTGCTCTTGCATATCCGCATGACATGCGTTACTAACAGCAACGCGCCATCAATACTTTCACATACAATGCATTGACAGGATGCGCGCGCAGTTACAGCATCCGCTCTGTTCAACAACCATAGGGATTTCGGTGATGAAATCTTACAAGCTAAGTCACTTACAGCTGCTTGAGTCCGAGGCCATTTACATCATGCGTGAAGTGGCCGCCATGTTCGAGCGGCCGGTGCTGCTGTTCTCAGGAGGCAAAGACTCGATCTGCATGGTGCGTCTGGCCCAGCGAGCATTTGCACCGGGCAAGATTCCATTTCCATTGATGCACATCGACACCGGGCATAACTTCCCGGAGGCGATTGAGTTCCGGGATAATCTGGTCAAAAAGATCGGCGCTAAACTCATCGTCAGGACCGTGCAAGACTCCATCGATAAAGGCCGGGTGGTGGAAGAAAAAGGCCCCAACCCCAGCCGCAACGCGCTGCAAACCGTCACCTTGTTGGATGCTATCGAGGAGTTCAAATTCGACGCCTGCTTCGGCGGTGCGCGGCGCGACGAGGAAAAGTCCCGCGCCAAGGAGCGCGTGTTCTCGCATCGCAATGAGTTCGGACAATGGGATCCCAAAAACCAGCGTCCGGAGCTGTGGAGCCTCTATAACGGCAAGAGAGCACCGGGTGAGCACTTCCGCGTGTTCCCCTTGAGCAATTGGACGGAGCTGGATGTTTGGCAATACATCCTTCGCGAGCAACTTGAGATCCCCTCGATCTATTTCACTCACCGGCGCGAGGTGGTGAATCGCAAGGGCATGCTGCTCGCCAAGAGCGACTACATCACCCTGCTCGATGGCGAGAAATACGAACCCATGCAGATCCGGTTCCGCACGGTCGGCGATATGACCTGTACGGGTGCGGTTGTATCTCAAGCCTCGACTGTGGAGGACATCATTCGAGAAATCGCCTCGGCGCGAGTCACCGAGCGCGGCGGGCGCTCTGACGATCGGCGTTCGGACGCCGCGATGGAAGATCGCAAGCTACAAGGCTACTTTTAAGGAATTCGATGATATGACCAGCGTAACCACGGATACCGATTTTTCCGACGCCCGATACCTTGACATGGACCTGCTGCGATTCACTACCGCAGGCAGCGTGGACGACGGCAAGAGCACGTTGATCGGACGGCTCTTGTACGATTCGAAGTCTATCTTCGAGGACCAGTGGGAAACCCTGGAGCGCACCAGTGTGCAACGCGGCGACGATCGAGTGAACCTGGCGCTTTTAACAGATGGCCTGCGCGCTGAGCGCGAACAGGGCATTACTATCGATGTGGCATATAAATATTTTGCCACGCCGCAACGCAAGTTCATCATCGCCGACACCCCAGGCCATGTGCAGTACACGCGCAACATGGTAACCGGCGCTTCCACCTCCAATCTGACCATTGTGCTGGTCGATGCACGCAATGGTTTGGTCGAGCAGACCTATCGGCACGCCTATATCGCCTCGCTGTTACAGGTGCATCATTTGGTGTTGTGTGTGAATAAGATGGACCTGGTCGGCTACGACCGCAAGATCTTCGAACACATACAGCGGACGTTCGACGATTTCGCCGCAAAGCTGGATATTCCAGAGATACACTACATCCCGATCAGCGCCTTGAAGGGCGACAATGTGGTGGTGAAGTCCGACAACATGCCGTGGTATCAAGGACCGACCTTGCTGCACACGCTGGAGAATGTGCATATCGCGAGCGACTATAATCACATCGATGCCCGTTTTCCGGTGCAAGGCATTATCCGGCCGCAGACCGACGAGCTACATGATTACCGCGGTTACATGGGGCGCATCGAGGGTGGCATTTTCCGGCCCGGGGATGAGGTCTTCGCGCTGCCCTCGGGCTTTACCACGCGCATTGTATCCATCGACACTTTCGATGGCCCGCAGGAAGAGGCCTTTGCACCGATGTCTGTGTGCATGACGCTTGAAGATGACATCGATATCAGCCGCGGTGATATGCTGGTCAAGCCCAACAATCAGCCGACTGTCAGTCAGGACGTGGACATGATGATCTGCTGGTTCAATCAGAAGCCGCTGGCGATGGGTGGCAAGTATCTGCTGCGCCATACGACCAAGGAGGTGCGCGGCGTGGTCAAGGAGATCGCCTATAAGCTGGACATCAATACGCTAAAGCGCATCGAGGAAGACAAAAAGATCGGCATGAACGATATCGCCAAAATTAAAGTAAGGGTCTCAAGTCCTTTGATGGTCGACAGCTATAGAAAAAATCGCGCTACCGGCAGCCTTATCTTTATCGACGAGTTCACTCACGAGACGGTCGGCGCGGGCATGGTGGCATAGGGGCATTCGATGCGTTATCGCGTGTGCTGAGGCATGGAGGGGCCAATAACAATCTCCTGATTAAGTCTTTTCTTCCGTACAGTGATGAGCTCCCCTTTAGTGTAAGGGGAGCCTCATCGGAGTGTCGCCTCAGTTTTCCCGTGATCTTTCGCCTGATCTACAAGCATGATTCCTAACACGCACTTACAATGTGACGCGTCGAACGCCTTCTCAGTACATCGGCAGTTCTAGACCTTCGAATAGGCGCTCTCGCTGTTCCGGCGTGCGCGCCGCGGCCACTGCATCAACGATGTCACGCTTCATATGCGGTGCAAATAATTCTATGAAGTCGTACATGTAGTTGCGTAGAAATGTGCCCCGCCGAAAGCCGATATTGGTTGTGCTGTATTCGAAGAGATGACTCGCATCCAGTACGCGCAGATCGCCATCAATTCGGGGCTCGTACGCCATACGGGCAATGATTCCCACTCCCATGCCGAGACGCACATAGGTCTTTATGACATCGGCATCAGTGGCCGTGAGTACTACGTTCGGACTTAATCCCTCAGCCTTAAAGGCCTTGTCCAGTTGGGAGCGCCCTGTAAACCCGAATACATACGTCACGATCGGGTATCTGGCCACCGCTTCCAAGGTCAGCGGATGCTCGGCGCACAGCGGGTGATCCGCAGGTGTGATTACGCAACGGTTCCAATGATAGCAAGGCATCATCACCAGGTCTTCAAAATGCTCCATAGCCTCGGTGGCAATCGCGAAATCGACCTGGCTGCTGACCGCTAATTCCGAAATCTGCGTAGGACTGCCCTGATGCATATGCAACGTCACTAGCGGATAGCGCCGCTTGAAGGCCGATATGGTGGAAGGCAATGCATAACGCGCCTGGGTGTGGGTGGTGGCGATGGATAGACTGCCGCGCTGCGGATCTTTGAACTCCTGCGCGACCTGGCGAATGCTCTCGACGCTAGCCAGCGTGCTATCAACTAGATCGATGATAGCCTGTCCAGCTGGGGTGATACGGGTGAGCTGTTTGCCAGAGCGCTCGAAGATCTGCACCCCTAGCTCGTCTTCCAACAGCCGGATCTGCTTACTCACACCTGGTTGCGATGTGTACAGGCTCTCGGCGGTGGCCGAGACATTTAACCCGTGGCGCGCAACTGCAGAGATATAGCGCAGCTGACGTAAGTTCATAAGCGCATTGTGCTATATAACCAATTTATATAAGATGCCGCCGTCTTATTACTTTATAAATCTTTAATCTAACTTCCGCAATGGTTCGCTATCGAGGAGACAGTTCACGTGGGAATCCCATTTGACCCCGCATATACGCTTGCCGGCCTCGTGATTGGCACCATTGTCGGCATGACTGGAGTTGGTGGCGGCTCGCTCATGACCCCATTTTTGATCTGGTATGGCGTACCGCCTGTCGTCGCCGTTGGCACCGACCTCATGTATGCCGCTCTTACCAAGGCAGGGGCAGTGGCCATGCACCATCGAGCAGGTAACGTTAGATGGCACATCGTATGGCGGCTCGCGGCCGGCAGCATTCCCGCGGCAATCCTCTCGATTCTGATTCTCCAATGGCTGAGCGTAAATACCGAACGTCAGGAAGCCGTCATAACTACAGTACTCGGCATCAGCCTGGTATTGAGTTCAGTGATGCTGCTGGCCGGCGGCGCACTGAAGCGGGGCAGCCTCGCTGAGAAGGCGCATGTGTTCAGAAAATTGCATCGCGGCTGGGGGCCGCCGGTCACTGTGACGCTGGGTATGTTGATTGGCGTGCTTGTATCGATCTCTTCCGTAGGGGCAGGTGCATTAGGTGTGCCGGTGCTAGTGGCCCTTTATCCCCGCATGCCTGCGACCGCCATTGTCGCCATCGACTTGGCTCACGCGGTGCTCCTGACCACCGTATCGGGCATTGGTCACTTGTTAACCGGATCTGTCAGCATTGTGCTGCTGGTGAGCCTACTGCTGGGTTCGCTACCCGGTGTAGCGATTGGCACTCGCCTCGGAAATCATACGCCGGATCATATCTTGCGCAGAATCCTAGGCGCGCTGCTGCTAATCATCGGGATCGGCTTCGCGGCGCCCACGTAACGATATCTTAAGGTCGCCAAGGCTTTAAACCCACTTTTCAGCGGACGGTGTACCCAATTGCCTGCAGACGCTCCTCCAACGCAGTATCCATATCCTTACGCAGCTCAGACAGCCGGCGGGCATAGTCCTCCATAGCCTTATCGAGCTCGGTTACGGGTTCCCAGCGCGGCACCGGCGTTGGCTTACCTTTGTCATCAACCGCGACGAACACCAGCACGCAATGCCCGGTGCGCCGACGCTCGGTTTGCTGCGGCGCGCGCGCGGATACGTCGACCGCGACATCAAGGCTGGTCCGACCCGTACGGATTACACTGGCCCTAAGCTCTACGATATCGCCCACGTGGATAGGACTTAAGAATTGGATTCCGCCGACGTACGCTGTGATGCAGTAGTGCCCGGTCCAATTAGCGGCGCAGGTATAGCCCGCCTGATCCAGCCACTTCATGACTGCCCCACCGTGCACCTTGCCACCAAAGTTGACGTGGGTCGGCTCGGCCAAGAAACGCAGTGTAATGGCTCGCTGGCGCTCAGTTCGATTATCTTGCATTGCGCATCCTCCCAACTGGCGAGGTATAGGTAAGGATCGGGCCTAACTGAATGATCGCTTAGGATCAGGATTATGGCCAAAAGCAACCAAAACCCCGACGCACAGCAATATTGTACTCGTGATTAGATGCGCTTGGGGTTTAGCTCAAGCAAACTGCCCATGTCCCCACATGATCCCTACAAGCCTACAAAGAGAGGCATATCTAAATCCGTTCTCGCGGCGCCGCGCAGGCCCTTCCGCTATCCATAATCATGGCTCCTGCCAGAACTACGTCACAAACTGTGCTCGGCCATCTCGGAACGACCAGTCGATATTGTGGTTTTCGACGATCGTAATCAACACATTGGCAGGATCGATGCCTGGATCACGGGCAAGACTTTCTACGACCTTCGCATAAAACGCCTGCTTGGCCTCATCGGCGCGCCCGCTACGCATGATCAAATACATCATCACACGATCTGCGGTGCGAGACTGGTATTCGAGGCAATGAGGCTCGTGCTCGCTGATGATCTGATATCGATCATCCTCCGGAAACTCTATGGTCTCGATCACAGCCGAGTTGATGCCGTCGGCGGTCGCCTTAATGTACGCCGGTGACTTGCCTTTCAGAATCGAGATATTGACAAAAGGCATGTCTTAACCTCCCCTGTTCAAGTAGCTGAGCCTTGAGCCTCGACGCCAGCTCAGGTTCGCCAGGGGTGCTCCGGCAGATCACATTCGCCTAACTCGCGAACGCCGGCCTTGGCTACGGTATGGTCATTGTCTACCGAGCTTCCACTGACTCCGATCGCGCCGACCATTACACCATCCTTGTCCACGATAGGCAGACCCCCCGGAAAAGTAATCAAACCCTCGTTAGAATGCTCGATCCCATAAAGCGGTTGACCGGGCTGCGAGAGCTTACCGATTTGACCCGTCGGCATCGCGAATAACAAGGCCGTCTTTGCCTTTTTAATCGCCACATCAATGCTGCCGACCCATGCATCGTCCATTCGCATGAAGGCCTTCAGATTACCGCCAGAATCCACTACGGCAATACACATTCTCGTGCCGATTTCCTCGGCCTTCCTGTAAGCCCCTTCGATTGCTCTACGTGCTTCGTCAAAACCTACATGCATCGTGCCTCTCCTGTGTAAAGATTACATAGAAGCCGTGATGCAATCCGCTTACCTCAAGCAGATTGCCGGTTGAAGTATTGCGTTTTGCAACAATTATGCCGGCATACCACTTCAGGTGGCTTGGTCGCAGGAAAGTGATACTTCGATATGCACTTCTTGTCTAGAAGGCTATGCGCTGCTATAAGCCAAGAGGAGGGTTCACTGTGCGCAAACTTGCCGGTAGTTTTGAGTCACCGGTGAGATAGATGTCGATTGAGCGGGCCACGTCACGGCCTTCCCCGATCGCCCAGACCACGATCGATTGACCACGGTTGGCGTCGCCCGCGGCAAATACACCGGGCAGGTTGGTCATCATATTTGTATCAACCTTGATAGTGCCGCGTGCGGTCAGCTCAACACCGCTGGACTTAAACGGTTCCGCCTCGGCGCCTTGGAAACCGACCGCGATCAAGACCAGGTCGGCGGGAATACGCACGTCGGACTCGAGTATGGTCTTGCCCACGCGTTTGCGGCCCTCGTACTGCCATTCCACGCGCTCAACGCGAAGCGCATTGACACGGCCATCGTCGTCAGTATCGATGAATGCGACCGTATCGATATTGAACTCCTCAATGCCGCCTTCCTGCTGCGCATAGCTCTTGATATAGGTACGGGGCGGTTCCGGCCAAGGATTATCCATCGGCCGCGCTAAAGGCGGCTTGAAATTGATGCTGATCTGCGTCACGCGCTTAGCGCCCTGACGATGCGCGGTGGCCACGCAATCCGCGCCTGTATCGCCACCGCCTAAGACAACCACGTTCTTGCCGCGGGCATCGATTGGGTCTTGCACGCGCCTACCGGCTTGACGGCGGTTCTCTTGTACGAGATAGCGCATTGCGTAATAGATGCCGTCAAGTTCACGCCCGGGAATCTGCACGTCCCGGTGTCGTTGTGCGCCTATGGCAAGACACACCGCGTCGAACTCTCGCCTTAGTTTTTCTAGCGGCGGATCGACTCCGACTTGTGCATTAATCTTGAAGGCTATGCCTTCTCTGCGCAATTGCGTTACACGTCTTGCGACCTGATATTTGGCGAATTTGAAGTCAGGAATGCCGTAAGTCATCAAGCCGCCGATGGCATCATCGCGCTCGAACACAGTCACGCTATGGCCTGCGCGGTTCAACTGCTGCGCCGCGGCTAGTCCCGCCGGACCGCTACCGACGATCGCTACCTTGAACCCGCTGCGAAACTTGGGCAGCTCAGGCACGATCCAGTTCTGCTTCCAGCCTTGATCTACGATCGCGCGCTCGATGTCTTTGATCGTGACCGGTTCATTGTTATAAGCGAGCGTACAGGCCGGCTCGCACGGCGCCGGGCAGGTATAGCCGGTAAATTCAGGAAAATTGTTGGTGGCGTGCAAACTTGCAAGGGCCTCGCGCCACCGCCCCCGATAGACGAGATCGTTCCACTCCGGAATGAGATTACCAATGGGACAACCTGCATGGCAGGTTGGAACGCCACAATCCATACAGCGTTGGCCCTGGATTCTGAGTATCCGCTCATCCCAGACCGGCTTATAAATCTGTTCGTAATCACGTACGCGCATACGCACGTCACGATAGCCGATCGGCTCGCGCGGATACTTTAGAAACCCGTCGGGGTGATTTTCACTCATAGAACTCCCTTGCGATGCTTTCCCTTTGTAAAAGGGGAGCAAGAAGAACTTTTGGTGGCGGCGCCGAGCGGATGTCCCTACCTTGCGCCAGGTTGCGCGCCACAACCTCGGCATAAGTATCGGGGACTACCTTGGTAAACTGCCTTTTGCACGCCCGCCATTGATCCAGAATATGCCTGGCCTTAGCGCTGCCGGTGTGGCGCACATGATTCTCTAACAAGCGCCGCACTAACTGACAATCGCGCGCATCCTTGAGCTTTTCAATACGTACGCGCTCGCGGCTAAGTTTAACCTTAAGTGCACCCTTAGCATCGAACACGTACGCCTCGCCGCCGCTCATGCCGGCGCCAAAATTCTTACCGATGGCCCCCAAGATCACGACTACACCCCCGGTCATGTATTCGCAACCATGATCGCCAATGCCCTCAACCACGGCCAAGGCGCCGGAGTTGCGCACTGCGAAGCGTTCACCTGCCTGGCCGTTTATGTATGCCTCGCCGCCCGTCGCGCCGTATAAGGCGACATTGCCGATGATGATGTTTTCAGCCGCATCGAATGTTGCGTCGGATGGCTTGCGCACGCTGAGCTTGCCGCCTGAAAGACCTTTACCAACATAATCGTTGGCGTCGCCTTCCAAGTGCAGCGTGATGCCGGGGGCTAAAAATGCACCAAAGCTTTGACCTGCCGAGCCGGTTAAATGCACGGTGATAGTGTTCGCCGGCAAACCACGCGCGCCAAGGCGTTTGGTGAGCGTCGAGCTCAGTAAGGTGCCGACGGTGCGGTCGCGGTTTGTGATCGCAGCTTGGATAAACACGGGCTGCCCATGCTCAATGGCCGAACGCGCCCGTTCGATCAGCAGATTATCGAGCTTGTCTTTCAGCCCGTGATCTTGACTGCGTGTCTTCCGCGGATCGTCTTCAGAATGCTGCCGGTAGAGAAGCTGCGTTAAATCTATATCGATCCGCCGCGGATGCAGGATTTTTTTCTGACGTAACTTATCCACTCGCCCGACCATCTCGTCTATGGTGCGAAAACCTAAGCTCGCCATGAGCTCTCGCACTTCTTCGGCGATAAAGCGCATGTAATTGATAACATGTTCCGGAAGACCCGCGAACCGCTTGCGCAATTCCGGCTCTTGCGTCGCGACCCCGACCGAACAGGTGTTGCAGTGGCACTTGCGCAGCATGATGCAGCCTAGCGCGATCAACGGTGCGGTACCAAAGCCGTATTCTTCGGCGCCTAATAGCGCCGCTACCACCACGTCGCGCCCAGTCTTGAAGCCACCGTCGGCACGCACGCGAATACGCGAGCGCAAGTTGTTAGCAAGCAATACCTGGTGAGTTTCGGCCAAACCCAGCTCCCAAGGTGAGCCGGCGGACTTGATCGAGGTCTTCACCGAGGCGCCCGTGCCGCCTGAATCGCCGCTGATCAAAACCGCATCCGCATGCGCCTTGGCCACACCCGCGGCGATGGTGCCCACACCTGCTTTGGACACCAGCTTGACGTGTATCTCGGCATCTGGGTTCGCGCACTTCAGATCGTGGATGAGTTGCTTTAGATCCTCGATCGAGTAGATGTCGTGGTGCGGTGGCGGCGAGATTAAGCCCACACCAGGCACGGTAAAGCGCACGCGCGCGATACTCTCATCCACCTTGCCACCCGGTAGCTCGCCACCCTCGCCGGGTTTGGAACCCTGCGCCATCTTAATCTCAATTTGTTTCGCATGCGCAAGATATTGCGCCGTAACGCCAAAACGTCCGGAGGCGACCTGCTTCATAGAGCATTCGCGTTCAGTGCCGAAGCGCTCGACCTGTTCGCCACCCTCACCAGTGCCGGATTTACCGCCAATGCGGTTCATGGCGATCGCCAAGGCCTCATGTGCCTCAAGGCTAAGTGCACCAAATGACATGGAGCCGGTAGAGAAGCGCTTGAATATCTCCTCGATCGGTTCGACCTCGGCCAGCGGTACCGCCGCACGCGGATCGGTGTTAAAGTCCAGCAGGCCGGATAGCGTCTGCAGACGCTCGTCCTGCTCATTGATGTATCGCGCGAAGATCCGATAGCTGTCACGGTTGCCCGTGCGCGCCGCGTGCTGAAGTTTACCGATGGTGAACGGGTTCCATTGATGACGTTCGCCGTCGCGGCGCCAGTAAAGGTCCCCACCTACCTCCAGTTCGAGGTTCCCAATGACCTTTTCACCAAATGCAATCTCGTGCGCAATTTGCAGCTCACGTTCGATGTGCACCAATCCTATACCCGAGATGCGCGCGGTGGTGCCCGCAAAATATTCATCCACGAAGCTCTGGTCCAATCCTACGGCCTCGAAGATCTGCGCGCCTTTGTAGCTCTGCAAGGTCGAGATCCCCATCTTGGACATGACCTTGAGAATGCCGCCTTCGATCGCCTTGCGATATCTCGCTAGATAGTCATCGATTGCTGAACTGGACGGTATCCACCCTTCTGCCATCCAGTGCTGAATGCTGCGATAGGCAAGCCACGGACAGACGGCATCGGCGCCATAACCGATCAAAGTGCAGAAATGATGCACCAGGCATGGCTCGCCTGAATCCAGCACCAGTCCCGCACGCGTCCGCAAACCCTTGCGGATGAGGTGATGATGCAGTGCACCAACCGCCAGCAGGCTCGGAATGGCAAGCCGTTCGGGACCAATGCCGCGGTCTGATAGCACTAGGATTTCGCAGCCCTCGCCAATGAGCTGCACCGCGTGCGCGCGCATCGCCTCAATTGCTGCATGCAAGGACTCACCCAGCGTATAAGTGATATCGACACACCGTGCCCGCACGCCATTTCGATTCAGATTCTTAATCGCCGCGAGTTCTCGTTCGGTCAGAATGGGCGACTCCGACAACAATTGGCGGCAATGCTCCGGTGTCTCCGCGAGCAGGTTGCGCTGGCGACCGATGTGGCTCTGTAAGGAAGTCACCAACGCCTCACGGATATAGTCAAGTGGCGGGTTAGAGACCTGCGCGAACTGCTGAATAAAGTAATTGAACAAGGGCTTGGCGCCCGTCGACAATACTGCGAGCGGTGCGTCATTGCCCATGGATCCCACAGGGTCCTTGCTGTCTTCGGCCATCGGCGCTACCTGCGCGCGCAGCGCCTCGGCCGTATAGCCGAAGCTGCGCTGCAGACGGGTGATGCCTGTAAAGTCACTATCCGCAGGCGGCACCTCGTGTATGTTGTGTGCATCGAGGTCACACAATTGGATTCGATTGTTTGCCAGCCACTGCGCATACGGCTTATCGGTTAGCGCTGCAAAGATCTCTTCTTCAGGCAGGATGCGCCGCTCACGGGTATCGGCCAGAAACAACTGCCCGGGTTTTAGGCGCCCCTTGAAGACGATTTCGCTGGCAGGCGTGTCGAGCACGCCGGTCTCACTGGCCATGATGAGCACGTCATCTTTGGTCACACAGTACCGACACGGGCGCAGGCCGTTACGATCCAGGATTGCGGCCACCTGATAGCCATCGGTGGCCGCCACCAAGGCGGGGCCGTCCCAAGGCTCCATGATGGCCGATAAATAGTCATACATTACACGCCGCTTCGGATCCATCGACGGATCTTTATGCCAGGCCTCCGGAATCATCATGCGCAACGCATGCGGCAGCTCGCGTCCGGACTCCAATAACAGTTCCAGCACATTGTCAAAGGCGGCGCTGTCGCTCAATTCACCATCGCCGGTGATTGGCCTAAGCTTGCCGATGTCGCAGCCGAATCGACCGCTGTCAAGATCGGCCGCGCGCGCCCGCATCCAGTTCACATTGCCGCGCAAGGTATTGATCTCGCCGTTGTGTACGATGCATCGATAAGGATGCGCGAGCTCCCAAGCGCCCAGGGTATTGGTGGAGAAGCGCGAGTGAACTAGCAGCAGACTGGTGGCGACGCGCTCGTCGCGAAGTTCCGGATAATACTTCGATAATTGACTGCAAGTCAGCAGACCCTTATAGACGATCTTGCGCCGATCTAGCGAACACACGTAAAAGAGATCCGCGCCTCCTCCAGCATATGGCGCCGCGGCCTTCTCGATATGACGTCGTAAAACGTAAAGCCTGGTATCGAGCGCTGCCGGCTCGAGCCGCGTACGCGGTTTGACGAATACCTGCTTAATTGCCGGCTCCGAAGCCAAGGCCGTTTTTCCTAAATCCGCATTGTCAGTCGGCACGTCACGCCATGCGATGATTAAGAAACCTTCCTTGCGCGCGACATTCTCGATCAATTCTAATAGCACAAGCTGCTTATCAGGATCGCGCGGAAGAAACAGTTGTCCTACGCCGTATTCATCGAATTCCCCCAAGCCGGCGATCTGCATTGCAAAAAACGCATGCGGTTTCTGAATTAACATACCGGCGCCATCGCCGGTCTTTTCTTCGGCCCCGCGCGCGCCACGATGATCGAGGTTGTGGAGCAGGCGAAATCCATCCTCGATCAGCCGGTGCGTCTTGCGACCCTGCAGGTCCACCAGTACGCCGACCCCACAGTTTGCGTGAGTCGCCTTTGGCCGGTATAAGCCCGGCGGAATGTCTGAATCTTTAATCACTGCCGTAAGGATTCGCGGTGAACTGAATTTAAGTGAAGCGCGAGCACTAATTCCTATAACGGTGCACCAACATTAGGCGACGCACTGATTACAAGACAAAACGGCCCGTCTACCGCTGCTAGGGCCATCACTTTAGTTTAGCTAAACATGAAACCGTATGCGATTGTAGCGCGGTCTTCGGGAGTCGGCGGTTTCTGATGCGAGTCTTGACTGGGATTAGTCCCGCTGCCTGGCGCTGTGCTGTTATCTGGAGGAGTACCATTGTCCAGCGGCGTACCGGTATCCGGTGGCGGTGCGCCGGTGTCCGGAGGTGTACCATTATCCGGCGGCGGCGTATTTGTGCCGGGTGGCGTGTCGGTATCCGGTGGTGGCGTACTCGTGTCCGGCGGGATGCCAGTATCAGGTGGTGTGCCTGTATCTGGTGGCGTGTCGGTATCCGGCGGCGTACCAGTATCTGGCGGAATGCCGGTATCCGGCGGTATGCCTGTGTCTGGGGGCAGACCTGTGTCTGGCGGTGTGCCCGTGTCCGAAGGAGGCGCACCCGTATCTGGTGGTGTGCCAATGGCAGGTGGAATACCACCGGCGCTGCCTAGCCCTTCCCGTTCGATCTGCAGCGCGGTCGTGATACCTTCACGTTGGAACGCAGTGATCTTCAACTGATCGCCAACGCCGATGTCTGCAAGGCCAAATGACCGCAGTTCGAGCGCACTGTCATCTGTGAACCTGGTTCGAGAGCCGGTGGCCATTACAGTCTGTCCGTTTTCTGAGTCTAATACTGTGACCATACCCAAGGGGAGATCCAGAGCCAGTACAGTACCTTCGAGCTCGAAAGTATTTTCCGGCAGTCGGAATATGATCCCATCGGCCACCAGCACGCCATCCGTATTCAGCTCGCCGTCAACCTCGATTGTGACATTCAGACCGAGATCGGCGGCACTGCCATGCTCGAAGATGGTATCCGCCGTCGTAGTCACAGGCTGACTGCCGACCGTGAAATCTGACGGCGAGACAAAGCGGGTGACCACGCCTTCTGTCGCCAGCTTTTGACCAGCCTCGGCGTTCACGGTGGGGTTCAGAACCCGCACCACGTCTGCAATCAACAGACCATCCTGTACGTTATGATGGCTTTCAACCTCCACGAACTGACCATTGGTGAGAACACCCTCTATCATCTGCGGCGCCGAGTAGTCCACGATAAGGTCATCGAGGACGAAGGTCATGTTGACTTCATCTAAGTCAGTGATGTACCCCCTTACCTCGCTAGCGCTCGCGCCGAGCACAAATTTAACTCCCTCCTTGGTGATATGCGTGGCGGTAACACTGCCATCAGCATTCGTAAAACCGCTAACCTCCAGGACATTACCTGCCGACAGTTCGGTCAACGCATTGAAGTTTTTAAACACAGTTGCTGGCGTGACCTTGAGTGTTTGGCCCAGCACCTCAAGGCGACCAAGGGTGACCGAGGACGTATCGGTTACCGCGCCACTGACAACTGTGTCATAGGTCACGCGCTGGGCCGTACCGGTAGTTCCACCAGTATTGAAGCTGCCCCTCACGGTCACCACTTCACCAACGCTGAAATCCGATTCCGTGGCAGGTTGACCGTCGCGGATGAAGATGGCTTTGCCGGTATTGAATTCCACGCCGTTCACAAAGATGCTGCCGAACGCGGTTATGGTGCCATTGGATATGCCGGTGCCTCCGATGCCGCCACTGGCGATGAAGCCACTGCCTCCGCCGCCGCAGCTTGCCACTAGCATCAAGCTTAGAGTCGCAAACAGCGTGCACAGGCGCGCAATCATGATTTTTCCTCTTGCGAGAGATCGGTTTCGAAGTAATAGATACCAATACCAACGCGCTGACGGCCGCTCCCTTTGATCTCTGGATTGATGTCGCGGTCTCGCGCCGCCAGCCAACGATCAAATTCTTCCAGCAGTTCTTGTGCTCTTTGATTTACCAGAGGTTTCAGTTCCGCCAATGCCTCTATCGGCAAATTATCATAGGCGACCTTGCGTTGGAAAAAAGGCTCAGACGCATGATCAGCGATATTATGCGTAATAGTCGTCAGCAGATCCGCCACATCGGTGCCGAGAATGCTGACCTTCTCGACCTCGCTGCCCGTGGGCACATACGCGCGCACCTTTAATCGAATGCTCCCCGCCGCGGTAATTTCCGCGGCGTCCACACGCAGCAGTTCGTCGCGCACAGCGCGCGCGGGTACGTCCCCGGAAAAGCGCTTAACGAGCGTGGCGAAGCTCGCACTCGCTCCTTCCAACGGCAACTCAGACGGATTGCCGTTGGCATCGAGAAACTGTGAATCACGACGCCAGCCCGCTATCACCCTCGCCGCCCGGTTATACTGCGCGATGGCGGCGGCATCATCAGCGGTTTCCAAACCTTGTATGTGCCGCACCTCTTTGCGCGTAAGCCCAGTCATGATCGACACGCGCGAGATCGATTGCTTGCGACCTGGAATTCCGAATTCTTGCATTGCAACATCGACGTACACACGCTTTGCCAAATCACTGAATGCGCCGTACGGCATTCCTTGATGCAGTAAAACGCGTACCAGCGGATAGAGCAGGCGCTTGATCGCAGCCGAAATCGCGTTTGTCAGATCGATGGCCATGCTCCGCGGGACCGGGCTCTAGATACCTACTTATAGAGATGTAGTCATTAAGCCTGGGTTTGGGAAAATATACCCAAATGACTAATGAATGATAGGAGCCAGAATTCAGGCGTGTCAATCGACAAAGCGCCGCGTTCCACCTGATCCGCTGCCTTGTGCACACGAAAAAGCCTTCCCACCCCGTAATGCTATAAAATTGATAGGGCATCGTAACCCACAGGGCGCGATAATGCGATTTGCGATTCTAATCAGTGCGGGGCCGTACACCCACCAAGCTTCCGATACGGCTTACCGGTTCGTCAAGGCGGCGCTGCAAAAGGGCCATGAGGTGCTGCGCGTGTTCTTTTATCATGACGGCGTACACAACGGCACCCGCTTGAGCACGCCGCCACAGGATGAGCGCAATTTGCCTGAGCTCTGGCGCGCGTTAGCAGAGCAATATCGCTTGGATTTGGTCGTATGCGTAAGCGCCGCGCAACGCCGCGGGTTATTGGATGCGAGTGAGGCACAACGTCAAGGTAAGGACACCGGCAATCTTGCTAAAGCCTTTCGCATCTCGGGTCTCGGTCAGTTGATCGAGGCCGGCATAGAGGCTGATCGGCTGATTGTATTCGGTGACTGACGCAGGGCCTGAACCGCGCGTGGCATATCGCTAATTAAATCTCATCCGGCAAGCCAAAGAAGCAGGCTCTGAATCTGCCGAACGGGTCGCTCTTAAATCATAGGAGCATCACATTTCTCGATAAGATACTGGTTATGACTGATGCGGAGTGATGCGCCAGAATTTGGCCGACGAATAAAACGGTTCATGCTCGTGAACCGTAAGGCACCGCATGGCACTATCTTCGGACTGGAAGCGCTGGAAGTGGCACTGGTGGCGGGCGCATTCGACCAAGACGTGAGCCTTGTATTCGCAGACGACGGCGTCTATCAACTGGTAAAAGGCCAGGATACAGAAGGCATTGGTTTAAAGAACTTTGCCAAGGCTTTCCGGGCACTCGAGGATTACGATATCAGAAAGCTTTTTGTGGAGCAGGAATCTATGCTGGCAAGAGGCTTGAATGTGGATGATCTGATGGTTCCGGCCGAGATGATAGACGCCAAGCGCATCGGTGAATTGATGGAGCAACAGGATGTGGTCTTGAGCTTTTGAGTCCGACCATGGCCATGCTGCACACCATCAATAAATCTCCTTTCGAGCGCAATGCCTTGGCCGCGTGTCTGCGCATGGCCAAGCCAGGGGCCAGCGTGCTATTGATCGAAGATGGCGTGTACGCTGGTCTGCGGAATACAAAGGTTACAGACAAGGTATCCAAGGCCATGCAGATGTTGTCCTTCTATGCGCTGGGCGCGGATCTCAAAGCGCGTGGTTTGGGCGAGGATCAGGTTATCGATGGCATCAAACTCATCGATTACGATGGTTTCGTCGAGTTGGTGGTTGAGCACGACGGCGTACAAGCTTGGCTTTGAGGTATTGGCTTCAAGCGTATGGTTTTAGAGATTAACGGCAACCGCTACGAAACAGACACCGAGGGTTATTTGGTTCATCTCGATGACTGGCGTCCTGAGCTCGCGCAAGCCATGGCGGCCAAAGAGGGTGTGCCGCTAACAGATGAGCACTGGCAGGTGATCAATTTCCTGCGCGAGTACTATCAAGAATTTGGCATTGCACCCTCCGTGCGCGTGCTGGTTCGAACCATCGGCGAGCGCTTAGGTCCGGATAAAGCCAAAAGCTCGTATTTATACCAACTTTTCCCCGAAGGTCCCGCCAAACAGGCGTGTAAGTACGCCGGATTGCCTAAGCCGACGGGGTGCGTTTGATTAATGGAGAGGCGGCTTCGTATCGTATACATCGTCGATCATCTCCAGCTGAGGCCTTAAAGCGGCATTGCATACCATGTCCTGTCCTTATTGAATGTACTCAGGCGCGAGCCAGCATCCTAAGCAGCGGGTATAGCTTATGTCAGAACCATTACCTAGCCCCTGGACCCTCGAAGACTTTCTTGACTGGGAGGGCATCCGGCCCGAACGCTATGGATTCATCGATGGAGTCGTGCGGGATGATGGTGGGCGGCAGGCACACTAGCCCATAATACGATTACGCTCAATTTGGCGGGCGCTCTGCGTGCCGGTGTGCGCGGCTCCCGTAGCTGTGTCTTCACTTCGGATGCAAAAATGGTATCTATACAGACAGGTGAATCGGCCTATCCGGACGTTGTTGTCACCTATCAACCGGTACAGCCAGCGGAAGATCGGATCACCAAACCCGCACTAATCGCCGAGGTGCTTTCGCGCTCAACTGCAGATTATGATCGCGGCGCGAAGTTCGAGATGTACAAAGCGTTCCCGATGCTGCTTTACTATCTTTATACTTGCTCAAGACCAGCGACAGGTGGACCTTTACCGGCGCACAGCACGCGGTCGGAGCTTATACATCTAGGAGGTGATGCTGCCATTGATCTTGCCGAGATCGAATGTACGATCGGTCTCGACGCGATCTATGCAGATGCGGGCTGCTGATTGAGGCCATAAGCGCGGCGATTGTAACAACTAAACAAATTAAAAGATTCATAGGCCGGGCTGATAATTCGGGCATGACCGCGCCGAGTTACGGCCTTGTCGGCCTGATCCAGCCTACGTGTGCTGAATGTACAATGTAAATTTTCTTTAGGCAAAAGGGGCTTATTGAGGCATTCGCCAGTAACCGGTGACGATGCATCGATGGGCCTGCTTCACACCTTGATCCAAGGAAGGATCTATCAGGCTGAATTCAGACCTAGAATCAACGAACGTCCGCTCTGATCTCCGGCCTGCGAGCGCTCACAGCTCCACGTAGACATCCTCGCCGCGCACCTCGACCTCGAAGGTCTGGGTGTCGGTCGCCCAAGGTGTGTCCTGATATACCTTACCAGTACGAATATCGAAGTGCGCCTCGTGCCAGGGACAGGTCAATAGGTGAGGATTGTTATCATGCTCGCCGAGTTCGCCGTCATGCAACGGGGCCTCCTCGTGCGTGCAGATGTCATCCATGGCGTAGATCTGACCGTCCACCTTGGCGAGCATGACGTAGTTGCGCTCGTGTATGCGCAGGATCATACCACCCTCGGGAATATCCGAGACCTTGGCAAGTTTGACTTTGGCCATTTCACACCTCGTTGATGACACTCATGTAATCTCTTGCTCTCCGACATTGCGGACGTAGTCTTCATGTCATGCGTGAAACTCCCGCCCCGCCTTGACCGCTTTGACATAACCCTTGCGGATCACAAAATCCCCAAAGTGCTCACCCTTTTCGCCTTCTTTGGCATAGTGTTTAATGATAGGTGTCAGCTCGGCGAGGATCTTGCCTTCCGTGATGCCCTCGCGGTACAGCTTACCGAGACGATCGCCGGTGAAACCGCCACCTAAGTACACATTGTAATGGCCGATTGATTTGCCGACGAAGCCAATCTCGGCGATGTAGGGCCTAGCGCAACCGTTGGGACATCCGGTCATGCGCAGGGTAATGGCGTCGTCGCGCAGGCCGGCCTCCATCATGACGTCTTCCAGTTTGGTAATCAGGCTTGGCAGATACCGTTCGCTCTCGGCCATCGCCAGTCCGCAGGTAGGCAGCGCTACGCAGGCCATAGAATTCAGCCGCAATGCGCTGCGATGTTCGAGATCATTGAGTTTGTATTCCTCCACCATGGCATCAATCTTGGGCTTTTGCTTCGTGCCGACGTTGCCAATGATAAGATTCTGATTCGGGGTCAGACGAAAATCGCCCTTGTGAACTTTGGCGATTTCGCGCAGGCCCGTCATTATCGGGAAATCATCGGTATCCTGAATGCGTCCGTTCTCAACGAACAAAGTTAGATGCCATTTGCCGTTGGTGCCCTTGACCCAACCGTAACGATCGCCATTGTCGGTGAACTCAAATAGCCGCACCGGCTCAAGCTGCCACCCCAAGCGAGATTCCAGTTCGTCCTTAAACCAGTCGACGCCACGATCATCAATGGTGTATTTCAGACGCGCGTGCTTACGGTTGGCGCGGTCGCCGAAATCGCGCTGGATCTTGACCACCTGCTCGGTCACCTCGATGACCTGTTCAGGCCGACAGAAACCGATGATATCGGCCAGTCGTGGATAGGTCTCCGGTTCGCTGTGCGTCATGCCCATGCCACCGCCTACGGCGACATTGAAGCCCGCCAAGCTGTTGCCATCGGAAATGGCGATAAAGCCCAAATCGTGGGCGTACACGTCCACGTCGTTGCTGGGCGGCACGGCGATGACAATCTTGAACTTGCGGGGCATATAGGTGCGGCCATAGATGGGCTCTTGCTCTACATCCGGACTGCGCACCACCGGTTTTTCATCCAGCCAGATCTCGTAATAGGCGCGCGTCCTGGGCAAGAGAAAATCCGCAATCTTGTTCGCCCATTCGTACACCTCACCATGCAACTCCGACTGATAAGGATTGGGATTGCACATGACGTTGCGGTTCACATCCCCGCAGGCAGCGATGGTGTGCAGTAGCGTGGCGTTGACTTCCTTCATCGTCTGCTTGAGGTTGCGTTTCAATACGCCGTGGAGCTGAAAAGACTGGCGTGTGGTCAGCCGTATCGTGCCGTTGGCGTAGGTGCGCGCGATATGATCCAAGTCCAGCCACTGTTTTGGCGTGACGATGCCGCCGGTTGCGCGTACGCGCACCATGAAGATGTAGGCGGGCTCCAGCTTCTGCTTACGACGTTCCTGACGCAGATCGCGGTCATCCTGCTGATATGAGCCGTGAAACTTGAGCAGCTGGGTATCGTCCTCGGAGATCGCGCCGGTGATCGGATCGACGAGGCCCTCAAGGATAGTCCCACGGAGATAATTACTGTTCTCCTTGATTATCTCCGTGCGAGAGCGCTGAGGTTTGGTTTGATCGTTCATACCAGTAAAACACCGCTGAGATTCATTGCTCCTATCGGCGCGAATTGGGATCATTATAATGCGACTTTTCAACCGCAAGATCAGTTCCCGCCGGAGTTTACCCCCGCAAGGCAGGAATGACGAAATGCGAGTTGGAAGTTCAATCGAACTAGTATACGTCGCGCTGGTAGCGCCTGTCCTTCTGCAAGCCCTTGACGTATTCGGCAGCCTTTTGCGAAGACAAGCCGGCTTCTTTGGCGACAATCCCACTTAAGGTGTCATGCACGTCGTGCGCCATGCGCTTCTCATCGCCGCAGACGTAAAAATAGGCGCCTTCCTCAAGCCAGGAATAGATGTCTTTGCTCTTCTCCAGCATACGATGCTGAACATACACCTTTTGCTCGGTGTCCCGCGAAAACGCCACGTCCATACGGGTCAGCACACCTTCTTTGAGCCAGCGCTGCCACTCGATCTGATAGAGAAAATCGGTCGTGAAATGCTGATCACCAAAAAACAGCCAGTTCTTGCCCGTAGCACCTAAGGTCTCGCGCTCCTCTAGAAACGCGCGGAAGGGTGCCACACCGGTGCCGGGGCCGATCATGATAATCGGCGCGTTTGGGTCGGCCGGCAATTTGAAGTTCCTATTGGCATCGACGTAGACGGGAATCGTGTCTCCCTCGGTGAGACGTTCGGCGAAGTGCGTCGAGGCCACGCCCTTGCGTGGACGGCCGTGCGTTTCATAACGCACGACGGCGATGGTCAAATGCACCTCGTCAGGATTAGCCCGGTAGCTTGATGCAATTGAATAGAGCCGTGGCGGGAGCTTGCGCAACACGCCGATAAATTGACTCGCGCTAACGCCATTGATAGGAAACTGCTGAACGACGTCGATGATCTCGCGACCATAGCTAAACTCCGCGAGGCGCTTCTTGTTTTCCTCGGCAACGAGCTCCATTAGCGCCTGCGAGCGACTAAGCTCTGCGTATTTCGCTATAAAAGGCCGCGTCAGGGTCGTGATCTCGTAAGCATGGCTTAGCGCGTTCCCTAACGTCATCTCGCCTTCATAGGTGACGACGGTCTCGTCTGGCTTGAGGGCTAGCGTCTGTATCAGCTCGGCCACGAGTTCAGGATTATTGCTCGGCATCACGCCTAGCGAGTCGCCGGGCTCGAATACCAGTCCCGAGCCCTCTAGTGATAACTCAACGTGACGAGTCTCCTTGGCAGAGCCACGCCCGTTGAGGACGAAGTTGTCCAATACCGTGGCCGAAAATGGGTTCTTCTTGGTATAAAGCGAAGCAACCTTCTGTGGGGCAGCCGCCGCCGCCTGCGGCGCGGATATCGCCGTTGTGGGCGCCGGCGCCTTTAGATGCTCAGCGAAGGCAGCTAAGGTTCCGTCTATCCATACCTCAGCCGCTTCCTCGTAATCCACATCGCAATCGGCTCGAGCGTGCAGCCTCTGCGCGCCCAATGACTCGAGCGCCTTGTCGAAATCCCGGCCTATCTTACAAAAATTCTCATAGCTCGTGTCGCCTAGCGCAAGCACTGAGTAGCGCAAGCTTTCCAGCCTGGGCGCCTTTTTGCCGTGAAGAAATTCGTGCAACTCCTCGGCATTATCGGGTGGATCGCCCTCACCATGTGTGCTGACCACCACCAATAGATTCCGCTCGTTTTTCAGATTCGCCTTTTTGTATTCGCCCATGTCCTTGACTGTGGCCTTGAACCCCCGCTCAAGGGCCTTGGCACGAGCCTGCTGAGCGATCGCCTCGCTGTTCCCGGTTTGAGAACCATACAGAATTGTCAACGTGGGCTGCTCGGTCAATGCCGCGGGCGCAGTTTGTGTCTGTGGCATTCCGCGGTTCATCCAGTTAATACCCGCTAAAAAGCCGCTTACCCATGTGACTTGTTCAGGAGACAGGCTTTGCACCAGCTTATTGAGTTGATCGATCTGCTCCTCGGTCAGCGGTGTGCTGTGTTCGTTTAGGGATATTAACTGCATGAAATGAGTAAGTTTCTGAGCAACGAGGCGAAATTTATATAATCACGATACCGTTATGCGCCGGTGGTGAAAAAGA
>DATACK010000008.1:0-1932 GCA_036259115.1 Gammaproteobacteria bacterium | reverse complement strand
GTTCATACTCGCGCGTGCGCACTGCACCCTGCGCCATCACATACGAGCCTTTGGTCAGCGTCCGCGTGAATTCCGCCTGCTTCCCGAATGAAACAATCCGGTGCCAGTCTGTTCTGCTCTGCCAATTGCCGTCGGCGTCTTTCCAGGACTCTTTGGTCGCGACCGAGATCGTCACAACAAGAGTACCGTTCTGCGTGTAATGAGCTTCGGCGTCGTTGCCCGCTAAGCCGACTATCGTGAGCTGGTTCATGGTGTACATGTAAGTTCTCCTTTTCTGCTGCCCGTTGTTCCGGGGGCAACCCGAGAAGCGAGCGGCCTCACTTCCATGAGAAGGCTGCCTCTGTCAACCACGACGGCTCGTTATTGAACGAACACAACGGCTGGAGGCCGACCAACGGGAGGCACACGTACAGCTCACCTTTTCTCAGGCGCGCCGTTAGGCGCCGCCGCTGCGGTGATCGTTCGCCTCTTCGCCGTTTCGCCCTGCTTCCATCCGCATTCCAATGAGCTGATGTGACAGCCCGATGCACGTTAGGGTTCTGTGTAATTGATTAGCGGGATCAGCCAGGTCTTGCGGAACAGTTGAGGAGTGCAGGAAGAAGGGGCGCTGAGCGATTCACCTTGCGGATGGTTTGGAGCACACTGGTGAAGGCTTCGAATGCTCTAGCGCCACGATCATTCTTCGAGCAGTGGGAAACTTTGCGGGCGATAACTGCTGGCCGTAAGTCCCGCTCGGCACGGTTGTTGGTGGGCTCAACCCCGTTCTGGCCGATAAAGCGTAGTAACCGACCGCGATCGTGCTGCGCGCCTGCGCCGTTGAGCAGCCGCTGATTGTCGGCATCGCGCAGCGTGCGGTCCCGAAGCAGGACCGTGAGTTCATCATCCAGTCTCGCCGCCTGCTTCCAGTATTCTGTCGGGCTCGTTTCTTTCCTGCCGGTGGCCAGCCAGAGCGCACGCCGGAGCGTATCTGCCAGTTGCATCCCGAAATGGCGGGCGCGTCCGGTCTTTTCCGCCGCCGTGGTTGTCGCGTTGCGGATCAGGTGCGCCAGGCACTTCTGTTGCGCCACTCCCTCCAGTTCCACGGCATCGTAACTCCGGCCCCGATCACAGACCAGCACACCGCCAAAATCCGCAGGGACAAGTTCCCGAACTTCCTCGTTCCGATGCCGCGGCCGAACCTGATACACCGAAAGCGACGCATTGACGAACGCCATCAGAAACGCGGTCTGGCCTGCCACTCGCCAGCCCGTATCATCGGTATGCACCACCGCCTGCTCCCGCACCGACGCACGCAAGGCTTCGTAGCGCGCTCCCATTGTGCCCTCACTCTGCTTGATCGCGTCCTGCGTGATCGCGCTCTGCGTCAGCCGCACCCGGGTCAGATCCTCAATGATGGCCGGAATTCTGCGCACAGGCACGCCGTGCACGTAATGCAGGATATGCGCCAGCGCTTTCACGCGCGCGCCGATCCGATGCGCCGTGGCTCCGTGCTGGCCGCCAGCGATTGCCGGATGTTGCCCACGCACCTTGCTGCCACAACGCCGACATCGTCTGACCTCCACCGCATACCGGTGGACCTCAGGCTGCGGTTGTGCCGGAATGTCTGTTGTCGAAACGATCTCGTGTTGCGCGCTGTCCAGTTGCCCACCGCAATCCGGGCAGCATGTCTGAGTCACCGGTACAGCTACCGGCTCGCTCGCTGTCGCGCACTCCGGTGCGGCACGAAACCGGAAATATCCCTGACCCGGCTTCCTTCCCGGCGGCTTTGGATCCTGTTTCGGCTTGCCTTTGGAGAACGGAGCCGCACCGCCACGCCGCTTCAACTGCTCGATCTCGGCCTGCAGGCGCTCGTTAACCCGCCGCAGTTCGACGATGATCTCAATCAGTTCTTCCCGGCTGTGTTCTTCCAGTCCCAAGACCCAGGTTGCACTA
>DATACK010000007.1:0-18701 GCA_036259115.1 Gammaproteobacteria bacterium | reverse complement strand
CCTGAGCGCGTCCACGCATCTCGGCGGCGGCCTTATTGGTGAAGGTGACTGCGAGCACGCTGTAGGGCGATACACCTTCTACCCGACATAGCCATGCAATCCGATGCACTAACACGCGTGTCTTGCCACTGCCGGCGCCGGCCAATACGAGCGTAGGCAGCGGCGGTGCACTTACCGCCGAGCGCTGAGCCTCATTGAGGGGCTCTAGAATGGGCGAAACATCCATCGTGACGGATTGTAACAGAGGACCAGGCGTAAACGAGGAAACAAAAGTCAATAACGCCCATTTGTATCGCTACCTGAAAAAATACATGCTAAACAAGACCAACAGCACCGCACTCAAGATTGCAACCACAGTCCGCCGATACGCTAAGTGTATTTCATCACGGATCTCTCTTAGCTGCTGACTATCCCATTCGACCTTGAGATCGCCCTTCTCAGTCTGTCTGATCACTGAATAGAGCAGGTCGGGCAATTCCGGCAAATTCTCGATCATCGATGGTAATGCCTGCTTGAAGTTCTGCAGGAGCGCCCGCACGCCGATCTGCTCGCTCATCCAGCGATCCAGGAATGGTTTTGCCGTTTGCCATAAATCCAATTGCGGGTATAGTTGACGACCTAGGCCCTCGATACTGAGCAAGGTTTTCTGCAATAATACTAATTGCGGCTGTACTTCCATGTTGAAGCGTCGCGCAGTCTGGAAAAGCCGCAGCAGCAGATTGCCAAAAGAGATTTCGTTTAGGGGCCGTTGAAAGATCGGCTCACACACGGTGCGGATGGCTGATTCTAATTCATCCACGCGCGTATCTTCGGGCACCCAACCGGATTCAATATGCAACTCCGCTACCCGGCGGTAATCACGATGAAAAAAGGCCACGATATTAGCCGCGAGATAGCGCCGATCAAAGGGAGACAAGCTGCCGACGATGCCGAAATCCACCGCCATGTATTGCGGTTCCTGCGGATTATCGGCTGACACAAAGATGTTGCCGGGGTGCATGTCGGCGTGGAAAAAGTTGTGTCGAAATACCTGGGTGAAGAAGATTTCCACTCCGCGTTCTGAGAGTTTTTTGAAATCTACACTGTGTGCGCGTAGCTGCGCTATGTCGCTGATGGGGATGCCGCGGATGCGCTCCATCACCATCACTTCGCGGCGCGTATAAGGCCAATACACCGCCGGCACGTACAGCAGCGGCGAATGCTCGAAGTTGCGCCGCAACTGACTGGCATTGGCGGCTTCGCGCATTAGATCTAATTCGTCGATGATGATCTTATTGTACTCGGCCACGACGGCGCGGGGATGTAGCCGCCGTCCGTCGGCCCAGTAACGCTCGGCGAGGCCTGCGAACAGGTGCAAGAGGCTTAAATCCCGCCGAATCAAGCGTTCGATGCCAGGGCGCCGCACCTTGACCACCACCTCGGCACCATCGTGAAGACAAGCGGCATGCACCTGCGCGATAGAGGCCGAGGCCAGCGGTATCGCATCGAAAGCGGCGAAGCATTCCGTGAGCGGATGGCCATAGGCCCTTTCGATCACCGCCCGCGCTTCGATACTGGGGAATGGGGGCACGCGATCCTGAAGCTTGGAAAGTTCATCGGCAATGTCGTCGGGCAGCAAGTCGCGGCGGGTGGAGAGCATCTGGCCGAATTTGACGAAGATAGGGCCTAGATCCTCCAGCGCACGACGCAGTCGCTCCCCGTGCGGAGCGTCGATGCGCCGAAACCAATGCCAAGGCAGGAACCACAGCAGGAATCTAAACGGCCTGAAGACACGGATCGCGAACACCAGCTCGTCTAAACCATAACGCACCAGCACCATGCCGATGTGCAGCATGCGCAGGATCTGGCGGGGGCCCAGCATGGTGCAAAAGTCAGCCGTTGTCTGAGTGGGGTGGCTCGATCTGCGATGAAGCCGCGACGAGCCGTTCGAGACGCGCTTCTATACGGTCCACGTCGACGCGCAGGAGATCGACAGCATCTATGAACTGCTCGATTTCGACGCGCGTGGGCACGATCCGCGCTTCTTCTTGCAGATATTCCGACACATCCATGCGCAGCCTGTCGATGCTGCCTGATAATCCTGCAGTCAGCCCGCGAAACACATTGCCCATCTGGTGGGCGGGAACATCGCCCACGCGCGCGGCAAGCCACTCTTCCCAATCGATCTCTACCGCGGCGAGCGCCTCGTGAAAGAGACGTGCCACCTCGGCATCGCCGCGGATCTGCACGTCTTCCCCCGCTGTCGCGCCGATTGCGTTACTCGATCTTGCCAGACGCGCCAACGACAGCAATGAGCCGCTGATCACGACATCCGGCTCAGCATCAACGTACGTCGTGATCTGTATGCGGTCTTCATGTGGCCACACCAACAGCATGACGTCAATGCCGTGCAATTCCAGCGCAATGCGCTTGCCGGAGACCGCGCGCAGCCGCCCGGCTGCTTCAGGGTCCACTTGCAAATATGCGTTGACTGCCCGCTCCAGCAAGGCCGCGATTATGTCTTTAGGTTGCATGCAGACAACACCGCGCGGTCGGGTGATTGAGAATTATGAGGGGCAATGCCATAAGTACGCGCACGGTTGCGGTGAGCTCTTTGGCATGCACGTTTAAGAATAAGTTGATTCTATACCTTATAGCCGCGGTGCACGGCCGCGATCCCGGCGCTTAAGTTAAAGTATTCGCACCGTTCGAAACCGGCCCGTGCCATCATCTTTATCAGCATCTCCTGGTCCGGGTGCATACGGATAGATTCGGCTAGATATCGATAACTATCCGCATCGCCTGCCACCAGCCTGCCCATCAATGGCAGGGCGTTAAATGAATAAAAGTCGTAGGCCCGCTCAAGCCAAGGCCGCGGTTTGGAGAACTCCAGCACCAGCAGCAGTCCGCCAGGCTTCAGCACGCGATACATGGAGGCCAGTGCAGCAGCTTGATTGGTAACGTTGCGCAGACCGAAGGCAATCGTAATCCGATCGAAATAATTTTCGCGAAACGGTAAGTTCTCTGCGTCGGCCTGTACGTGACGCACATTGCTGATGAGGCCTCGATCGATCAGACGATCGCGCCCTCTAGCGAGCATTGCGTTGTTGATGTCGCACAACCAAACCTCGCCTGAAGGCCCCACTTGAGCGGCTAGGCGCATAGCCAAGTCGCCCGTGCCGGCCGCCACATCCAACACGCGCTGTCCGGTGCGCACGCCTGCAAGCAGCAGCGCGTAATATTTCCACAGGCGATGAATCCCGAACGACATCAGGTCGTTCATGATGTCGTATTTTTCCGCTACCGAATTAAACACCCCGGCCACCTTGCGCGCCTTATCGGCGACCGGTATCTGTCTAAAGCCAAAGTGAGTGGTTTTCATGAATCTATAGGTGTGGAGGCGTGATGAGTAAGGCGTCTGAAGAATCAGGATTTACAGGTTAGCGACAAAGCTTGAGTTGGACAGGGCATGGAAAGTGTAATCGTACTACATCAAAAGGTTTATCCTCCTCATGCTTCACGCCTTCTTGATGCTGACCCAACCTATGCTTAAGCCCCTCGTCCTAGCTCCTGCGTTTATAGCCTGCCGCCTCAAGCCGTTCTAAGTATTCACGCCATTTCTGTTCCTGCTTAGCGCCCAGCTCGTAGAGATAATTCCAACTGAAGATGCCCGTATTGTGGCCATCGTCGAACACCAGTCTGACGGCATAGTTTCCTACCGGCTCAATCTCGGTGATGCCCACGTATTCCTTGCCAAGTTGCAAGACTTGTTGACCCGGCCCATGGCCTTGCACCTCTGCCGATGGCGAATACACGCGCAGATACTCGCATGGCAACTTAAAGCACGCGCCATCGTCGAAGGTAATCTCCAGCACGCGAGATTTCTGGTGAAGCGCGATATCGGTCGGCCTAGGCTTGGGCATCACTGTTACGGTTACAGGATATACCTGCTCAAGTCTTCGTCTCTCACTAGATCACCTAGGTGCTCTTCCACATATGCCGCATCGATAGTGACGGCTTCTCCGTTACGGTCGGGCGCGCTGAAAGAAATGCTATCCAGCAGGCGCTCCATGACGGTATGCAGCCGACGCGCGCCAATATTTTCAGTACGCTCATTGACATCATGCGCCACTTGAGCAATGCGTTCGACACCGTCCTCAGTGAAATTGATAGTCAATCCCTCGGTCTTGAGCAAGGCCGCGTATTGCTCGGTCAGTGAGGCGCTGGGTTCGGTCAGGATGCGTATGAAATCCTGCGTAGATAAGGCATTTAACTCCACGCGAATCGGCAGTCGGCCTTGCAGTTCCGGCACCAGGTCAGACGGTTTGGACATATGAAAGGCGCCGGAGGCCATAAACAGAATGTGGTCCGTGCGCACCATGCCGTGTTTGGTGCTCACGGTGCAGCCCTCTACCAGCGGTAGCAGATCGCGCTGCACGCCCTCGCGTGAGACATCTGTGCCGCTATATTCTCCGCGTCGCGCCACCTTGTCGATCTCGTCGATGAACACGATGCCGTTCTGCTCGACGCTTTGCAGCGCGCGGCTTTTGAGATCGTCCTCGTTGATCATCTTGTGCGCCTCCTCATCGGTCAACAGCTTAAAGGCATCCTTGATGCGGAGTTTTCGCTTACGGGTGCGCGAACCGGCGAGGTTCTGAAACACGCTCTGCAATTGACTGGCCATTTCCTCCATGCCCGGCGGTGTCATAATCTCCACCCCCATGGGTGACACCTGCAATTCGACTTCAATTTCCTTATCGTCAAGCCCTCCTTCGCGCAGCCGCTTGCGAAACTTCTGCCGCGTAGTCGATTCATGTTCCTCGGCCGGCGTGACGTTGAAGCCGGAAGCGCGCGGTAACAGGATGTCTAAGATACGTTCCTCCGCGGCCTCTATCGCCCGATAACGCACTCTGGCGAGCTCCTCTTCGCGTGTCATCTTAATGGATGCATCCACCAAATCGCGGATGATGGATTCAACATCGCGCCCAACGTAGCCCACCTCGGTAAATTTAGTGGCCTCCACCTTGATGAAAGGCGCATTGGCCAGCCGTGCTAAGCGCCGCGCGATTTCGGTCTTGCCAACGCCGGTAGGGCCGATCATCAGAATATTCTTAGGCGTGACCTCGGCGCGCAGCTCCTCGGGCAGTTGCAGGCGACGCCAGCGGTTGCGCAGGGCAATGGCCACTGCACGCTTGGCGTCAGTTTGGCCGATGATGTGTTTGTCGAGTTCTTGAACTATCTCGCGGGGCGTCATTTCGGACATTTAAATCAGACCATTTTTGGCCACAGAGACACAGAGGACTCATAAGGAGGTTTGTTCAAAACCACATGCAACGCGCTTTAAAGCGCTACAATCTGCGGGCAACAAAGTACAGCGGCTAAAGCTCTTCGATGGAAATGTATCGATTCGTATAGATGCAGATATCACCGGCAATATTCAAGGCCTTGTCCACGATCTCGCGCGCGGACAAGGATGTATTTTCGATTAGCGCACGGGCGGCGGCCTGCGCGTAAGGCCCACCGGAGCCGATCGCGATCAGACTTTGCTCGGGTTCGATGACGTCACCGTTGCCGGAAATGACGAGCGATGTCTCGCGGTCAGCGACCGCCAGCAAGGCCTCCAGGCGCCGCAGCATGCGATCTGTGCGCCAGTCTTTGGCCAATTCCACCGCCGCGCGTGTGAGCTGACCGCTGTGCTTTTCCAGCTTGCTCTCGAAACGCTCGAACAAGGTAAACGCATCGGCAGTGCCGCCCGCGAAGCCTGCGATGACCTTGTCCTGATACAGGCGGCGCACCTTGCGCGCGTTATTCTTAAGTATCGCCTGGCCCAAGGTGACTTGGCCGTCACCGCCGAGTGCTACTCTGCCCTCACGCCGCACGGACAGGATTGTTGTACCTAGGTACTGCTGCAAGCAAGCCCCCATTCATAAAAAACTCGATCGTATACGATGACAATAAGGCGCCGTATAAGTTTGCGGCGTCACTGGACAATGGAGCACGTGCGATGCTATTTCCTGGCGCGGGGATGGGCCTTGTCGTAGACCTCAGCCAGATGTTGGAAATCGATGTGAGTATACACCTGCGTGGTGCTGATGTCCGCATGACCTAATAGCTCCTGCACTGCGCGCAGATCGCCCGATGACTCAAGCAGGTGGCTGGCGAAGGCGTGACGCAGCATATGCGGGTGCACACACCGGTCTAGCCCTAAACGCACGGCCCAGGCGCGCATGCGCAGCTGAATGGCGCGCGGGGTCAACCTTCGACCGCGCTGTCCTACAAATAGCGCAGCCTCATCCGCTGCCGCAAGCGCCTGTCGCACTGCTAGCCAGCGGATGAGCGCTGCGCAAGCCATACGCCCTATCGGCACCTTGCGCTGCTTACCGCCTTTGCCAACAACGTCGACCTCGCGTTCGGATAAATCCAGCTTACTCAAATCCAGCGAGACCAGTTCGGCCAGACGTAACCCGGAAGAATAGGCCAGTTCCATGATGGCGCGGTCGCGCAGCGTCAGCGGATCATTATCCTTGATCGTCAGCAACCCATCCATTTGATCGACATCCAATACCTTCGGCAACTTGCGCGGCGAGCGCGGCGCGCGCACATGTTGCACCGGATTGCTCTCCACCTTTTTCTTGGTGACGAGATATCGAAAGAACACGCGCAACGCAGAGAGGGCCCGCTGTAGGCTGCGGCCGGACAGGCCGGCGCGGTGACGTTGCGCGGCGTAGTCACGCACGCGCTGGATATCCACGTCCGCCCAACTCTGGGTGGCCTGGCCAGTGGCTTGCTTCCTACTCAAATAGTCCATGAAATCTTCCAGATCCCGGCGATAGGCGGCTATTGTATGCGGGGAATATCCGCGCGTGTTGGTGAGCTGTGTCAAAAAGTTCTCAACCAAAGCCTGACTCTCGGCATCTATCATGTTCCTGTACTACCTTAATGAGCAATGTGGACCACCAGCGCGCGGCTTACCATTTCGCCTAGATAACCCAGGAACAAGGTTCCCATGCCGGGGTAGAAACGCTCCTTGTCGGCGCTGCCCAAGGCCAACACACCCAGCCGCTTGCCATCGATCAGCGGGACCATCACCGCCGAGGCGATATCCGGCGCCTCGCGCTCAAATAGGCACTGCGCGCGCGCCTCGGTTAAAAGCCCGCACGCTGGGCGCTTGCCCTTGAACAAGCTATCGAACAGACTCACCGCCGGATCATCCTCAGCCAGAACATGGGCGTTCGCCTGCAGCACTGTGCGTGGCGTCTTAAATAGCTTCAGCACGACCTGCGTGGAGGGAAACTCGGTGCGCAGGAGGTCCTCGGTTGTGACGATGACATCGTTGAGATCCTGTGCCTCCAATAAGCCCAACGCCAGCCGGTGCAGGCGCGAGCTCAAGGCCTCATTGTCGCGCGCCACCTGTACCAAATCGATCAGCTTGCATTCTAGTTGACGGTTGCGCGCGCGCAGTGCCTTCACTTGACGCTCCATCAGCGATACCGCACGACTACCTCTGACGTGTGGGATCTCAAGCGCTTCTAACAGACTCGTGTGCTGTTCGAAGAAATTGGGATGGGCAAGAAGGTACTGTTCGACGGCGTCCTCGGTCAGCGCTTCGTGTTTTGGGTTGGAAGTACGCGCCCGGGTCATGCTTCTATGCTCCCCTCGAAAACTTTTGTTGCTTCGCCGGTCATCAGCACCGGCGCGTTTGCGTCACGCCAGCTTATTATAAGCTGTCCGCCGGGCAATTCGACCGCCACGCGTGCATCGAGCCATCCCTGCACACGACCGGCGACCACCGCGGCGCAAGCACCACTGCCGCAGGCCAGGGTCTCGCCCACACCGCGCTCGAAGACGCGCAAGCGAATGGCAGTACGATCGATCACCTGCATGAAGCCGACATTGACGCGATTGGGGAAACGAGGATGCTTCTCGATGCGCGCACCCAGCCGTGCCACTGGCGCAGTCTGTACGTCGTCTACGCGCAGTACGGCATGCGGATTGCCCATAGACACCGCGGCCAGCTCCACCTCGTCGCATTCTAGATCCAAGCGATACGTCGGCGCCTGACCTTCGGCAATGAAGGGGATTTGCTCAGGCTTTAGGCACGGCGTGCCCATATTGATCGTGACGCGGCCGTCCGACTCTAGCTCGACGCCGACCAGCCCCCCTGCCGTCTCAAGCCTGGCTTGCAGGCGCTCGAGCAATCCCCGCTCATGCAGATAGCGCGCGACGCAGCGCGCACCATTGCCACACTGCTCGACCTCGCTGCCGTCGGCATTATAAATGCGAAAGCGAAAGTCCGCGTCGTGCGCGTGCGCGGGTTCGATCACCAACACCTGATCGCAGCCGATACCGCGCCGACGATCGGCGATAAACTGGAGCTGTGTGCGAGATAGCGCGATGGGTCGGTCGATGGATTCGAACAGCACGAAGTCGTTTCCGAGCCCGTGCATCTTGGTAAACGACAATCGCACCACGCGCGGTTACCAGCAGATATGGTCAGTGGCAAACATAGATCATCAACGCATCGAACGCACCATCACGCATGCCAGCGCAGCTTCTCCCGCAGCATGTGCACGACCTTGCCCAGTGCTTCGCCCCGCTCGCCAACCACCGCGATTCTACCGCCTGGAACCGGAAACAATATTCCCTTGAAGTGTGCGTCTTTAAAGTGGGCGCTGTCTTTGATGCGGCGGCCATTCATGTACAACACCGTTACCGCGCCTTTTTGGCCCGAGAGCACCATGTGAATGCCGTCATATGGCCATACCGAACAGGCGGCGGCATAGTTGACCCGCCCGAGGTCACCCTTAAGGCGTGCGCCGAAACGCGCAAACAGCGGACGCAATCGCGCCATGCCCACCGCATCGTGCGCGTCGAGATATTCATTCTCATTTATTATGTGTTCGATAACGGAGCGGCGCAGCCCCGCCGAGTGGAGGTCGGAGCCGCGGAATTGATAACCGGCCAATGACACCAGACCTACCATCAGCAACAGGCTTGCCGCCAGCGCATAATACAGCGGACGCGCCTGGCGCCCGCGCACCTGTTCCCCGATGTCCCGACGCTGGTTGATGCGCTCGCTCAGTCCCGCCGGCGCATCGATGGCCAATGCCTCGCGCAACTTATGTTCAAACACGGAACCGCGCCTGGCAAACTGACGGCAACAGGCACATACCCGCTCATGTTGTGTCAGCGCGAGATCCCGCGCACCGGGGAGCACGAGCCATTTGCGGCGGAAGTCCAGGCAATTCACGCCATCACCTTATTTGATCTACGCAGCCGTTCGTCGCTGACTGTGTCGCGCAGCTGTTTGCGCGCGCGAAATACTCGGGTCATCGCGGCGGTGGGACTTATACTCAAAAATTGTCCGATCTCCTCGCAACTGAATCCGCCGATGACCTGCAAGATCAAAGGTTCGCGATACTCGGGCGCCAATCCCGCCAGCGCGCGCCTTAGCACGGCCAGCTCGGCGTTGATCTCATAACGGCCGACGTCGCCTGCACCATTGGCATTGAGTCGTTCTGACATTGGGCGTGGGTACTCACAATGCCGTACATACTCACGCCTTAACAGGGTGAACAGCCAGGGTTTTACCGCATCGTTATGTTGTAAGCTATTCAACGAACGCCAGGCGCGTGCGAAGGTCTCCTGCACGAGGTCTTCCGCTAAGGCGCGGTCGCCACACAACCACGCGGCGTAGCGGTACAAGTCAGTGGAGTAACCTTCCACCATCCAACCAAATCTAATGCGTCGAGACCTACGCATATCGGCAAGCGAGACCGCTACGTACGATACGGTTATGTATCATGAATAAGTCAACGGATTCATACAACAGTAAAACTATAGTACAGACGCGCGGACTTCGCGCAAATCAACCCATTAACCTCAAATAATCTCGATAGATACAGCGGTCCATCACCACCGTCATGCCGGCGCAGGCGGCGTGCAAGGCGGCCTTGGTATCGACCACGCCCTCCTGCAGCCACAGGGCCTTCATATCCGCGGTCAGACACTCTTCGATCACGCCGCGCACGTGTTGAGGAGCGCGGAACACGTTGACCAGATCGACGGGCTCGCCGATGTCTATCAGCCGCGCATAGGCGCGCTCGCCTAATACCTCATCAACACCGGGATATACCGGAATGATCCGATAACCGAACGCCTTGAGATTGCGTGCAACATGGTGGCTGGGTCTATAACTTTTAGGGGATAGGCCTACGACGGCCACCGTCTTGACGCGCAGTAGCAGTGCGCGTAGCGCCTCTTCGGGGGGGTTGGTGAAAACATCATGCATGCGCACGGCCCCATGCGACCAAGTGCCGATCACTGATGATCTCAACGCTAACATGATCCAATCCAGTGGCCGCGAGTTGCGCCTTCACTTCATCAGGCGTAAACGCCGCGCGCAGCGAGTTATAGAAGTCCCGTTGCAGGATCGGCGGCTCATTGGCTGCGTACTGCGTAACCAGAGCCCGAGCGGTGTGCGCGTTTGCAGGCCGCATGAGGTCGGCGATAAAGATACGCGCCGCAGGCGCCGCCGCCTGTTTTACGCTAAGCCATAACACCATAGGATCATGCAGATGGTGCAGCAGACTGTTGGAGATGACAGTCATATAGTGCGCGCGCGGCAGGCTGTCAGTTGGCAATCTATGATGAAGAAGTCTAATGCGATCGGAAAGCCCGGCTTGCTCGATGCGACTGCGGCCGTGGGCTAACATCGCCGGCGCGCCGTCGATGCCATCGATGCGGCACCGCGGATAGCGGTGGGCGAAGCGCACGGTGACATCGGCTGGGCCGCACCCCAGGTCCAACACGTCACCCTCGATGTCAACATTTGCAAACACGCGTGCGAAGTGTTCGATAATTTCATTGTGCGGTGCGTCGAAATCCGCCCGCGCATAAGCGAGCGCCTGCTCTGGATCGTCCATGAGCTCGGGCTCGATGACGCGCCGCATCATGGCAAGACATGCTCCCCCAGCATGAGTTGCTCAAGCGTTTCGCGCTCGCGGATCAGACGTGCTTGATCGCCGTCCACCATGATCTCAGCGGCGCGTGGACGGGTGTTGTAATTGCCAGCCATGGAAAAGCCATAGGCGCCGGCAGCACATATCGCCAGTAGATCGCCCGTATCGATGGCAAGTTCCCGCGCTTTACCTAGAAAATCGGCGGTCTCACACACAGGGCCGACCACGTCATATATATAAGTCTGCGCCTGCCGCGCGCGTGTCACTGGAATGATAGGGTGCCAAGCATCGTAAAGGGCCGGGCGCATAAGATCATTCATGGCCGCATCCACCACCGCGAAGCGCTTGTAGCCATTATGCTTGGTATACAAGACGCTAGTTACAAGCATGCCGGCTTCACCCGCGATAGCGCGGCCTGGCTCTAGCAGGAGCTGGTAGGATCTATCCGCCACCACCTTGAGCAAGCGGTCAACGTATTCGCGCGGCGTGGGCGCGGCCTCGCCACGGTAAGAAATGGCGAAACCACCACCGAGATCCAGATGTTCGATCGCAATGCCTTCCTCTTGAAGATTATCAGCTAGCGCTAAGACGCGCTGCGCCGCATCAACAAGTGGACTAAGCTCGGTGAGTTGCGAGCCGATATGGCAGTCGATGCCAGATAATCTAATGTGAGGAAGCGCCGCTGCTTGACCGTACATTGCTTGCGCCTGTTCGATGCCAATACCAAATTTGTTTTCCTTCAAGCCAGTGGATATATACGGGTGCGTGCCAGCGTCCACATCCGGATTCACACGCAGCGACACGGGCGCCGTCATGCCCATATCCCCTGCGATCCGATTGAGTAAACGCAGTTCCGCCTCGGACTCAACGTTGAAGCATAGAATCTTTGCCTCAAGCGCGCGACGCATCTCATCGGCGCGCTTCCCCACGCCCGAGAACACGACCTTGGCGGGATCGCCGCCCGAGCGCAGTACGCGCTCCAGCTCGCCTACGGACACGATATCGAAACCCGAGCCCAAACGCGCTAAGACGTTAAGCACCGCGATATTGGCATTGGCCTTGACCGCATAACACACGAGATGAGGTCGCGCGGCCATCGCCTGGTCGAACGCGCGCCATTGACGTTCCAGCGCGGCGCGCGAATAGATATAGCAGGGCGTGCCGTAACGTGCAGCGATATCCGCTACCGCGACACCCTCGGTGAATAGGTGCCGTCCGCGATAAGCAAAAACATCCACCTTATCGGCGTTCCTTGTGCTGCTGCTGAGGCGGCAGATAGAGATCGCCTTTTTGCCCGCAGCTCGATACTAAAAAGGACGCGCATAGCAGGCACGTCAGCAGGTAAAGTGTCTTACGCATACGCATGTGTATTACCAACCGGAAGTATAAAGTTCAGTATAGCCTTGCCGTGCGCGCGACCCAATCGTTTCATGGGGCGCTTGACCGGTCCATGTCGCTGCCGGTAGTGTCTGATGTTTAGGCTTGTTCCGTTCGATTGTTTGGCATGCATACGGTCGCGTTGATCACCGGTTTGTTGGGCTTGCTGTTTTGGCTGCTTAGCCTGGCAAAGCTGCGCAGGCAAAGGTTGTTGGCCGCCGGCGGGCATGGTCTTACCGGCGGGGTATTGATCGCGATCGCCGCCGTGGTGAGCGCGCTCGCGATTAATCTTCACACCTACCAACGCCTGACGTACGAGCAGCCGGCCGTACAGTTGAGTTTCACGCGCCTGGCGCCTGAGCGCTTTCGAACGACGCTTAAATATCCATCCGGTGTGCGCAAGACCTTTTTGCTGACCGGCGATGATTGGCAGCTCGATGCGCGTATTCTTAAATGGAAGGGTCTCGCGACTTTGTTGGGCTTGAATACGCAATTTCGGCTGGAGCGCTTGAGCGGGCGTTTTCGCGATTTGCAGCGTGCACGCACGGGGCCTTACAGCGTCTTTCCGCTGGCCACGCACGCAGGGCTGGATGTATGGAGCCTGGCGCAGCGTTACCACCGGTGGCTACCATGGGTGGACGCGACGTATGGCGCGGCGACTTACCTGCCAATGGCGGACAATGCGAGCTATGACGTGCATGTGACCACCACCGGCCTCATTAGCAGGCCGCTTAATAAGGGCGCACGGGCGGCCGTAAAAAGCTGGCGTTAGCGGCGGGCAAAGCTTTCGCGCCTCTTGGCTACACTACCGCGTGTTTAGCTCAACAGATGAACCACCTGCCCAAGGTCCGGTGCAGCGCGCCAGAAGGAACGTTTACCAGGCGCTGATGAATTCCGAACCCCGTCATGCCGGTGTGATTCCGGCTTTCGCCGGGAATGACGAATTCCGCGTGAGATCGCACGAAACGGAGATTTATTTACAGATACCTAGAGATTTTGAATCCTTCGGAATATCGGCCACATAAATCATATCTGCAAACCACAGCATGCCAAGCGCACACTTCCGATTCTACGAAGAATTGAATGATTTTCTGCCACCGAGCAAGCGCAAGGTGGAGTTCGAGCAAGAGTTTGCCGGTCGCCCCGCCGTCAAGGACATCATTGAGGCCTTGGGCGTTCCCCATACGGAAGTTGATCTGATCCTGATAGACGGTAAATCGGTCGATTTCTCCACGCCGCTGGTTGACGGCGCTCACGTCAGCGTCTATCCAATGTTTGAGGCGCTGGACATCACGCCGCTGCTGCGGGTACGCGCCCGCCCGCTTCGCACCAGCCGCTTTGTGCTGGACGCACACCTTGGCCGGCTCGCACGCTATCTTAGACTGCTCGGTTTCGATGCCTGGTATCGCAATGATTACGACGATCGAACGCTCGCACGTATTTGCCAATCGGAGCGACGCATCCTGCTGACGCGCGATCGCGGATTACTAAAACGCAGCACCGTCACTCATGGATACTACGTACGCGAGACACAACCATTGCGGCAAGCGCGCGAGGTATTAGGGCGCTTTGATCTTTACCGTGCGGCGCGCCCTTTTAAGCGCTGCCTCCATTGCAATGGTTTAATAAAAGAAGTTACTAAGGAGGAAATTCTCAATCGCTTGGAGCCAAACACGCACCGCTACTTCGACCAATTCTGGGTTTGCGAAAGCTGTCAGCGCATCTATTGGCAAGGCAGCCACTACGAGCGCATGCAGCGCTTGGTGCAAGCCTTGCTCAAGGACTCAATAAGCGAACGCTGCTCGACTAACTGACGACCCAGAGCAATCAGCTCCAGCACTATCGAAGTTCCAAATTAGTTTTTCCTTCCGTCACCGCGCCAGCGCCGCTAAGCGGAAGACTGCTAAACCTTAGCCTGACCATCGTCATAAGCTACTCTCGACGAGGCATCGAGTACTAAGTTAGAGCCGTGAAACCATATCGTTTACTTAGTTTAGTTCTATGCCTCCTTACAGTTGGTACAGGCTGCGTTCCTCCCACCAGGCTCGATTCATCAGCCCAGTGCAACATTGGCCCTTGCGAAAGAATGGCTTCATGGAGGAATTTTGGTACGCTGAACTTGAGCTTTTCGCGGGTCGGCGCCAAGCCCGACAATGTACATACCTACTACTCAGTGGGCGGTGAGGCGCAAAATACGATCGCTCGGCCCTTTGCTGAGCCATGCTCTAAGGTGCACATTATTCTTAGGGCTGCAACCCTGTGCTTCAGCCGGCCCGGGCCCGCTTCAGCTGAATGCAACCAACTCAACGACATGCCAACTATCTTAGCAAGTTTGCCATACTGGTTCTTTTCTATCTAAGCCCGGCCAAGCCAGCGGGACCAGACGCAATCAAAAACTCACTTAAGTTTTTTGCGCAAGAGAAGAAGGCCCCGACCAGAGCGCGGATCGATCCAGGCAATTAGATTTCATTCAAATCTCCTTGGAAGATAGAGGGGAACTAACCCGCGAAAGTGCCGATGCAGTTCGTTTTAGAATCCATGGAATTCTTGGTGGGCAAATTAAAGAAGAGCGCCAGATGGTAGGTTACTGGTCGAAGCATGGACCATATTCACTAATTACAAACGACACTTGTCTGGATGAATGGCTAATTTGCCCGGTCGGCAATATGCAAGATATTCAGAATCTCAGAACATTCGGGATTTCCGTGCGGCTGCATTCAAGTAAGTAAATGAGCCGTGGCTCTAACATTAGAGTTGCAGCCGTTAGACCTACCAAATGCTAACGCACGATACGCACCTCGACCGCCAAGTTGAGATCCAACCAGGCGTGATCAGCCGTCAGCACTGGTGTTTTCATTTCGATGCCAAAGCAGGCGCGATCGCCGAGCGACAGGCCATAAGGCCAGGTCTGCTGCCATAAGCGCGCCGCGGTCTCGGCCTGCTGCGGCGTGAACGGTAGAATCCAAGCCCGAGTGCTTGGAAATCCTCGCGCAGACCATTTACATCGACACCGCTTGCCAAGCACTTTTGCATAACCTCGCTCCAGTTGACGGTGGAGATAACCGATTCAGGCAAAACCGTGTCCACAGCCTTAGCGTCCGCCTCATCCTGTAGATAAGCGAGTAGCACCGAGGCGTCCAGCACTATGGTCAAATGGAATCTTCTTTTTTTGCCTCTTTCCGGCGCTCCGCGAGAAGCTGATTGACGAGACTTGCACCCTTGGGCAACTTCGCAAAGCGCGCCTTGAGTCGGCGCTTGATGGCTTCGGGTTTCTCTAAGATCAGCCGATCGTCTTCAATGCGTATGACGAGCGCGTTGCCCGGCTCAAAACCGAGCATGCGCCGCAACCGGGCGGGAATGACGAGCCGGCCTTGCTGCACCTTAGTCTTAAAATCTATTGGCATATTATCTACATTAATGGCATAAAAATTCATGTATGGCACACAGTAGCACAATGTGCCGTGCCAAATTATCGTTACCATTAGATTGGCTTTCGTGCATCCTGTTCTCCGCCTGCCGAGAAGGCAAACTCTTTGATCGCGCCGTAAGCAATCTGGCTGCCTCTCTCGCATGGCAAAGTTGAGAGACCGCAAGAGAAGTGACAGTAATTATTGATATACTCGCATGTGCGTTCTTACGGAATTCCGACATGTACCTATCGCGCAGGTTATTCATCAAGGTGGGGCTCGGCGCACTGGCTGCGTTCATGGCCGGATTTGGAATTTTACGCGGGTTGCGATCAGATTGGCCTAAAGCCGCTTTCAATGCTCATGATGTAGATGCCGCGTTACAAGCGCTATTGGGTGTCACCTTGAATGACCTCACGCTGTCGGACAAAATCAAACTGACTATTCCTAAGGTCGTGGAAAACGGCGCGATCGTGCCGCTCTCCGTGGATGCCGGTTTGGAAGGTGTGGAATCGATCAGTCTATTCGCGGCCAAGAATCCACACGCGCTGACCTCAAGCTACATGATTCCGGCGGGGACGCTTCCTTATGTCGCCACACGCATCAAGATGGAGAAGACCGCCGATGTCATTGTGGTAGTCAAGGCGAACGGTAAATTCTACAGTACTAGTAAAAGAGTTAAGGTCGCGGTCGGCGGCTGCGCTTGATGCTATCATCATGCCGAATTGCTAATGGGTGACTCGATCAGAATTCTCGCCGAGGTACAAGGCGATGTTACCGAGTTCAGGACCTTGATCCGGCATCCAATGGAAACCGGGCTGCGCAAGGATGAAAAGACCGGCAAGGAAGTGCCGGCCCATTTCATCCAGGAGGTCATCGTCGAACATAATGGTAAGCAGGTATTCAAAGCGCTGTGGAGCAGCGGCATCTCGGCGAACCCTTATCTTTCGTTCAAATTCAAGGGCGGCAAAATCGGCGATGGCGTCAAGCTCAGCTGGGTGGACAACAAGGACCAATCGGATTTCCTGATAGCCAAGCTCGTCAAGGCCGACTGATGAACCACGCGGTTAAAGGCCGCAATTCGTCAACAGGCGCAAAATCGTTAGCTACAGTTCAATAAAGCAGGCATAACTCATGTCCAAAGATGTCTTGCCGGCCGTGGAGGTTGTCACTGGCGATAATCCTGATGCTGCTGTAATCTGGTTACACGGGCTGGGCGCGGACGGCCACGACTTCGAACCTATAGTGCCGGAACTACATTTAAACGAGCATGCCATCCGTTTTGTGTTTCCGCACGCGCCATATCAGGCCGTCAGCGTCAATGGCGGCATGGTCATGCGCGCCTGGTATGACATCTACAGCCTAGGCTCGATCCTGCGTGAAGACGAGCGCGGCATTCACCGCACAGCCAAGGCGATCGAGAACCTGATCCAGCGCGAACATAAACGCGGCATAGCCTGCGAGCGCATCGTGCTGGCCGGTTTTTCACAAGGCGGCGCGATGACGTTGCACGTGGGATTACGCTATCCGGAAAAATTGGGCGGTATCGTGGGGCTGTCTACCTATCTGCCCTTGCACACACGAGTCACCGCCGAGCGCAGCCCCGCCAACGAAGCTACGCCGATCTTCATGGCGCACGGCAACCACGATCCGGTGGTCGATTTTTCCTTCGGCGTCAAGTCACGAGACCTGCTGTCAGTTTTGGGCTACGCCGTGGAATGGCATGAATATCCCATACCGCACGCGGTTTGCCCGCAAGAGATCGCGGACATCAGGCAGTGGCTGCTAGCCCGTTTGGACTGAATTTCTTGAGAAAGCCGGTTGAGCAGCATGTAACGCTCCGGCGAGCCCAGAGTCTGACGTCGCTCGAATGCCAAAGCTGCCCGGACGCCATCCCGCACTGGACTTAAGGCCGCGCCTCCAACACCAGATTAAACGGCGTCTGCGTCGCACAGCGGTAGCGGCTGAAGCCCGCCGCCATCATGATCTCCCATAGGTGCGCTTCATCAGCCTGCGCGCCTAGCCCCAAACCAACCTCTTGGGAGCACGAACAGGGGGTGCAAATGGCAGTAGAAGCAGCGTAGTACAGTCGCCCCACCGCGTTGAGGTTGTCTTCCACTCGATCCCCCGCGTACGGCTCAATCAAAAGCACTGTGCCATCCAGCTTGAGCGCCTGTAACGCGTGTGCGGCCGCGCCTACGGGATCGCCCATATCGTGCAGGCAGCCCATGAAGCAAATCAAACTATAGCCACTCGCAGGATAGTCCTTGGCTGCCGCCACCTCGAATTTCACCCGATCTTTTATGCCGGCTTCCTGTGCTCTTTGGCACGCGATCTCGATCAACTTGCCATGCGCATCGTAGCCAATGAAAGTCGACTCGGGGTATGCCTGCGCCATAATGATAGCGGACGCACCGTGGCCGCAACCCACGTCGGGCCACCTTTGCGCCGACCTTGAGTTTGCGCTCGATCCATCCAGGGCTGGAATCCAGCTGGTAGTCAGATTGGCCCTGTAGCCTGAGCGGAAGAACGCCTCGGTACCAAAGAACTGGCGATGGTAGTGCTCATGCCAACCAACGCCTTTGCTGCTACAAAATGCGTCCGCAATCTTGTCCTCATCCAGCCATAACTTGCGATGACATCGCAGGCGGGTGGGATGAACGCAGGCCCTTCGGCATTAGCCAGCACCAGCGCCTGTTCTTCGGGAAGCTCATAGGTCTTGCGCACCGGATCATAGACCACGTAACCGCCGGCAGCTTGATTGTTGAGGCATTCACGCATGAAGCGCTCGTGGGTTCCGGTCTTGCGCGCCAGTTGAGAGGAAGGCATCGCACCGGTTTCCGCATCGCCTTGTAGAAGCCGAGCTTGTGGCCGATGTCGGCCATCACGCTCGAAATCGCCGCGGCCATATCACTTAGGTCTGGCCTAGAAAGGCCTTAAGTTTTGCCTCATCGATCGCCATCTCGCACGCCCTGGG
>DATACK010000006.1:0-8096 GCA_036259115.1 Gammaproteobacteria bacterium | reverse complement strand
GCATTTCTGGGACAACTTCCTCGTACTTGGAACGATGAGGTTGCCTTAGTGGCACCACGCGTTGCAATGACGCGCGCGACGCAGGTTGCGAGTCTAAGAGGCCCCAACCATACGTTGTATCATGTCGCGTCGTTCCATTCTTACCGGTACGGCGCCCTCGATTATGGGATCCGACTGACGCCCATATAGTCAACCCGCCGCCGCTGCGGGCGCGGAGACAGATCAACGGTCATCACTAGCTAAGGTCGCGCTGGGCGGTGATCGGCAACTTACGCATTATCTCACATTTACTTTTTTATCGCGTATGTAGGAATACCTGCCGAACTCGATACGGCCCACAATCCGCGTGTGCATTTCAAGTTTGCTAATTGTTGTCGGAGATAAATTTGAACCTTCGATCTTCTGCTTTGGCACTCGGTGAGCTGTAATCAACGAACGATGTCGCCCGCGACCGATTAGCAAACCAGCGTGACACAGAGAGGCTTGAACCGCTAGCAGAACTGTATAGACTACATAGAAGATCTACATAGGCTATATGCCGGATCGTACAAAATCTGAGGACAAGGCGGGGCAGTCTAAGTATGGTGGCGTCTGGCCGCACAAAGGGGAGAGAAAAGGCCTCACTTTATCCTAAACTGCCCCGTTAATCAGCTACTCGCTTTTCCATTCGTTAGACGGTAAAAGCCCCTGCTAGTTCGCGAGGACCGCTGTCTCCTTCAAGCTCCGGACATGATCTGTAATACCGGTTTCCATAGCTTACGCTATGCTGAAGTTCTTGTGAATGCGCCCGAAGTCGTAGGACGTCAGATATAACGCCATAGCTGCGTATGCTTGTGTGCTTCCCCACCCACTCAGCATTCCCTCTTGCTCTGAGACACCATCCGCACCCCGTGCAAGTGTTGCGCCCAGCACGCGTGGTTCAGGAACACAAATAGCCATCAGGGTCCATATCCTAGCGATCAGCCGGAGTGCGTAAGAGATAGGGCGGCGGCAAGATCGGGAATATCGGCGCCTGCTTTGAGTTCTCAGCGGAACTGCTCAGGCGTGACGCTTAATCCTTCGCAGGCCACCTATGGACGCTACTCGTTCTTTATGGCATGGCAGAGTCAGCGTTATGGCCCTAAACGGCGTATCCAACTAACAGACGCGGCTTTGCAAACTTTTAGGCTGCACCTGGTTAGCTTTTACTGAGCCTGTAATACTGTGCAGCGCTCTTTGGTCCAATCCGAAAATGCTCAGACGGGTTCACTCATGCGCTCGCTCTACCTGCGCATAGTGGTATCCTGCGCCAACTTCGACCAGTCTTTGCGCCACGGATTCCGGATTATAGGCTTTGAATAGCTGCAGGAAGGGACCGATCATTTCATCTGTTGCACCTTGCACAAGCAACCGATTGCTCGCGGAGCGCCTAAATTTAAACCAGTTCATATCGCTTGTGCCGCCAAAATCCGCTCGGCCAACGCCAAGTCTTCCGGACGCGTAATCTTGATATTGTCGCCCTGCCCTTTGACCAGCCGCGGGTGCAGGCCCGCGCGCTCAACCGCCGATGCCTCGTCGGTAACCAGGTCTAATTTGGTAAGCGCCGTTTGCAAGGCCGTATAAAGCACCTCGAAGCGGAACATCTGCGGTGTCAGGGCATGCCACAGTTCCGTGCGATCGACAGTCTCTGCAATACGACCGTCAATAGTACCGCGCTTTAAGGTGTCGCGTACTGGCGTCGCCAATATCCCGCCGATGGGATCGTCCTTGAGCGCTGCGATCAGCCTGTCGAGATCCTGGCGCGTGAGGCATGGTCGCACGGCATCATGCACCAACACCCAGTCTTGTTCTAGCGCCTCGATTGCAAGTTGCCGCAGCGCGTTAAATACAGAATGGTAGCGCTGGACCCCGCCTGTAACGGTGATTAACGGCTTGGTACTCGCGACAGCCAATGACGGCCATATCGTATCCTGCGCGTCAATAGCCACGACGATGCCATCGATATTCGGGTGTGAAATAAATCGAGCTAAAGTGTACTCAATGACGGTGCGATCCCCGAGCCGCAGGTATTGTTTGGGGATTTGGCTGCGCATACGCCGACCCGCACCGGCGGCGGGAATTATGGCCCAGAGTGCGGCGTCGCGCATAACGCTGGTATGACTCACTCCCTTGTTGGGATCTCCGGCTCGATCACGCGATAGAAAGTCTCGCCCTCACGAATCATGCCGAGTTCCAAACGCGCACGTTCTTCAATCGCATCCGACGCGGTCTTGAGATCTTTGACCTCGGCATCCAACGCGAGATTACGCTCACGCAATTTTTCGTTTTCCTGTTTTTGGGCCTCAATAGCGCGTTGTAAGCTCATGACGTTGGCTATACTGCCGTCGCCTATCCATAAGTTATATTGCAAAACCAGCAGCAGCAGTGTCAGCACGCAGTAGGCCACGCGCACCGCGAGATCGTTAGTGAACAAGGTCGGTTGCCCTGCATAAACTTAAGAAACTCAGATTGGCATGTGCGTCGGACGGGAATCGTGCGCTCGAGTTCTAGGCTCCGTCGGCTGCGCTATGACGCTGTCGGAACGCCTGCATACCAGCATAGCTGCACTGCGCGCCCAATGCCTCCTCAATGCGCAGTAGTTGATTGTACTTCGCCACCCGATCCGAACGACACAACGAGCCTGTCTTGATCTGCCCTGCCCCCGTTGCTACGGCCAGGTCGGCGATGGTGACATCCTCGGTCTCGCCGGAGCGATGCGAGATGATGGTCGTATAGCCCGCCTCGTGCGCCATTTGAATGGCGGCCAAGGTCTCGGTTAGGGTGCCGATCTGATTGAGTTTGATCAAAATAGAATTTGCGACCTTCTCGTCGATACCACGTCGCAGGATTTCCGTGTTAGTTACAAACAGGTCATCACCGACCAATTGCACTCTGCCTCCGAGCCTTTGCGTCAACTGACTCCAACCCTCCCAATCATCCTCGGCCAGTCCATCCTCGATACTAATAATGGGATAAGCCTCGACCCAGCCTGCTAGATAATCGATGAAGCCTGCGGCATCCAACGACTTACGCTCCGAGGTCAGCTCATAGCGGCCATCGCGATAGAACTCAGAGGCGGCTGCATCCAATCCCAGGCAGATGTCCTTGCCAGCCTCAAAGCCGGCTGCCGCGATCGCCTCGAGTATGGTTTCGATAGCGGCCTCATTGGAAGGTAGATCAGGCGCGAAACCGCCTTCATCACCAACTGCGGTGCTCAGGCCTCGCTTACGCAATACCTTGCGCAGTGCGTGAAAGACCTCGGCGCCAAAACGCACCGCCTCGCGCATACTGTCCGCACCCACCGGCACGATCATAAACTCTTGTAGGTCGACGCTATTGTCCGCATGTGCACCGCCATTGATGATATTCATCATCGGCACGGGCAAAACAAACGGCCCGTCACCGCCGAGATAGCGGTAAAGAGGAACCCCAGCCTCGTTGGCCGCAGCCCGCGCGGCCGCCAGCGAGACCGCCAGGATCGCATTGGCCCCTAGCCGGCCTTTGTTCGGGGTGCCGTCCAACTCGATCATACGTTGATCAAGCGCCGCCTGATCTCGGCCATCCTTCCCGACCACGCTGGAGAGAATTTCGTTGTTTACATTGGCGACGGCCTTAGTCACGCCCTTGCCGCCATAGCGGTTCTGATCACCATCGCGCAGCTCGATCGCCTCGCGCGTGCCGGTCGACGCACCGGAGGGCACTGCAGCGCGCCCCGCGTGTCCTGATTTCAACGTGACGTCGGTCTCAATAGTAGGATTACCGCGAGAATCGAGGATCTCGCGCGCGCGGATATCGGTGATTGCAGACATAACTTATGCCTTTCGTAATAATCCAACAGCCGATCAGCGACACTGAGCCCATGTAATTCTTGCGCAATATGGCCGCGTACACAATGACCGCGCTCAAGCATTCAGCCGCCGCATACGCGGCGATTTTAAGCGTCGCTAAGTTATAGTCGATTCTCTACGAACTCGCGCGCCTTGACCATTTCGTCGAGTGCGCGGAGCATCACTAACAACTCCGCCATCAAGTTCAGCGGCCAGACGTTAGGGCCGTCACTCAATGCCCGAGCGGGATCGGGATGGGTTTCTATGAATATGCCGGCAACACCCGCCGCCACGGCCGCCCGCGCGAGCACCGGTACGAATTCGCGCTGTCCGCCTGAACTCGCACCCTGCGCACCTGGCAGTTGCACCGAATGCGTGGCGTCGAACACCACCGGACAACCGGTCTCACGCATGACCGCGAGCGCGCGCATGTCAGCTATCAGATTATGATAGCCGAACGAGACGCCGCGCTCGCATACTAAAATGTGATCATTGCCAGCAGCGCGCGCCTTGTCCACCACATTCTTCATTTCCCACGGCGACAGGAACTGTCCCTTCTTGATATTGACCGGCCTGCCTAGCGCCGCGACGTTGTTAATGAAATTAGTTTGGCGACATAAGAAGGCCGGCGTCTGTAGCACATCAGCCACCGCCGCGACTTCATTGAGTGGTGTATCTTCGTGTACATCGGTCAATACCGGCACGCCCAGCTCGGTCTTAACTTCACTTAGAATCTTAAGCCCCCGCTCTAACCCTAGGCCCCGAAAGCCTGTACCTGAGGAGCGGTTCGCCTTGTCGAAGGATGACTTATAAATAAATGCAATTTTAAGTTCGGCTGTGATTTTCTGAAGCTGAGCAGCCGTCTCGAAGGCGAGCGACTCGCTTTCGATCACGCAAGGGCCCGCGATGAGAAACAAGGGCCGGTTTAATCCGACCTCAAAGCCACAGAGCTTCATGAGGTCTCGGCCTTGGAGACCTTAGTGCTCGCTGGTGCGAGACTGGACACTGGCACTTTAGTGTGGGAGGCCATTGCACCATCCTGGGCCTCAAATTTGCCTCCCGCTCTTTTCTCATGCTGGGCGCATGCGGCGCGGATAAAGCCCACAAATAGCGGATGCCCATCACGCGGCGTCGAGGTGAATTCCGGGTGAAATTGACACGCTACAAACCAAGGATGATCAGGCAATTCGATCATTTCTACCAGGGCATTGTCGCCGGAGCGGCCGGATATGACCAATCCCGCCGCCGTCAAGCGCTCGACATAATTGTTATTGAACTCGTATCGATGGCGGTGCCGTTCAATGATCGTGTCCGCGCCATAAAGGGCATGCGCACGTGTGCCCTTGCTCAGGCGACACTGCTGACCACCCAAGCGCATGGTGCCGCCGAGTTGCGAGTCCTTATCGCGTTTTTGCTGCGCCCCCGTATTATCCTGCCATTCCGTAATCAGGGCGATGACGGGGTGCAGCGTATCTGGATTGAATTCCGTGCTGTGCGCATCCGTAAGCTCAGCTTTGTTGCGCGCGTATTCGATCACCGCCACTTGCATCCCTAAGCAAATGCCAAGATATGGAATCCCATGTTCCCGCGCCAGGCGCACGGCCTCAATCTTGCCTTCGATGCCGCGCACGCCAAAGCCGCCGGGAACCAGAATGGCATCCACATCAGCGAGTCCCGAAATGCCATCGGCGCCGAGTTTCTCGGAATCGAAGTATTCGATGTTCACCTTGGTGCGCGTGTGGATGCCTGCGTGCCGTAGGGCCTCATTGAGCGATTTGTAGGAATCCGTCAGGTTGACGTATTTGCCCACCATGCCGACCGTGACCTCGGCCTCCGGAAACTCCATGGCATGCACCACATGCTTCCATTCGCTCAGATCCGTGGGCGGCGCATCAAGGCCTAACTTGCGCACGACGATGTCGTCGAGCTTCTGCGAATGCAGCCACAGCGGGATCTTGTAGATGTTGTCCACATCCACCGCCGTGATGACGGCCTTTTCTTCTACGTTGGTGAACAGAGAAATCTTGCGACGCTCATGCTCCGGAAGCGGGCGATCGGCGCGGCAGAGCAGAATGTCCGGCTGAATGCCTATGGAACGCAGTTCCTTAACGGAGTGCTGGGTAGGCTTGGTCTTGATCTCGCCGGTGACGGATATGAAAGGCACCAGGGTCAAGTGAATGAATACGGCGCGGCTGCGGCCTAGTTCAATGCCCATCTGCCGGATCGCCTCCATGAAGGGTAGCGACTCGATGTCGCCCACTGTGCCGCCGATCTCCACTAAGGCAATATCGGCGTCGGCAGCACCTTTAGTGATGCAGGACTTGATCTCATCGGTAATATGCGGAATCACCTGCACCGTACCGCCTAAATAATCGCCGCGGCGCTCCTTGCGGATTACGTTCTCATAGATTTGGCCGGTGGTATAGTTGTTGGCACGCGTGGTCTGACAACGCACAAAGCGCTCGTAATGGCCTAAGTCCAGATCGGTCTCGGCGCCATCCGCCGTGACATAGACTTCGCCGTGCTGAAAAGGGCTCATAGTGCCTGGATCCACGTTGATGTAAGGATCCAGCTTGATCATCGTGACCTTCAAGCGCCGCGCCTCCAGGATCGCACCTAATGATGCCGCCGCGATCCCCTTGCCCAGCGAGGACACCACGCCGCCGGTAATAAAGACAAATCCAGTCATGGGCCTCATTAGGACATCGCCTTGAATTACCGTAGTAGCGGTACAATATCAGAGTACCGCCGCGCCCACAATCGACATGTTAGGACGACGGGAGCGATGCGCCGCCAATGGTTTGCTGAAAGGCTATTCAGCACTAGCTAAGCCGTTTACTGAGAATTCTCCTTAAAATCCATACTGAGACTATGATCTCGCGGCTCGCCACACTGGCCTTACCCACATCGCTACTCGAAGGTTCCATCAGTAACGCTTAGGAGGCCCTGTGCTAAGATGCTTGTTCCAATCCCATCCATGCTATTTGTCTGATAGCATTAACGCGGGAGCAGCGTGTCTGCACAAGGTCACCACGAGCGTGATTATCAATGCGCCCGCCCAAGATTTGGGTGATCATTTGAGCCTTGCAGGTAAGCCGCAGTAAAAGGCGCTGGTGTCACAGGTTCTGGCGCAGGCGCTAGTGGTACAGGTTCTGTAATCACCTGATCTAGTGGTGTGGGCTTTGGCGTTACCGGCTGCTGTATTACTGATTCCTGTGGTGCTTGGGCCGGCGCGCTTCCTGTGAATACATGTGAATACATATTCGTAGGCGCCTATGCCGCACGTAGGCCCACCATCGCCACTACCGTCTTGTGGTGTGATCACGTCGCGCTGATCTTTACCGGGAGGCGGACAGGTGCCATCGTTATGCATCTATGGCCAGGCTACGGTGTCCTAGGGCATGCCTTCAAGTCGGCCCGCCATTATGGGCAAGCAATGGTATTGAGGATGGCGCCGAGCGGCCTGGAAGGGACTAGGTCTGTGGCGCCGGGTAGAGCCCATTACGCTAGCATCGCCGCTGTAACCGAAAGATATTGAAATTGCCTGCTGTAATTCGTCCGCCTCTATACGCAGAAAGCCCTCGGCCGTTGAGTGATAAATTTCCGCAACGACCGAGCGGTTCAGAGTAAGTCGATAATCAGGGCCGGCCATCATGATACCGCCGCCTTCGCCCCACGGCATTACAGTGATAGTGCTGTTGGTTAGCGTGCCATGAGCTTACTATTACTGATGATAGCGCCAGTGCCATGGCTTGCCATAAACACTCGCCACAAGTACCAAGTGCCGACTGCAGTCTTTGACGCACATTTAGAGCGTGTGTTGGGATGGCCTGCGAAGGCTTAGGCCTCGCGTCAGAGCAGTTATACCAAGAGCTCGAAGAGAACGATGGTCATCCCGATCTAGTCTCCGGCGCTCGAATCGCCGTGACCGGCGGTTCGTTGATCCTGTGAGGAACACTCCTTCATATACTGGTGTTGCTGAGGCTGGCGATCCGGTCGAACTACTCGCGTCTGGTAATCGGGCTACTAGGTCGAGCGTCTGGTCCACGACGGGCTGCCGAACAAACCTCTAGAGAAACATAGGAAATCACAGATTCTAGGGCGCCGCAAAGTTGTACACTTGCGGCTTTTAGGTCGCTTACATCGGAACTGCTGAGGACCTTCTTAAAGAGGCACGCCGCCCAGGGCTTAGTAGCGAGCGAATAAAAAAACCCCGATGGCTCATAAGCTACCGGGGTTTGATTTAGAGCC
>DATACK010000005.1:0-5949 GCA_036259115.1 Gammaproteobacteria bacterium | reverse complement strand
CTAGTAGGTTGGGCAATGATAAAGGCTTAGGAGAGGGGCAATGACCTGTGTGCGGTGATAGTGCGGCATATAACCCGCTGACTCTCAGCCGATAATTCTAGGTCTTGCCACCGCACGTCTGTACCGCCCTCTGCCAAGGCCTATGCACACGTTGCTCAAACGTGGCGTACCAGAGAATTGATTCCCATCTCTCAGTGGCTTTGTAGCGGTGACGTTTGAGAATATGCCAAGTGTGTGAATCCACACCGATGCCAAAATCCTCATCGACTTGGATGAACGTTGACGCGCGACTCTTGCCCTTACTGTGGGTGATGTGATCACTACGGGTGATGTACCGTCTGTAAGGTTCCTTGCTCATTTCCCTCTCTCATTCGCGAGCTTCGCTCTCACACTAGGCGGCCCTAAAGTCTTACCAGAATGCTCGTCTAACCACTGTCGCAGCGTAATAGGCCCACCATCTTTGCCTGTATGCTCTTGTCTTTCGGCGTATCTCTGTTTACGCCTGCCTTTCAGTAAGAAGATAAGCAAAGTGTCGCTATGATCCATGGCTCTTCTTACTGCTACGTCCTCTAACAGATCAGTGCCTTCTTCTACAGCATCCTCCCAATCTGCCTTGAATTGCTCATCCTTGTTGCGCCAGGCGTAAACATTCTTACGTGCTATGCTAATTGCTCTTGCAGCCAAGGTGACGCTTCCACCTTCGGCTAATACAGATAAGAACTTCGCCTTTTTTTTCAGGTGTTACCTTTGTTACTTTCGACATGATGTTTTCCCCTACAGTATGACAGGCGGCGTCCAGGCAATGCCGCCTAAGAAGCATTTATCGATAGGTTGTAAATGCCTGGTCTTGAAATTCTTGAACGTCCCTGCCTGGCCGATCGCGCATCAGCGTCAAAGTCCTAGCCGTCAGTCTTAATGCTTTGGGCGTGAGTGTGCCCGACACCAGATCGAAAATGTCGCCGTTCTCTTCCAATTCCCGCCGTAACTACTCAGGCGTAATCGTCAGTCCTTGGCAGGCCTCCTCAAACAGGGGACATAGGCCAGCATGAGCGGTTACACGCTGCTTTACCGGTTTATGAATAGGCAAGGTTAGGGTAGTGGCCATGAGCGGCATACCGCGCTCACATGCGCGGCAGTGCCACTGCTGACCGGATAACCGCCAGAACTGGCTTGTTTTTCTTGTGCCGATCTGGAGATGCAGTCATTGCTTTCCTGACGCTTGGGCGAGTCTTTCGATTCGCGCTTGAACTCTACTTAAGGCGATCTGCAGTGCCTTATGGATCGCCTGTACCACGCTATCAACCGTGTTTTCCTGAGCAGGCGCCCGGCCCCACAATTCCTCTTCAAAGAGGCGTTTGCCATCACCGTCTTGCACGCGTAAGGTTAAAGCGACCTGGCCGGTAGGCCCTTCCGGAGTATCGACTTCTAGCAACTCGGACACGTCCGCGCTCAGCGTCATTGATTTTCCAGCGCTTTCATCCGCTTCGCTTAATCGCGCGTTTATGCCTATATGACATAAGTAATTTGTAGTGGCTTGTGCCAGCATCCGCGCTGGCGACGTGGCCCAGCGGTGACTGGCGTAAAACCCAATCGTTTGCGGCAGGTCGGGCGGCCGATACACGATATGAGCGGTATTGAACGGCGGCAGAACGTTGAACGGCAGCACTGTTAATTGCATCGGCCTCGATCCGCTTTCGGCGCATGATAAGTTCTGCTCGCTGGTGAAATCCTCCAGCGAGTAATACCGAGTCTCCGGTGCACCGGCGCATGAGACTAGCAGTAATACTGCGATGACTAAGAGCGATCGCATGAACGCAATCAAGGCATCGCGCCGGCGGGCTCGCCAGGAATTCGATCTTTCGCTGGCAAGACTCGGAAGAGGGTGTACGGACGCGCTTTTATCTCTTTGGAGAAGCTTTCCAAACTCGCGGCCGCACGGCTGAGCCTCTCCAACGTTCGCTCGATTACAGGCCGGTTAGCGCTAACGACAGCCGCTGCGGCGCGCGCTTCGTGAAACGCCACCTGCCCCTGATCGAGAAATGATCCTAAGCGCTCGCCTTGTTCGCCTAACGCTTTATTCAGGTTGATGAAAAGCGCCTCCAGTCGCGCGCTGGCGCTCTTCGCTTGATTCAGCAACGCAACCGCTTGCACGGACATCCGATCGGTACGCTCGACAAACCTGGGAAACACACGCTCAAACGCCAAAGTCAGCTTTTCCAAGCGACTGGCGACGAATTTAGCGGAACTTGCAAACCGGGTAAGTGTATTAACGGCGCCGGGCAGCTGGTGAGATACCGACGAGAGGATTCGTTGCGTTTCCTCCATCAGCGCTATCGTGCGAGTCGCAAGCTGATCCGCTTTTGTCATCAGATCCTGCGTACCAGTCGAGGCCATACCGTTAATTTCGCCGCCGGGTTTTAGCGGCTTCGCCTGCCGCGAACCAGGGTCCACTTCCAGTGCGGTACCGCCCAGCAGGTCCAGCAGCACAACGCGCGCGGCGCTATCCGTATGCAAGACAATCGCGGGATTAATATCAACGCGCAAGGTTACTGGAACCGGCTCGTCGGCATGCAGATTCATATCCACAACATCGCCAACCGGAACACCTGCAATCACGACCGAGTCGCCTACCGCTAAGGTGCCCGAGTGGGCGATCTTGACCGTATAGGACTTACTCGGCCCCTGGACCCAATCAGACCCAGCCACCCACAGCGCGGCGCCCACGAAAACTATCAATGCGATGAGAAAGAAGAGTCCCGCGCGAATCGTCTGTCGCTGCGTTTCGGCCGCCACGGCGTTAACGTCGATTCGAGCCTTCGGCGGCCTTCGCGATCAGAACATCCATGAGCCGCGCGGCTGATTGTTCCTCAGGTTGGCGGTTAAGAAATCGTTGCGCTGCGGGTAGGGTTGATTTCTTTAACGTCGCGGGGCCGCCGGATGCAATAATACGACCTTGATCCATTAAGAATATGCGGTCGGCGATAGCAAATGCGCTCTCCAGCTCGTGCGTGACGACCACGAGCGTGGCCTGAAAAACCTGGTTCAATCGAATGAGCAGTTGATCAAGGCCGGCGGAAGTTACCGGATCAAGACCTGCCGAAGGCTCGTCAAAGAAAAGCACCTCCGGATCCAAAGCCATAGCCCGGGCGAACGCCGCCCGCTTGCGCATCCCGCCGCTGATCTGTGCGGGATAAGCGTCTAGCGCTTCGCCTAAGCCGACCATGCCGAGCTTGATCATCGCCAGAATGCGTCGAGTGGAGGCCGGCAAGTCGGAAAATTCGGACAAGGGAACTTCCACATTCTCCGCTAAGGTCATCGACCCGAACAAGGCGCCATCTTGAAAGGCCACACCAATGCGCCTTCTCACAGAATCCAACACATCAGGCGAAGCCCCATAAATATCCGCCCCTAACATGCTGACCCGGCCTGCATCTGGCGGCTGCAAACCGATCAGGCACCGCAGTAGCGTACTCTTGCCGCAACCGCTGGGGCCGAGAATCACCAGAACTTCGCCCGCGTAGATCTTGAAGGACAAGCGGCTCATCACTACCCTTGAGCCGAACCGCTTCATGAGGCTTTGAGCCTGAATGACCGGCTTTGCATCCGCCAATTGCATCGATAATCGATCAGCTCCCGCTCGCGCGAAAAAATAATACGGTGACAAACAGATCAACCACGATGGCCAATACGATCGATCGCACGACCGCGGTCGTTGTAGCCTCGCCGACCTGCCTCGCCGCGCCAATGACGCTCATGCCGCAGTGACACGAAACGACGCCAATGACCATGCCAAACAGCAAGGCCTTTACCGCGCCCAAAATCAAGTCGGGCAACAAGAGCGCGTCAAGGCTGTTGGCCAGATAAGGCCAGGCCGGCAGGCCCAGCACGGTTACTGCCATGCTCCAGCCGCCCAGAATTCCCAATACGCTCGCAAACACTTGCAGACACGGCAGCGCCAGAACAATACCTACGATCCTTGGCGCCACGAGATAAGCGACTGGGTTGATGCCCATTACCTGATACGCATCGATCTCCTGAGTGATTCGCATGGTCGCCAGTTCGGCTGCAATTGCCGAGCCATAACGCGCCGCCACGATAACAGCGGCAAGCAGCGGTGCTAGCTCACGTGTTAAGGAAACTGCCACGAGATCAGCGACCAGTTCCTGCGCGCCAAACTGCGCCAGTTGGTGAGCGGCCTGTAAGGCCATGATCATGCCGATCAGCACGCAGATCAGACTGATGAGGGGAAGCGAACGATTTCCTGCCCGCACGAATTCCCGGATCACGAAACTCGGCTTAACTCGATGCCCTCGGCGGCGACCCGGCAACAAGGTGCGCACACAGGCGGTCAATAGCTCGACTATGCGGCCTGCGTCGAGCAGGATTGCCAAACCTCGGTTAATCCCGCGCGTCGGATCTGACACGCTCATGCGGCAGCCGTAAGCCGCGCGCCGACTTCTCGCGGCCCCTTGCAGCAGGAATGGAGAGCTTCCTTAAGACCCGCCATCTCAAAAGTGGCGCGCACCCGATCGCTAGGTCCACATAGCAACAACTTCTTATCACTCGCTTGCGCCGTGGCGAGGCCTTCCACTAGAACCGCAATCCCGGCGGTATCGATCTGCTCCAGCGCACCGAGTTCGACGACCAGATGTGGCGGCGCATCTTGGCGAATCATGCTGAAAAGGATCTCGCGTAATTCGGGCGCCTCCACATAACTGATGCGGCCAAAGAGGGCTAGTGAAGCATGCGGCTTAGGTGCCTTTGGAAACCGCCATTGCGCTTTGAATGCCGGCGAATGAACCGAATTGCTTTGTTTGAATTTCATGACGCCCCAACTATAGCAAAATAGCCCACAGCGTTGATTGGCATATCAGATTCTCAGGCAGTCTGGTTATGTTGCATAAATATTCGATGAGGCGGACCTCTCCTGAAAGCAAAGCATGCTTCACGCGGCCTAGCTGTCTGGCATTCCTAAGTGGTCATGCGATTTAACACAGCGCAAGGGATGAGTATCTCTGCCTTGTGCCTCCAACAATCGTGGGCGCACCCGATCACCGTAGATTGTCTTGACAGAAGTATGGCTCTCTTGACGAGGGAATGCCGTGCTTCTTGTATATCCACTAGCGCCTTAGAATTATAATACAGAAGGATAGACTCACGCGGGCGAAGTCAGTATGAAAATACTCTTTGACGATCAAAGGCTACCGATTGCATGTCCCAATTGCGGCCATAAGGTTAACAAAACGGTCAACTGGTTTAGGCATAACCAAAAGCTCACTTGCCCTGAGTGCGATTTCATCGCGTGCCTTGATACCCGTCAGCTGAGGCGGGAAATAGCCAATGTAGATGCAGCAATTGACGGCTTTATGAGGGAGCTTATAAGGCTGAGCAACCAATAGTACGTGCAGGTAAAGCTAAGCAAAGCTCTACCTCTACAGTGGCCATACAAACACGACCTCCGCTTCGTCTTCCGTACTTCCATGCAAAAGCTAGGAATTCCCTATGGGATGCACCCACGAGGTCACCACCGGATCAGGAGCTGCGAAGACGCCGGCTGTGGAACCGGCACTTTCGCCTCCGCAAGCTGATCAGGCTGGCCGTATCCCAGGCATTGAATGGCTTTCGTAGCAACTTGAAAACTCTGGAACTGCTCCCGGGCCAGCTCTTACCGAGTCTGCGATGATGGTTCGGTTTCTACTTTGAAATCGAAGATGCCCACACATTTGGACAGTCACCCTTCAACACTTCACCTGCGCATAGTTGTATGCTACGCCGACTTCTATGAGCCCTTGCGCCACGGATTCCGGATTATAGGGTTTGAACAGCTCTAGGAAGGCTCCGATCATCTCATCCAGTATCAGGCGAGAGACTTCATCTACTAGATCCTCCCGGACTTCTAACACCAACTCGTCATGCATGAAGTTAACCAAGAAGGAAGACTTCTTTCTA
>DATACK010000004.1:0-2330 GCA_036259115.1 Gammaproteobacteria bacterium | reverse complement strand
GGGCTCGAAGAAATTTGGTGGCGCCGCCACGACGAGTACGACAAGCGCTGAGCCAAGTCGTGGGTGTCGTTGGCGCAACCGGGGGACGGGAGATCTCACGACGCATGGTTTCCGAGCCAGCTTCCCAGCGAGCCTTCTTCGGCGTCTCGGTGCTGCTCTTCGCCGCCAGCGCGGCGGTGACGATGGTCTGGTGCGCGTCCATGTCGGCGATGGGCGAGATGCTGATCCCCGGCGGCTGGACGATGTCGATGGCGTGGATGCGGATGCCCGAACAGACGTGGCCCGGCGCCGCGGCGTCGTACCTCGGCATGTGGGTAGCGATGATGCTGCCATCCTTGGCGCTACCGCCAGGCCGTCGGCAGGACAGGCGAGACGCGCCTGGGTCGGCTGACCGCGCTGGTGGGCGCAGGGTACTTCTTCGTGTGGACCATGTTCGGAATGGCCGCCTTTCCGCTGGGCGTCGCGCTGGCGGCGGTCGAGATGCAGCTGCCGGCGCTGGCGTGCGCCGTTCCGATCGCGGTCGGTGTGGTCGTCCTGATCGCCGGCGCGCTCCAGTTCACCGCGTGAAAGGCACATCACCTTGCCTGCTGCCGGGAGGCACCGGGGCGCGGCCGTACGTTGCCGGCGGACGCTGGCACGGCCTGCGCCTTGACCTTCACTGCAGCTAATGCTGTGCCGGCCTGACGGCGATCCTCCTCGTCATCGGGGTCATGGACCTGCGCGCGATGGCTGTCGTGACGGCAACCATCACGTCGAACGTCTCCAGACGCGCCTATGCTACGGAGAAGTATAAGAAACATCAGGCTTAACTTATTGTTCCAGCACCCAAAGCACGTGCTTTGGCCAACCTTAAGCAGTTTCAGAGTACTTGAAAGCTGTTAAATCTTAGGTTACGCGCAGGCCACTGATTTAGAGTTCGCGGCAAAGCCTAGCGGATAGGTGCTACTGCCGATCAAATCAGCCACTATCGCAACCAAGTTCCACTTCACCATTGCCATCATACGGCCTTAAGACGCCATCCTGATCTTTGTCGGGCGGCCGGTAGGTGCCGTCGTTCACGGCCTCAATAGCGGGGCTTCCTCTAACTAGGACATGCATTCGGGTATACCCTTCATTATTGCATGGCCGCTATCGAGAATATTAGTGAGAGGCTGACGCGCTATGATATGACATCTAAGTTATTGCCCCTCGCAGCCTTCACCTGAGCATGTGCGAAGCTCATTGAGCTTATTCGCTAGCTCGGCCATGATGTCGCTGTAGGAGTTATCAGCATGGCGGCTTTCAATCTGATAAGGATCATAATTCGCTATACCTGGGCGCATGTCGATCAGCACTAGGATGTCTTTTGAGTCGCGGGCGTTCGTATAAAGGGGATGTTAACCTACGCGCCTTTCGGATTGCGCGCCAGCGTACGGCACAAGAGCTGCTGGGCAGAGCGAACACGCATTGTAAAGGCACGCCCTACACTTGCTTGGCTTGGTGGTAGGCTTAGCTGGGCGGCGGCCGAGCCAGAACTTGGAGAAGAACTGGAGTTCACGCTCGGCGCGCTGCCGGTCATACTTAAAGACTCGCAACCGAATACTCAAGTCCTGGTGAATCCGGACGTTTGACTGATACCAATCCTGGCGAGACGGCGCAGCAGTGATCAACTCTTTTGCCGCCGTATGAATGATTGCAATCATCTTATTGGCTTGTCGATCAGTGAAGCTGTGGACTCGGACGGCATATGCCCGAGGGATCAGCGCGCAGACCAGCGCCAGCTCATGGACGCCGAATGATTCCTGCTCAAGGAGATACCCGTAGAGCAACAACTGAACACGGTGATTCCTGTGCAGTTGGTTTGAGTCAGTGACCTTGTACTCAATGACGCACGCAGCATCACGTCCACGAAAGCACACGACGTCAGGAACACCAACAAGCGGCAGATTGCCGTATGCACCCGAAAATGCGGTTTCCACCAAGGCCATGGATTCATCGGCGTCCAGTCGCGCTAAAATCTGCGAACGGGCGACAGATTGCGCGTGTTTAGATGCCGAGTGGTGGAACTGAGTGCCGAGATCCACGACCTCCTGCCGAAGGATGGCGGCCGGAGTGTTGCCTTCAATCCGCTTGGGTATGGAGACCAACTTTCCAGGGTCATCTAGCCAGAGCTCAACTTGCTTTTCGCAATACGCCTGTTGCGCGAAGCACGATGGACCAAGCACTTCAAACGGATAGCGCTCCCAGGGAGTTTTTGGAGTGCAGCGATTGCGTATGGAGTTATCTGGCGGTTTGCACTTGGCCATGTGTATGGAGGGAATCTAGTTTAGACTTCTGGTGCTGTGCGCATC
>DATACK010000003.1:0-16642 GCA_036259115.1 Gammaproteobacteria bacterium | reverse complement strand
GACTTGCCGCCGCATAAAGGCCGCAAGTTATGCGTCCACTGCGGTTGTGGTTCTTTACAGTGCTCTGCTAACGTCAACCACTATCCAATGCGCTGGTAGTATGAGAGCGTATCAGGGAGAATCCTGATTTATTCAGTATATTGAAGGAAAGCGTTCTAGATAACGTGCTTCAAAAACAGTGACTTGCGAGATCTAGCGGGTATTTATGTTTATACGCGGCATTTATAAGTCAACAGTCGGATCAATTTGTCACCTTTCTGCTTATGCGTCTGTGCGACGTGTCATACAGCTGTCTTGAAGTTGTTTTTAGCAGGCTGAGTACTTCCAAGCGATCACTTGCCCCCGTAAGAATTGCTCGAACTAGGCTGTTGTCGCCTGCAAAGATTGGACGATACGATAGCGCTAGTCGGCCTGCACCTTCACGGGCTTTAGATAGATAAGCTCGTATGCGACACGGCCGATGCCGCCGACACCTGGCTCAGCGTCATATCGTACCTGCAAAGCGTATGATTACCAGATGATTTATCAACTTACTACCCCGGATCATCTCGCGCGTTTGAGGTGGCTGGCTTAGGCATTTTCTAGCGGCTATATCTCACGGAGCGCAAAGCAATCGCAGTGCTGATAAGTTGTTGATATACCGTGTACTTAGATAGCTGGCTTGTTTGCTGGAATTGTTCCTTTCTTGACCATTGCATTTGCTCGCAATGGCATAAGCCATCGATTGGTGGATAATCAAAAAATACCCCACAACCCGCCTTAAGGCTGCTATGCCACTGTAGTGCAGCTAGGTAAGTACAAAACTTGGATCCAAGAGAGCCAGTTTGACCGCCCTAACCGAGCTATTATGAAAATGGACCATATCAGATGATACAGTGAATAACCGCGACCTCGTGACTGCTCCGCGCTACGGAATTGATAAGACGATAAATGAGTACCTTGCCGTTACAAAGTGCATGGACATTAGAAGGTGAATAGGAACTAGATATTCTCAGAACTCTAGAGGCTTTCCATGCAGCTTCTAAATATGACCATTTTGATTCTAAGCTGATTCGTGCGTAGCGCCGGCGGTGGCGGGCGTTTCGCGCATCGGTTCACCAACCCGCCGCCAGATGAAGTAAATGGGGATGCCCGTGAGCACGATCACGAAGCCGGGCCATGTCTGCGCTGTTTGATAGCCGAAGAGCACGACGACAATCGTGCTTGCGCCGACGATGTAGAGCGCTGGAACGATGGGATAACCAAAAGCCTTGTAAGGTCGCTCGGCATCGGGGCGTTTCTGCCGAAGCAAGAAGATGCCGGCGATTGTAAGGATATAAAAGATGAGCGCGGCTGAGATGACGTAGGTTAAGAGATCGTTGTAGAGCAAGCCGTACTTCGGCGCGCCCGTGGCGGGGTCAGTTCCCGTCACAACACGCGGCAGAACCAGCAGCATTGCCCAGATGCCTTGAATGACAAGGCCCCATGCGGGCACGTGATTGTCATTCAGCCGCCCAGCCTTCTTGAAGAACAGCCCGTCCCGCGCCATCGCATAGTAGGCACGCGCGCCGGTAAGGATGAGTCCATTGTTGCAGCCGAAGGTCGAGATCATGATCGCCACCGCCATAATCGCCGCACCGAGGTCAGGAAAGATAACGTTCACTGTTGCTGATGCAACGCGATCACTAGGGACGTTTTTGATTGCTTCCAGCGGTAGCGTGGCGAGATAAGCGACGTTCGCCATCAGGTAAAGCCCGATCACGAGGAACGTGCCGAGCGCGAGCGACAGGGGGATGTTGCGCCTTGGATCCTTCACCTCACCGGCTATGAACGTGACGTTGCTCCATGCATCGGCCGAGAACAGCGAGTTGGTCTGTGCGACACAGATGGCAACGAACAGGCCTAACGTAGTAGCAGCCGTTAGACCGTTGCCGACCTCCTGCAAGCTCCCCCGCACTTGCCACAGATTTTCGAAGTTTGCGCTGACCGCGTCCGAGTTATAGCCAATGATGAGGCCGAGTAGGATCAGCGCGATAAGCGCGCCGGTTTTCGCCGTCGTGAATACATTCTGGACTAGCTTGCCGAGCTTCAATCCGCGCGTGTTTATCCACGTCAGCAGCGCGATCATCAATACGCCGGAGAGCTGCGCAGTGGACAGCGAGACGGCGTAGCCCGGCGCGATATTTATCGGTGCGACGATATAGTTCGTCTCCGCGACCGCCGGCCAGAGCACGCCGAGAAATTTCGCAAAGCCCACAGCCACCGCTGCGATCGCCCCAGTCTGGATGACGAGGAAGAGCGTCCAACCGTAGAGAAATCCCCACAGCGGCGAGAAGGCTTCGCGCAGGTAAACGTATTGCCCGCCAGCTTTCGGCATCATCGCGGCTAACTCTCCATAGGAGAGTGCCGCCATCAGCGTCAACAGGCCGGTCACGACCCAAACGACAAGGAGCCAGCCAGGTGCACCGACCTGGCGCGCGATGTCGGATGACACGATGAAGATGCCGGAGCCGATCATCGAGCCGGCGACGATCATTGTCGAATCGAGAAGTCCCAGACCGCGAACGAATCCGGTCGAGGTGTCAGTCTCCTCAGCCATGCCAGCCATCCCCTGTCCACCGGTTGTACTGTTAAGTTCGCCCCTGGAGGCGCCCTAACAAGCCGCGGAGAATAAGTGTGTGGCTAGCATGACGTCCAACCACGGCTACGTCAGCGGCGCTGGCTCAAGCAGACCACAACGAAATGATTGGTAAAATGATCGAAGGCCGATAAGGCAGCATAGTGGTATCGAAAGACGGCCGCAAGCGCTGTTCTGACAGCCGCGCAGGGAATCTTCGTTAGACATGAAGATCGTGCATCAGCATTCAGATGGTACTGATAAACTGCGGTAACTATGATGTCTACCTTTATGTAATCCGCGATTAAGCGCTACTTTAACTTCTCGTCACATCAAGTCAGTTGTCCGATCGCTATATCGCCGCACCGAGCAAGACGATGTCGGTGTGTGGCCATCGTCCTAGATAGGTTCTGCAACTACACCATCGGCTCACGACGGTGCACGATTGCTTGCTTGAGCAGTACGACGAATATGCCAAGCGGAACAATTAGCAGAACATCCAGGCCTACCCGTTGGGCTCCTTGATACATCAAGGCCGGCTGACCGGCGGCTAATGCCACCCCGATCATAGCGGCGGCCGGAATCAGGGACAGCGCTACTAGCGCGCCGGGAATGGTATAACGTCGATGCGAGAGCACCATCGTCATCCCTGCCACAGCGCCGCAGCCTGATATAAGCGCCTCGCGTAGTGGAATGTGCGACAGCGTCTTTACCTCGTAGTTGTGAATGAACTGCTCGACACTGGTCACGCCCAATAACCGCAGCAACAGGAAGGTCACCGCTGCGGAGAGGATCAGGGTTAGATAGCCAGCGGCCGCTGACTTCAATCCCAGCGCCACCACGCCAGAGCGGCGCAGGGCCAAACCGAGCGGAATATTGGCTAGCGGCTCAAAACCGGGCGCAATGATTGCCGCCGCCACGAATGAGATAGCCTGGGCGGTCGACGATACCGCTATGAGTCCAGTAGCTGCGATTACACCGCCCAGAGCCATCAAGGTTAGATAGTTCGACGTGATCCGGCTTTGGTGACGCAGCGTAGTTTCCGTTTCTTCCCAGAGCGCCTCATCTACGTCATTGGCAATTATCCACTCGTGCTCTAGATCGATAATGCTTGACACATCGCTGGTCGTCACCGAAACGAGTCCTTGCTTGCGTGCTGTATCGGCGAGCTTCAAGACTCGATCCGCGTCTCGATTTAGCACATGCACTACGATCACATCGCCTGGTGGCTTGATCGAAGCGCCACGGTGGATGGATAGGCTGATTAGATAAAGTGATTTCTCGAGTTCGGAGATTAATGCGTCAGTGCTAGCTGGGGGCACCGTGATCTCAATTGCCCTATGCATGGTTTCTACCCACTGTTAAGAACACAGACTAACTTACCCCCGCCGGCCAGGAGCAAGTTCAAATCAATGAGGCACTCTACTTTTCGGAGGTATACGCCCGATCATTGTAGGAGGCTTGAGCAAAGCCCGTGCCATGGTCCCAGGTGGATCTTCTTAATAGACCAGGTCATCAGTGCCGTGCACATGCGAGCCTGTATTGCCTGAGTCGGCGTGTGGTGGTAGTCGGGTTTAAACTATTGCGTGCGGTGGCTCGCCGTTTTGAATAGCGAGAAGATTATTGCCCTTGTGCTTGGATTCAATCGATGTCGGTGTCAAGCATTCGCTTTACTCCTGCCGATCTGCTCCCCGATCATTCGTAGTGGCTAATATGCGATAAGCTAGTAGTTGCTTGTAGGCGACTTTTAGGTGCGCATACCGTGGGATACCGCCAAAGTACCGTCATCTGCACTGGAAAATGCCATAGTCGGCGTGAGTCAAACAAGATCTCCCGGACCATAATTACTAAAGGAATTTCACCAATCTCCCCTGCTAGTGAATAATATATCCTGAACAATAGCTAAGACGTCGTAGTCCGGGATATCGCGCCGAGAGTTCGCCTTTCGGATTGCGTCTATGAAACTCTGACTAGCCTTGCCCTTCACTTCAATAGCCTTGCGCTTAAAGGCGACGTACCAAGCCAGTTCCTTGTACATCTGGGCGCGCAAGCTCAGCTTAGTATTCTCATCCACAGCGCAGTCACAGCCTACGCCTGATCCAAAGCCTGTGGAGGCTCCTACACTGCCTCCTGCACAGCCACAGCCCGTCCCTAATCCAGTCGAAGATGCTCCGACAGAATCTATACCTGAGCAAGATGCGGAGCAGATAGCGCAAGAGGCCTTCCACGCCATCGTGACGGAGCGTATTTCTTACGATACTTCGCCTTAGTCTTCTCATAGTTCCTAATTACGGGAACCTTATGCTGCTGTTGTACTTAGCAGCCGCAATCCCCTCAGCTTCTTTGGTTGATCTGCCCTACTTAATAACGCTGCCATGAATTTGCTCATATTGCTACGGGGCGTAACTAATGCCTCTACTGTTTTCTGCCTAGCAAACCACCTGTTTGCATACCTACCTTGCATGCAAGGCAGCCACATCAGTGCTAGTTATAGACTTGGCCCTACGATTTCCCCAGGCAGCTAGTATATGCTTATCTATACGGCGCTGATTCTGGCCCCAGGTGCGTTTGTGTGGCTTTGCATGGCGTTCGATATAGGCTGCACATAGCACCTTAACTGTCTCGCCTTGCCTGTCTTTGCGATGTGACTCGAGCGGGTCTATGTCATTTTAGACACTAAGTGCTTGCGCCCTTCGTCTCCAATATATTAGCCATAGCTGCAATCGTCATTAGCCGCTTGCGTCCGGTGATACGATGAGAGAGCACGAATGGTTTTTACCATTCGGGTAGACCCATACTCCAAAGCCGGGTAGTTCATCGTCCCATGCTACCTGCCGTTGGCCATTGTTGCTATGATAGGTCATGCTGTCGGTAGGTCACGCGCTTAGTGAGTGCCATATGCTTTACCCTGCAGACAATTTGTCCGCGTCCGTCACCTATAAGTCATTATGAGAGATAGTAAACCACAGTTATGTACGCGCAGCGAAGTAAGCCTCAAAACAGGTACTTGTAAAGTATTTAGCAAATGAGAGTGAGGTATGGTAAGGCGGATACCTCATTTATTCATCCGTTAAGATTCATAACGGATATAAAGACGAGACTGCCACGTGAGGGCGCAAGCACCATGTCATCAGTTCCAAACCTCGACTGCAGCAGCTTTCCCTGGAAGTGGATTGTAGTCGGAGTCGTAACCATCGCAATCGCGGTCGCCTGGTTTTTACTACCTGCTGAAGCCTGGATTAAGAGTCTTATTCAATGGGTACAAAGCGCTGGCGTCTGGGGTGGACTCGTATTTGCGCTCATTTATATTGTCGCCACCGTGCTGATGCTGCCGGCCTCGCCACTATCAATCGCGGCGGGATTGACGTTCGGACTAGTGTGGGGATTTGTATTGGTGTCTCTGTCGGCAACCGCGGGAGCTGCGAGCGCGTTTCTTGTCGCTCGGTATCTGGCGCGGGATCAGGTTGCAAGGCTGATCAAACAGCGGCCACGATTCAACGCAGTGGATCAAGCAATCAGCGAGGGCGGCTGGAAGATCGTCGTGCTGCTGCGCTTAAGCCCTTTGGTGCCCTTTAATCTCCAAAATTACTTTTACGGGTTAACGGGTATCCGCTTTTGGCACTATGCGGCAGCGACCTTCTTCGGGATTCTGCCAGGCGTGCTATTATACGTTTACTTGGGCGCGGCCGGTAAGGTAGCGATTAGTAGCGGCGCGGGAGGAACAGCGCATTGGGCGGTGTTTGCAGCCGGCCTAATCGCGACTGTCATTGTCACGGTAATGGTTACCAAAAGAGCGCGGGCCAAGCTGCGAAAAATCGGCGTGGAACAAGCCTCCTGATGAACCGTACTACGGCAGGATCGGATCACAATCAGCGAGATCTGGTCATCATCGGCGGCGGTGTCAGCGGTTTGGTCATCGCCAGCATCGCAGGCCAGCTAGGACTTAATATTTCGCTTATTGAAAAGAGTGCTCGCTTAGGCGGCGATTGCCTGCACTACGGCTGTATTCCAAGCAAGACCCTGATCCACACCGCCAAGCTTGCATCATCGATGCGCCAGGCCACCTGCTTCGGTCTACCCGCGTTCGATCCGCAGGTCGATATCGCCAAAGTTAACGCGCGCATTCACTCGGTCATTGAGCAGATTCAGGCGCACGATGACCCAGAGCGTTTTCGCGGCTATGGTGTGGACGTGCGGTTAGGCAAAGGCGCACACTTTATTGAAGCGCAACAGGTCGAGACGGGCGGATCAATCATCCGAGGTAAGCGATTCGTGATCGCGACTGGGTCAAGGCCGCTGATGCCGGAAATTCCCGGCCTTGAAGATTGCGGCTTCGTAACGAACGAGGACATGTACTCGCTGGAGAGACTGCCCACAAAATTAGTCGTGCTAGGTGCCGGTCCGGTTGGTCTGGAGATGGCGCAGGCCTTCAGAAGGCTCGGCAGCCGGGTGACGCTCATCGAGGCGCAGTCACGCATTCTGCCAGACGAGGATTATGATGTGTCCAGCATACTGACCGAGGTATTGCGTGCGGACGATATTGCCATCTACACGGGCATCAAGGCGGAGCGTATCAGCTGCGAACAGAATCGCAAGACCGTACATTGCAGCGAAGGCTGGAGCTTTGATTGCGATGCTTTACTCGTCGCTGTCGGTCGCCGGCCCAATGTCGATGACTTAGGCCTCGAAAGCGCGGGTGTGGACTACACGCCCAAAGGCATTAAAGTCGACCGCCGCATGCGTACCAGCAAAGCGCACATCTATGCCTGCGGAGACGTCACAGGCGTCATGCCCTTCACGCATGTGGCGGAATATCAGGCCGGTATCGTGATTGGCAATGCCCTGTTCCGCTTTCCCAAGAAAGCCGCCTACAGTGCCATACCGTGGGTGATCTTCACCGATCCAGAATTGGCGCGCGTGGGCAAGAACAAAACCCAAGCTGATGCCGAGGGTCTTAAGGTGGAAACCGTATGTTTCGAGTTTCAGAATATCGATCGTGCCAAAATCGAAGGCTCAACTCTAGGTCTTGCGAAGCTCACCTTGTACAAGGGTCGTATCATAGGCGCGAGCATTCTGGGCCCGCATGCTGGTGAGCTCATTCATGAACTCGCGTTGGCGGTGGCGAAGGGCTGCACGCCAGGCGACATCTCGGGGGTGGTGCATGCCTATCCAACCTTGGCTGAGATCAACCGCCGCGCTGCCAACGCGTATTTATCATCCAGGCTGTTCAGTAACACCAGCAAGCGACTGGTCGGGTTGCTCAATCGATGGCTCGCATAGGAACATCCAATGCACGACATGATGCCACTACTGAAGGAAACCGATTTCCCCACAATGCGGCGGGATCGGCTGCAGATCTTACAGGTCAACGTCGGATACAAGTGCAATCAAGCCTGTCTTCATTGTCACGTCAACGCTGGTCCAAAGCGCCAGGAGATGATGTCCCGCGAGGTCATTAAGACCGTATTGAGGTTTCTTAAAGTATCAGGCATCCAGACCGTGGACATTACCGGCGGCGCACCAGAGCTGAATCCACATTTCCGCGAGTTGGTGATACGCGCTCGTGGCATGGGCAAGCACGTCATCGACCGCTGCAATCTCACCATACTGGAAGAGCCAGGGTTTGAAGATATGCCCGCCTTCCTGGCCGAACAGGGTGTTGAGATCACCGCTTCCCTGCCCTGCTACCTGGAAGACAACGTCAAGCAGCAGCGCGGCGAAGGCGTCTACGCCGCCAGCATCCGCGCTCTGCAAAAACTCAACAGCTTCGGCTACGGCAAAACCGACAGCGGTCTCACCTTAAACCTAGTCTATAATCCCATCGGTCCGTATCTGCCGCCCACCCAGCAAACACTCGAGGCAGACTATAAACGCGAGCTCATAAGCCGCTACGGCGTCGAATTCAATAGCCTCTATACGCTCGCCAATATGCCCATCGCTCGCTTTGGCAGCACCTTAGTTTCCAAGGGTCAATTTCAAGCATACATGGTATTGTTACGTAGCGCGCACCGTGACGAGAATCTAGCGAGCGTTATGTGTCGCAAGCTTATCAGCGTGGACTATCGAGGTCATGTCTATGATTGCGACTTCAACCAGATGCTGGGAATTCCCTTGCAATATAGAAAGCAACGGCGCACGCATCTGCGTGACCTGATGCGCCGCGATCTCGAAGGCAACGAGATCATGGTCGCCAATCACTGTTACGGCTGTACCGCCGGAAAAGGAAGCAGTTGCAGCGGCGCATTGCAATAATATGATATTAAGAGCGACAATCGCCATCGCGATGACAGTCTATCCCGGCAATACGCTGGGGTCGCTTTTGCGGATGTACTAATGCGCCCATAAATATGCCGCTGCGACTCTCGATCATCATTCCTACACTCAATGAGACCACGACCATTGTAGAGACCTTACAGCCGCTCCAAGCTCTGCGCACGTGGGGACACGAGATAATCGTGGTAGATGGCGGCAGCAGCGACGACACGCTCCAAGTCGCAAGGCCATTTGCCGATAAGTTGCTACAAGCCGCACGTGGGCGGGCACGCCAGATGAACGCCGGGGCGGCGGTTGCGCAAGGCAACGTGTTGGTGTTTCTGCACGCGGACACAATCCTGCCCGAATCCTCCGACCGCGCCATCACAACGGCGCTGCGCAACCGTAAGCGTGTATGGGGCCGCTTCGATGTCCGGCTGTCCGGCGGCCAGCCGCTGTTTCGAGTCATTGCATGCGCCATGAACCTGCGCTCGTGTCTGACCGGCATCGCGACCGGCGATCAAGCGATCTTCGTACGCCGCCGTGTGTTCGCGCAGATTGGCGGCTTTGCCGATATCCCGTTAATGGAAGATATCATCTTGAGCCGCGCGCTCAGGAGAGTGAGTCGACCGGCGCGTATCAAGAAACGCGTGCTAACCTCAAGCCGTCGTTGGGAACAGCAAGGCATCATTCGCACGATTGTGAAAATGTGGTTATTGAGACTTTGGTTTTTCCTAGGCGCCGATCCCACTCGTCTTGCCCAGCGCTATGAGGCCCAATCGCATCAGTCTCGCGTCACCGCCGGCTAACGTTTCGCACGGCCGTCTGCTGATCTTCGCCAAGGCCCCTGTGCCGGGGCATGTAAAAACTCGACTCATGCCCTTTCTCGACGCCGAGGGCTGTGCGCGGCTTCAACGCAGGCTCATCGAGCGAACCTTGGAGATGACCGCCAACGCCACGCTGTGTCCAGTAGAGCTCTGGTGTGCGCCAGACTGCAATGATCCATTTTTTGCTACCTGCGCGCGGAGGCTTGACGTACAGACGCGACGTCAGCAAGGCCGTGATCTCGGCATGCGCATGCATCTTGCCTTGTCCAAGACCTTGGTGCATGCGCGGTTCGGAATCATCATCGGCTGTGATTGCCCTAGCCTGGGGGCAGCTTATCTCACTCAGGCGTGTGAGATACTGGCAGATGGCATCCCAGTTGTCTTGGGCCCCGCCGAAGATGGCGGCTATGTGTTGATCGGCGCGCGCCGGGCGACGGCAGCGCTATTTGACGGTATTGCTTGGGGAACATGTGCGGTGCTGGAACAGACACGCGCACGGCTGCGGAGTCTTCGTTGGCATTGGGTAGAACTTGCGCCGCTGTGGGACATCGATCGTCCCGAGGATCTTGCACGGCTCACAGCCAAAGAGCTCGCTGCGCTTGGCGTTTATTCTACCGACCACTCCCGCCAGCCCTGCGCAATCAGTGGATAATAAAGCCCAACCTTGATCGGTCGTGACTCTTGTAGACGTAGCAGCGCCGCATAACGGGCGAGTTGGGGACGGTACCGTTCCTCCTCTCGCCGCAGGAATGTTTCGACATTCGCACCCTCGTGAATGCCGGTCTTGTAATCAACGATCCAGCGCACGCCATCACTGTCCACAAACGTGCGGTCAATCTTGACGTTAAACAGCTGACCGTCAATTAGGCCGGTCATCGCATACTCCGCGCGTGCGTCCGTATGATGCGCAGCAAACAGCCACTGCCCACGGTCGTGTTCCAGGGTATTGAGCAATGCCTGCTGGATACGATCCGCCGCCTCCTCCAGCTCGTTGTGCGGCAAACCCAACGCGGCAAGCGCGGCAATATTCGCCGGTCGTAGTTTTGCGATCCGCGCTATCTTCCAATTTGCGATACCCTCACGCGCTATTCTTTGCAGTAATCCGTGCGTCACCAATCCCGTAAGACGGATGGTCTCACCAGCCCAGAAAAACGTCGCATCGCGCGCGGTCGCAACCAGCGTTTTCGGGCTAGCCACATGGACATTGCGTGGCGGCGCCGGCAATCGCCAGTTGCTCGAGAACCGTCGGATGTACGGCATTGTCGCTGCTTTGAACTCCTCGGATGTTGGCGTCGCATGTCGCTGCGCAGCAGCCTCCGTAAAGTTCCTCTCGACCGCAGGCCACAGGCAAGCCAGCAGCGAGCGTGACGCCGCTCTGCATAGGCCGTCTCCATTTACCTTGGAATGGCCCAGCAGATGCAGCCGCCGCCGCGCGCGCGTTGCTGCGACATACAAAAGCCGTGCGTCCTCATGTCGCGATTTGATCGTTAATAGCTTGCGGATAGCAGTGTATATCTTGTCAGGCCGGCTGTCTGTGCTGGCGCCAATGGGCGCCATCAAAAGATCGGTCTGTTTGTCCCGATTAACTCGCTCCAGCCATGTCAGCAATCCGTGAGGCTCATTCCCAGGTGTAAAACCCAGTCCTGGCACGATTACGGTGTCAAATTCTAATCCTTTGGCTTTGTGTATGGTCATGATCTGGGGACATGTGTCGTCCGCGTAGGGGTCGGGCGCTGCATTCAATGCTGCTACACCCGCTTGTAGCGCGGCGAAATCGGCCAGATCACCACCCTCATCTAGCCGTTCCAGCAGATCGAAGTACATCTGTGCGTTGTCGAGATCGGACTGTTGCATCACGGTCGCTGGTCCACCCAATGCATGCCATGCGCCTTCAATCTGCCTGCGCAAGGTTCGCCGTCGGCGCTGCATCAGGTATCCGGCGAGCGCCTCGTACAGGTGTACCAAGCGCCGCTGCCCATCGGCAGTGAGGCGCTGACAGCGATTTTCGTCCGCTATCAGGTCCCAAATTAGGCTATGATGATCGTCGCCCGCCAGCGCATATAGATCGTGTAAAGTAATTCCGCACCACGGTGCGCGCAGCACAGCGAGCCAGGACAGACGATCGGCAGGATGACAAAGCGCACGGGTCAGTGCCAGCAGATCTTGCACCACCGGGCGCTGGGTCAATTGCTCGATTTCGACCGCGCGGAAACGAAGGCCGGCAGTATTGAGCCGTGGGATAATGGCTTCAAGATGATGCTTAGCGCGCACCAGAATCGCGATCGTACCATTGGCATCTTGCTCACGCGCTTGCGCCACTAGTTCGATAATCGTCTCCGCCTCGCCTGCTTCGTCCTTATCGATAAAGCAATGCACGTCTACAGCGCTACCGTCCCGGTCCACAAGCTGTGCTTCGCAAGGCGTGTACTCAACCGCGCCCGTCGTGATGTCCTGAACCCTTGGGAATACCTGCATAAAGGTCGCGTTGATCCAGTCTACGATGCTGCGCTGCGAACGGAAGTTCGCCTTCAAGCTAAGCCGTACGGGTTTAATGCTACCGATCCCGTTTTCACTGATATCTAGGAACACACCGACCTCGGCCTCGCGGAAACCGTAAATCGACTGCATTGGATCGCCGACTGCGAAAAAGGTGCGCCCATCGCCGTCCTCCCAACCCGCGATTAGCTTTTTCAGCAGATGGTATTGGCTGATACTAGTGTCCTGGAATTCGTCGATTAGGATATGCCGGATATGATAATCGAGCCTCAGCGCGAGATCAGTAGGTTGCTCTGATGCTCCGAGCGCATCCTGCGCGCGCTGCGCCACGCCCGAAAAATCCACCTTTGCATGTATCTGAAATATGACATCAAGGTGCGCCGCTGCCATCGGCAACAGTACAAACAGCGCCTGCATGATCTCCCATTGTTTATTGCTGTAGTGGGCCGTAGGCAGATCGTCCAACGCCTTCAGATACTCGCGCAAGCCGTCATAGCCTTGACAGGCATCCAAGAGTGTCATGAATGCGTGCTTGCGCGCTTTACATAGCGCGTCTTTGTATTTGTCATTGTCTCCCGGCGGAAAGCCGAGCCTTACGTCGCATCCTTTCCGCCACTTGCCGCCCTTAATTAACAACAGGTTGGCAATACCCCGCCAAGCGTCAAGGTCGGTATGCTCTGTGCCTGGTAGCCGTGCGAGTCCGTCGCAACAGACAATGGGGGATTTTGCACCTTGTTGCGTGAGATTAGCTGCAGCGTAGCGTGCGAGCTCTACCAGTTCCCCACGCAGTTCATGGGGGATCTTGGCGCCGAGCGCCTGCAATGCCGCGCAGATAATATTGCGTAACCCTTGCTCAAGCTTCGCACGCCGCTCGGTTTCCGCTTGTCCGCTCATAACGTGGCGCAACCATTGATCGCGCCGGCTGAGCATGTCCATCAATAGATCTTCGACCGTGCTCAGATTGTTGTCCAGGTGGCGCAGTAGCTTAATCAGCTCCGGCATGCATGCACTATTGTCTTCCTCTAACTCCGCCAATAGAGCACGCGCTGCTTCACGGTACAGTGGCTCGGCGTTGTCGACCGGTTCGAGCTGTGCACCAAAGCGCGCCGAAAGCGGCATCTGGCGTATGAGACGCGCGCACAGCGAATCTATGGTCTGAATGCGCAGCCGCATTGGATTATCCTTCAGCGCCCAGCGCCGCTGCCTATCACGGGCCACCGCGGCGATCCCCAAATCACGTGTCCTTTGCTGATGTTTATTGCGCGGCACGCCAGCGACCTCGGCTGCCCGTAAGGCACTGAGCACGCGGGCGCGCATTTCGGCCGCCGCCTTTCGGGTGAAGGTGATCGCGATGATCTCCTCCGGGTCGCCGACGGTGGCGAGCAGCCGAAGATAGCGCTGGATCAAGAGTTCGGTCTTGCCGGAACCGGCCGGCGCCTGGACTATGAAGGAACGTGACGGATCGACAGCCTCCTGGCGCTGTGCGTCATCGACTGGGGTCGAGCTAGTCATCATCGATCTCAGCGTCTGTCTCTTCACGGTAAAATGCGAAGACTTCGTGTTTGCGGCATAGCATGGGCAATTTACAATACGTGCACGTGACGGGATATTTCTTGGGATCAATGAGAGCCTTGCCCGTGCTAATCTCTGCGGCAAGCGTTTCAAGTGCTTGCCGCCACTCATTGAATAACTCACCCCACGCGTCGTAGCTTTTCCCTGCTTTAGTAATCAGAAATTCTTTGAATTCTGGGACCAGTCCCTTCCGCGCAGCGACGCCGTGATATTTCATCTGGCCTGCGCTCGCTTCTACGTGCGCGAGTAATACGGCGATTGGCCGCTCATCTCCCGCGCCATAGATGCTATAAAGCGGCAACTGCGGTTGTTCAAGACGCGGATCAAGCCAAGCGAGCGCCTTCAGTTGGCCCGTTTTATAATCGATGATGATTCGCTGCCCACCCTCTACCAGCTCATCGATACGATCGACCCGAGTCTTCAAGATCAACCCACCGACTCTCAGTTCCCTAGGTTCTTCGCACTCAACGACTTTGAAGGGTGCGCGTCGCTTTTCCAACTCAAGCCATGCCATCAATAATTCTTCGAGTCGCTTCCGCTCCAGGGTATAAAATCTTTCGGGATTGCGCGCGGCGTGCTGCTGCGGCAGAGCATCGAACGCCATATCCACCGCCGCGCGCACTTTGATGCGCAGTGCATCCTCGCTGGTAGTGCACAACCGTTGATGGGTATGAAGCTCTGACCATAGCTGCTCCAATGCAGCATGCACCAACGATCCACGCGCCCTAGGATCGAGGCCCAATGCCGGCTCCTCGATCGTGCGAGCACCCAGGCGGTGTGTCGCGAAAGCACGGAACGGGCAAGCCGCTTGATCTTCTAACAGGCGCGCGCCACCCGGTGCTTTTTCTCCCGCGGCAAGGGGCGGTGCACTAGCGTCTGATAATGTCTCAATTAAGGCAGACTTATGAATGATGGTTGTCCAGCTCTCGCCGGTGTAGAGGGATAATTGGCTGCACTCAATCTCCTCCAGGTCGGCAATAAGGGGACTTGGAAACAGATCGCGCTCGCCCTCGGTTCTTGGATAGCTCACGACAATCTCCGGCGCACTCATGAACAGCCGCTGGGTTACCTTGCGAGCGTATTCCAGTTCGCGCTCAGCGCTGGCGTGCGGCACACTATGCGTGCGTTGTAGTGCAATTGGGAGCAGTGGATTAGCGCCGGCTGCGCGGGGCCAGGACTCATCATGCATGCCCATGAGCCACAGATAATCGAAGCGCTCGCCGGATGCCTCCAAGATGCCCAGCACCTGTACCGGCGCGTCCGGAGACTCGGGCTGAAATACGGTCTGAGCAACCTGCCGCAAACGTGAGAGCCCCATAGCAAGGCTTATTTTTGGGACTATACATTCCATTCCGGCCAACGACTGCAGCACTCTCCCCCAAGCCTCTACGGCCTGGAATTCTTCGCTCGACAGTGTCCGCTCCCCAGGCCAGCCGACTGCATGCAGCAATTCACCGAAAGAACGAGTCCAAGCCCCTGGAGATTGTCGGTCTGGCAACGCTTGTGCGATGCGCCCAAACGTGCTCAACATCTCCGCAAGCACTGGACAGGCATAACACCGCAGAGCCCCCTGCTTATCCCGCTCGCGGCTTAATTGCGCAAGCTTCCGCCAACTAATACGACTCACACCCAACTCACGCAGTCTGGCATCGAGCAGCGCGCGCCGGGACAGTTCTGAGTCGCCGGACTTGGTAAAGGGTGACCGCAATAGATTACCGACCTGTGTTAGCGCAAGCGGGCCACGCGACAGGTCGAGCACGATCAGGGCCGTGTGTATCACTGGATACTTCGCAAGCGGAAGACCAAGCGAGATGTGATATGCAGTATTGTCGCACGCGGCGTCTGGCAGCAGCGAGGCGGGCTGGAGGATATCCTCGCATACACGCTCAATGCGCGTGCGGACTTGACCTAGATCAGGCACGATGATGCCTATACGCGCCTTTGGATTTTGCTCCAGCCGCGCCCGCGCCCAGCATGCTGCCAGCCGAACCTCCCGTTCCGCGTCCGGTACGCCTAATTTCACCACGCGGCGAGCTCGTGTCTTGGTGGTATCCGCCACGGTAACTTCGCAGCCCAGCTCGCGCAAAACTTCGAATAGCACACGTTGCTGCGGCGTAAATTCATCAAAGCCGGCCAGCACAAGCCGCGCGGGCGTGCACAACCGGCCGCTAGTGAATCTAGCAGCAAGCGCATCCGCCACACGCGCGCTATCGATAAACTGCCCTGTTTTACAGCGGGATTCGAACGCAGCGGCCCATTTCAGTAACGTCCGCGTGTCCTGAGTATAAGCGCCTTCATGTGATGTAAGCTCCAATTGCCAGGCATGCCATAAATCCCATGCCTCGCGCGCCAACGTGGCGGCGGAGTGTACGTCGAATAGTGGATTGTCGCGCTCGCATTCGCGGATCGATATCTCCCACAGCACCTGCTCTTGCTCTGGTGCGAGCAATGCCGGCGATATTGGGTCGGCTTTTTGTACGCTATCGAACCACGAAGCCCACACCCGCGCTATCCACGCAGGCCAGGGCAACACGTCGGGCGTCTCCCACACTTGCAAACCCCGAGCCTGTTGAACTGAGGCATAACATATGGCAAGACGCCGTGCGAGCCGTTGGTTCGCAGTAACTACCGTGACGCCCTCTTCCAGTGCAGCGAAAAGTTCTTCTTGTTGCATGCTTCCTGTGAAACTAGCCGCTTAATGGACATTGTATGGCCTCGCGCGGCTGAATACGATAGACGTGCGCGATGACAAGTCCCAGCCGTCCGCGAAGCCGCTTGAGTTAAGTCCTCCTAGTTCGACAAACGATCTGCCTAGAAGCTGGTAGGATACAGCGCGCTGCTGCTGTCTAGATCGCCGGTTTGCGCGTAACTCATCGGAACTGCATCCGGTTTCAAAAGG
>DATACK010000002.1:0-1639 GCA_036259115.1 Gammaproteobacteria bacterium | reverse complement strand
CCGCGCCTAGCTTGGTGATGAGTTGCTCGCGCAGCAATTCGCTGCTCCAGTTGCCGCCCAAATCCCAAGCCATCATCTTGGCCCATACCAGCACATCTTCCGGCTGCCATGGTTCGGGTGCAGCGTCGAGAAATGTGAATTCAATTGGCAATGTGCGTCCGTGATGCGTGCTGACAAAGGCGTTGATGCCGGCAACATAGGCATTGACCAGTTCCTGAATCGCCGGGTCGGTGCTGGCCCACGCACTGCGTGCGGCGCGTGCTACGCCCAGCGTGCGCAGGAATTTGTCGGTCTGTAATGTTGCGTCACCAAGGATTTCAGACAGCCGGCCGTGGCCGATCCGCCGCTGAAATTCCATCTGCCAGAGTCGATCCTGGGCGTGAACATAGCCGAGCCCAAAAAGCGCGTCGGCTTGGCTGTTTGCGCGGATGTGTGGCACTGCGTCAGTGTCGCGCAGCACCTCGATCGGGCCGCTGATGCCGTCAACAGTGATTGTTCCAGCGATCTGTGGCAGTGCGCCGCGAAACCACATGTAGCCGCCACTGCCAGCCAGCAATGCCAGCACGACCAGCATAATAAGTATCCAGCGGAACACGCGTAGCAACCGCATTGTTGCGCCAAATTTTTCATTCACCCGATTGCCTGCCTACCTTGCAAAATACCGCGTAGACTGATATACAGGCTGCTGGTGCGGAGGTGCTCGTCGCTAGCCTCACCGCGATAGACTGCCTCGGCAAGCGCACGGGCTTGCGCGGCAGTATGCTGGCGTCCCTGCGTGGCATCACGGAACGCCGTGTGCTTCAACAGCAGCGCGGCCTCATTCTCTGGCTTGAGTCTGCCCGCGTATAGATGATGTGGCATGCGCGGCGGCAGGTTGCGCGCATCACAGCGCGCCAGAATGTCACGGTCGCGCTCAGCGCGGTACAGTTGGGCTGGCAAAGGCTCGGAACCATACAGGTCGCGATAGTAGCTCGGCGGATAACTGCCGATCCGCGCCAGGGTTTCACTGATGCGTGCCCGGTGACGCTCGTTGGGAATGTGCAAGTAGTCCCAGCACATGAAATCGGCGCCTGCCTGGGCCACCGACCGAATGGTGGCCGAAAGCACATAGTCCGTATCGTTAACATACGGCATCACGGGTACAAATGCAACCCCGGTCGGAATGCCGGCCTGCTTGAGTTGGGCAATTGCGTCGAGCCGCAGCGCGGGCGAGGGTGCTTTGTCCTCCAGCTTGTCAGCCATGTTAATATCAGTCGTCAGCATCGTGAAGACGACCACAGCCAGGCTTTGCTGGTGAATGCGCTGCAGCAGCACAAGATCTTCCAGCACCGCCGGGCTTTTCGTTAGAATCAGGCACGGCTGCCCGCGATCGGCCAACACTTGCAGCACCTGCCGCGTGAGCCGGTGGGTGGCCTCGGCAGGTTGATACGGATCAGTCAATGCCGTGATGCCAACGAGGTCGCCGCGATCCACCGTTTCAAGATCGGCGGCCAAAATCTCCGGCAGGTTGACAGCGACCCGCACAGTCTCATTAAAGGGGCGCACGCGATACGCCCACCCGTCACAATAGGGGCAGCCGAATTCACAGCCATCATAAATTGAAAGCGTGTATGATGATAAAAAATATTCGTTGATCGTT
>DATACK010000001.1:0-5189 GCA_036259115.1 Gammaproteobacteria bacterium | reverse complement strand
CGAGTCCGAACTCCTAAACTCACTTGCGGATAGACGCAAGGCCAACAGCTTTTGCTTGCCTGCCATATGGTATTGCAAGCGCCAGTATCTCTCGCCGTTTGGCTTTACCAGCAGGTGAAGGCCATGGCCGTCAGTCAGCTTTAATGGCCTATCAGCAGGTTTAGCGCTTGTCTGTACTTCTCTGTCGGTCAGCGCCATATGACGGTACATCAATTCGGAATGACAGTACCTATGCGAAAAGGTACCGCCAAAATGTGGTAGCTTCAGGTAGAATGGCAAGGATTAGCTTAGATGACGCAAAGTTAAAAATGCAGCTTTACGGCCGGTTTACGAACTTGCTTGCAATCATTTGGATGCTTATGTGGATCCTAATATTGGCACCGCACTTGGACGGTACCATCATCGCCGGTGTACTGTTAGGGTTTGGGCTTTACGTGTTTCGCACCATGCGCCCAAGGATCGTGGTGTTGGGACGCACTGCGGACGGCGCCTATGTCGACGCCGAAGAGCACAATTTGAAGACCTGCCCTACATTTCTGTCCTGCGCAAGGAGAATCCGTTATTCTTCGTCAACAGTAGTTATTTCGAGAATACGCTGCTGGAGCGCATGGCCACTAAGCCGCGCCTCAAGCCTGTGGTCGTCGATTGCGAGGCCATATCCGATATCGACGTGACCTGTGAGCAGATGCTGCGTGAGACGGCGCTGCGCCTGCGCGCATGGGGCACCGAGATGTTATTCGCATGCGCCAAGGGCAAGTTGCAAGCGGCGTTTATCCAGTCCGGGCTTATACAGCAAATAGGTGAGAAGCTTTTCTTCCAAACGCGAGCGCAGGCTCTGGAATACGCCTGGCAGCGACGTTGCAACAATCATGCGGAGATGTGCGCTGCGCATTCCAGCTTGACTGCGCGCAGCTTTTGCCGTACTTCCACTGAGCGCATTCAAACGCGATGATAGATTAATTCCCATACCGGGTGGCCCAGCCGTTGGCCGCGTTGCTCGAATTTAGTGAGCGGACGGCTCGCCGGTCGCGGTGAAAAATTTCCTGCGCCGGCTATATTGTCGAATCCTCCATCTGCCTCCACAGTCGTAAGCATGTGCAAGGCATAGTCCTCCCAGTCGGTCGCCATGTGGAGTCTACCTCCCGGGGCTAAACAACCGTGCAGCAAATGGATAAATTCTGGTTGCACGAGCCGGCGCTTGTGATGCCGCTTTTTTGGCCAAGGATCTGGAAACCACAGCAACACCTCGTGCAGCGACGCGGGAGGTATCGCATCACGTAATACGATCACGGCATCGTCAGAGATCACGCGCACATTCGCTAAACCTTTGGCCTCGAGCACCCGCAGCAAGTGACCGACGCCAGGCCGATGCACCTCGATGCCTAGGAAATCGCGTTCAGGTGAGCGCTCTGCAAGTGTCGCCAGCGCAGCGCCGTTGCCGAATCCGATCTCTAAAGTGATCAGCGCGATACGGCCGAAGACGCCCGAGAAATTAATTGGCTCTGAAGATAGATCGAGCCCATAACGAGGCCACAAAGTGGCAAGCGCTTTTTGTTGTGCGGGCGTCAAGCGCCCTTCGCGGCGCACATAGCTGTGGACAGAGCGGCGGGGTCTGATGCTCTCTATCATTGACTCATAACGACGCTAGAGCAGGTATACTCGTTTGCTGCTGCGAAGCCGTGATGAATCCTCAAAGGTGCCACACGCTGTGCGCGAGCGGCTAAGTCTTAGAAAAAGATTCCGTCCAGGGGTGATGATGCCGACGCGTAACGCCTACGCGGCATGCGCCCAGCCAGAAATGCCTCGCGCCCGGCCGCTACCGCCTTGTTCATCGCAGCGGCCATTAACACCGGATCACGCGCCGCGGCGATAGCGGTATTCATCAATACACCGTCGCAACCTAACTCCATGGCGATAGCAGCATCCGAGGCGGTGCCCACGCCGGCATCGACGATGATTGGTACACCGGCGTTCTCGATGATGGTCAAGATATTGTATGCATTGCGCACGCCGAGCCCAGAGCCAATGGGTGCAGCCAATGGCATGACCGCCACGCAGCCCATTTCCTCCAGACGGCGTGCGATCACCGGGTCATCGTTCGTGTAGACCATGATCTTGAAGCCATCCTTAAGTAGCGACTCGGTGGCTTTGAGGGTCTCGATAATGTCGGGGTACAGCGTCTTTTCATCGCCAAGCACTTCCAGCTTGATCAGATCGTGTCCGTCTAAGAGTTCTCTAGCCAACCGGCAGGTGCGTACTGCGTCTTTGGCGTTGAAGCAACCTGCGGTGTTAGGCAAGATCGTGTAGTGATCCGGTGGAATTACGTCTAGCAGGCTAGGTTCATTAGGATTCTGTCCGATGTTGGTGCGGCGAATGGCCACAGTGACGATCTGCGCGCCGCTTGCCTCTACCGCCGCCTGGGTCTGTGCCAAGTCCTTATATTTGCCGGTACCGATAAGTAAGCGGGAGCGATAGCTGCGCCCTGCGACCACCAGTGCGTCATCGCGAATTGGCTCAGATGGTTTATGCAAGCTTGACATAGGTAATTCAGTTAGTCTGGAACGGTTAATATCTCAGTGCTCGGCCGTTGTATGCTGCTAAGCACCCTGGCGTATCAGCATGCCTTCGCTAAACCTCAGTCTAAATGGTCTAGCCGTCACGACAAAGCATGTGCTGTGGTATTGAACGGGCTTTCGTAACGCACGGGGCGTCACTTAATCTATGCTGCGGTCATTAACCCCAGAGCCTACTGTCTCAGCTTGGCATCTTGCCGCGCTGGTGAGTCCAGCCACACCTTAGTCTGGTGTGGCGTTCGCCGTCTTGCGGCTTACCCATGGGCCCGTTCACTGCTGCGCAGTTCGCCCTGCGTGCGGCATTCGCTCTGTACTAGCCATCCCTGGCGCGGCATTGCGGCATTTTTTTAGGCCTCTGTCTACTCTTTTGACCAGGCGTTTGGCCGAATTAACGAAGCACAGTGCCATTAAATAAAGATTGCACTAGCCATCCTGAGCCCACATAGCGTCACTAGCAAGCCCTAGCCTATCTATCCTTGTATGGACGTTCGGCCAGAAAATTGACTCAGTGAATCAATTTTCTGGCCTCATCCCCCGCCGATCGCGTGCACGATCTCGACGCGATCGCCTTCCTGGAGCCGGTGCGAGCCGTAGCGGCTGCGCGGGACAATCTCCTCGTTTATTTCCACCGCTAGCCGCTTACCGCTCAGTTCAAGCATCTCTACAAGCTGCGCGGTGGTGGTATCAGTAGGTATCGTCTTGGGCTCGCCGTTAAGCAAAATGTTTAGCTGTTTGCTGGCGCGTTGCATTGGCATTGTCTTAAGTTTACCTAAAAAACCGTCTGCCGTAGGACTTGATAGCTAGCCATTAAAGCCTACAATGACGCCATCGCGGGTGTAGTTCAATGGTAGAACCTCAGCTTCCCAAGCTGATGACGTGGGTTCGATTCCCATCACCCGCTCCACTCTCAGCATAACACGGCAGATTGTCCTCCCTCCCCTCGCGCAGTTCCCGGGTGTTTGATTGCATCGTAGTTGGCGGTGGCCTGATAGGCATGCTCACTGCGCGTTGTCTACATGAAGCCGGAGTGCGCGTGTTGCTACTGGAACGTGGTCACCTCGGCCGCGAGGCCTCATGGGCAGGCGGCGGTATTTTATCGCCACTTTACCCGTGGCAATATCCGGCGCCCGTGAACCGCATGGCGGCTATCAGTCAGCGGGCTTATGCACGATTTGCCGAAAACTTGAAGGGAGAAACAGGTATCGATCCCGAATGGCTCCCGAGCGGCATGTTAGTGCTGGACGCGGAAGAACAGGAGGCGCTGAGATGGGATGCGGAATATGATACGTCAGTTGAGTATCTGACGCAGGAGGCACTGCGCGCATACGAACCTGCTCTGGCGCCGTCTTTCGAGCATGGATTGTGGTTGCCGGCCATTGCGCAGATCCGTAGTCCACGCCTGATCAAGGCACTGCACGCGAGCCTCGATATGCGCGGTATCGAATATCGCGAGCATACGGAGGTGCTCCGTCTACGTTTGGAAGGCGATACAGTAGCTGGTGTGGAGACGGCGCAAGGTGCAATCAATGCCAAACGCGTCGTCATTGCCAGCGGCGCCTGGAGCGCACGGCTAATACCGTCGGCCTGTATGCCCATCGAGGTTGAACCGGTACGTGGCCAGATGATCCTGTTTAAAACCAGACCAAACCTAGTGCGACATATGATCCTGTGTCATGGCGATTATCTGATCCCGCGCCGCGACGGGCACGTGCTGGTAGGCAGCACATTAGAAGAGGCCGGATTCGACAAGGCCACTACCGCGCAAGCCCGAGAGGATCTACGGATCAAGGCCCTCGAATGGGTGCCCGCACTGGATAAATATCCCATAGAGCATCATTGGTCGGGACTGCGCCCTGGTTCACCTGGGGGCATTCCTTACGTCGGCCAACATCCAGATATCCAAGGGCTTTATTTCAACACAGGACATTTTCGTTGCGGTATAGTGTTGGCTCCTGCTTCGGCGCAACTTGCGGTCGACCTGATGCTGGGCCGACCGCCACAACTTCCATCTGGGCCATATGCGCTGAATGCTGTTCGATAAATTCTTTTGTGCGCTCACTTGACAGCTAGAGTGGTGGAACAGGGCCCTGCCTTGAGCCTTCGTAGCGCATGCACTATTCTACCGGTCAGTCTGCTGGTGTAGCTCGGTTAGGCTAGGCGGATGAAGAAATGACACCTAACGTGTCATTTTCCCGCCGAGCGCCACGCCACGGATAGTATGGCTAGGGTTTACAAAGTTGCGGTATCCCATCAGGAACGGCTAGTACCAAGTTGAATAAGCCGGTGTAGCTCAGTCGGTAGAGCAACTGATTCGTAATCAGTAGGTCGGAGGTTCGATTCCTCTCGCCGGCACCAGTTTAATCAGCAGCTTGCTTTATAATCAGCGTCGATAAGGGCCTGAATAGACGCTTTGGGTAACAGGATGGGTAACAATAAGCCGCGACAGGAATGCGTCAGCGGCGGCGATTGCGTTCGGATAGCTAAGCGTCGGTTTGAGGCAGGATAGCACACTATCCCGTAGGCCATGTCGCTTCAAGTAACCCACAATCCCTTGGTCGTAGGTTTGAGTCCTGCATTGGCCCCATTATCTAAACAATGACTATAGGTTAGTAGCAA